>CASBQF010000254.1 GCA_949127775.1 Oscillatoriales cyanobacterium PMM_0080
TAAGTTGATAAAACGTTCTGCATATGGCTTTAGAAATTTTGAAAACTACAAAAATAGATGTTTGCTTACTTGGCATTTTAATTATTAGTTTGGCATACCAAGTAAGGAAGAACCCAAATATTTCGTCGCAAACAACAAGTACCCGCTCCAGCTCCAGCTCGAACTCCAAACCCAATCCCGCTTTTCGTTCCCGACTGGCCACCCATACGTATACCCAAAGGTGAACCTGTCGCTAGTAGTGCTAGTGGCGGCGGTGGCATAGGCTACGTGGCAGTATCGCCAACACCAACACCTCGACCAACACCCTCTCCAACACCTCGACCAACCCAGTCACCAACACCTCGACCAACACCCTCTCCAACCCCTCGTCCAGCACCTGGAGCAAGCCCGTCACCAACAACATCGACAATAATATCAGTGTCGCTTGCACCGTCTCCCTCACCTTGGACTTCGACACCTTGGACTTCGACACCTTTGGTAACATCTACATTCGGGTCAACATCAACTGTTATTATCTCAACATCCACAACTACTACTACATCACCCTCACCCAGCCCGCGTCCAGCGCCAGCAACGAGTGTGAGTCCAGCACCAGCACCAAGTTCGGGCGGGCTTCCGATTCGGGCAGTTCCCAGTTCTGAAATACCAAACGCGGTAGTCTCGAACTTGCGTTCCAGCTCCCTTGTTAAAAGCAGTAGCAAAGCTAACACTGACTATTCAATAGCAAGCGACTTACTCGAAGACCCAGAATTATCATCAACGAACAGCAATTTGAACAATGCGAAGGTAGCTGGTATCAGCAGCGACTTACTTGAAGACTCAGAACTATCTTCAACAGACAACAATCAAAACCAAGTCAATTTAGCTGGTATCAGCAGCGACTTACTTGAAGACTCAGAACTATCTTCAACAGACAACAATCAAAACCAAATAAATTTAGCTGGAGTCAGCAGCGACTTACTTGAAGACTCAGAACTATCTTCAACAGACAACAACGAAAATAACGCAGATATCGGAGGCATAAGTGCCGACTTACTTGAAGACCCAGAACTATCTTCAGAGGATAACAATTCTGATGCAGTAGATTTTGCAGGCATAAGCAGCGACTTACTTGAAGACCCAGAACTATCGTATGTTGACGATACTCTCATCGCAAAAACTCCAAAAGTCTCAGCTAAAAATACTGAGGACGATGCTCTTCCCGCAGAAGCTGTTCCCGAACCAACCACCGGATTAGGAACTTTATTAGCTCTGGCTGTATTGCCTATCATTAAAAGACTAAAGAATCGGAAAACCAAAGAGTAATGAAAACCCTCTACACCCTGCTCTATGCCCTCAGCATAATTCTCATCAACCCCACAGGAAGCAGCCGGGGAAGCATCTGGACTTCCCCCAAAGTGTTGGTTATTTGGCTAATAGTCGGAGTCAATCTCGCTCTATTATGGGAACAAAGAACAGCCCTAACTATTTCCCGACAATGGAAAATATCGCTAATACTTTGGACAATATTTCTATCAATCGGAGCTATCTCGACTCTACAAAGTCCTTTTCCCTTAACGTCTTTTTTCGGTCAAGACCAAATGGGAGACGGCTGGCTGTACTGGCTGTTAATTGCTGCTTTCACTCTCAGCAACAGTTTGCTCCTAATCGTACAGCCACAACTCATTAATTCTCAATTCCAAGGATTGCTAATTGGTGGCATTATCCTGTCTCTGAGTATCTTCCCCCAAATCATTGACTGGCGCATCGACTACACCGCGAAAATGGGGCAGCAAATTCGAGGCGATGTCTTAGCCAGTAGCATTTTTCAAGGACAGCAACCCATAGGATTGTACTCCCATCGCGGTCATGCAGCTATAGTTTTAGCATTGACAGCAGTGACTGCGATTGTGGGCTGGTTTTGGAGATTTACTTCTACTAAATTAACTGTTATTACTTTAATTCTGACTGTTCCGGCATTGCTGCTAACATCTACCCGTAGTGCAATTTTAGCTTTGATAGTAGCTAGTGCTTATTTATTGGGACGCCAATATTATAAAATCTTGATTGGGATTGTTCTTATTAGTTTAATCGCCATTGCCATCATGACTGTCACTAGGCCGCTAGATTGGAGCAAACCTTCGATCGCACAAATCATGTCTAGCCGATCGCCCATGTGGACAATTTCAGCCCGTGGCATCAAAAAACGCCCGCTATTTGGATGGGGATTCGACGGATTGGGCATTGCTTACCCCTATATCAGAAATCCTCAAGTAACTCCGGTTGTTGTAAGTTTGAATGAATTTACTTACGACTATATTAACATAAAAGGTGAAATTAGTACCAGAGAAATTCCTACTTACAAAGCTCACAATTGGATTCTGGATACTACTTTGTCAGTTGGAATTTTGGGGCTGTTGGCTGGCATTGCACTTTGGGGATATTATCTGTATTTAGCCGTGAAATCATCGGGGCGCGGTATTGAAGCCGTTGCTATTACTTATCTGATTTTTACTTTCACTTGGTTCGACTGCGCTCAATACGCACATATTGCTTGGTACACTCTCTGTCTCGTCACAGTTAGATATCCTTGTTTACTGGGTAGCGAGAAAGAGAAAATAAGATCGATATCACCAAAAGTCCAGACTTATTTATTATCTGGTTTATTTATTATCTTATTCAGTGCTACTTTTTATTTAACTAATGCCAACAATATTAATAATTCGATCGCACGCTTTAAATCCTCTTTGTTTCCAGGACAATTGTTAGGTTGTGGTAGTCCTAGCAGCGGCCCAACAGATAATCCTGTAGCATCCAGATACGGACAAAAAGCTTATCCCTGGACATCAGAAATTAAATGGCAATGTGTATACAATATCCAAGATTTTCAAGGCGGGACGCTGAGCGATAGATTTAACTTTCTCAGAGATGTTGCTGCTGCTAACGGAGGTGGAGTTATCTATTTTCCGGCGGGGACTTATGAGTTTCTAGATAGTATATATTTAAAATCGGGAGTAGTCATCCGAGGGGAAACTCCGGCAATAACAGATGCCAAACAAAGTTTATACAATCCTCCGACAAAGCTGATATTTCCTAAATATGAACCGCAGCTTTTAGGTAGCGGAACTCCGAATGATACGGCTTTTAAAAGAATTTTTACTGACGATCCAAATAATGATAGCAATATCGGTGTTGTCAATCTCGATATTAACCGATCGCCTATTTATTTCATGAGCAATCTCGACTACAGTAAAAATAGAAATATTGTCGTTTACGGCCTGCGCAGCAATAACGTTGCCGAACCCAGCCCCTTGGTGCCGAACCTCAATTTTCAATCAGCATGGCAACGATATGCTAACCCCTATGTTGCCAATATTAAAATTAATGCTTTGGCTAATGTTTTAATTGCTAACAATCGACTCAACGATGATATTACTGATAATTACGAACAACCTGAATATCAAGTAAAATCTGGGGTGACTCGTGCTATTGAAGCATATAATGTTAGTTTCGACTTCGGGAACCATTTCGGTATTTTAGTCAATCGTTCTAAAGCGGGTTTATTTGAAGAAAACTTTGTCACGGCGGCGGAACCTATTACAGAACCTGGGCTTTTTCGCAAGGGGATTGCTATTCGAGATAATTGGGTTTATCATACCATGAGGGCGGGAATTAGAGCTTCAGGTAATGGCTTGATTGTCCGGGATAATACGATTAGAGATGATGCTGGAAAACGATGGTGGACGGAGGATACAGGTAGGGGAGTTGCTGGGAAAAATACCAGTTTTAACAGTCGGGCGATTGAGTGGGCTGGGTGGAATGTTTTAATCGGAAATAATGACTTTGAAGTGTACCGACATCGACTTGTAGATTCCGAGATTTTGAGCAACGATGGAGGTGGAATTGTGATTCATGCTTGCTGTGGCGGAACTTCGGTGAATCAAGCGGAGATTGTTGGTAATTCTGGTAATGCTTACATCGGTATTTCTGATGTTCCGGCGATTCGAGATGTGAGGATTGTTGATAATAAGTTGCTATCAAATGTTAAACCAAATATACCTTTGATTTATGTGAATGCTGGTACGGGTAAGAAAGTTAATAGGATGGAGAATGTCAGAATAGAAAATAACATTATTGCTGGGGGTTTGTTTGCCGCGAGTCAGGGAGGAAGTGGAAATGTGATTAAGAATAATAAGAGTTTAAATATGGGTTTGATTAAATCCTCTTGTGATGTTAGGGTGGGAGAAAATACGGGTTTTGTGCGATCGCCCTGTTGAAGTCGATCGCTAATTTCGGATATGGTATCATATCATGTCAGATCGATTGACCATAATATAACGGTCAGGGCGGTTTTTTGAGATTGTCAATTATTGGCGAATATTGTTGGTAAACCCGCCCATACTATATTGGGGGTAATCGAAAGGCCATAATATCACAAACCTTTCGAGGTTCTATTCTAACTTGTAACTTCCACACCCCCAAAAACTTCCCCCACAACCAACCGAGCACCATTGGCAAAATCCACGCCAGACTGCACCTTTTTCCCAGCCAACTGCACTTCCCGCAATAATAATAAACCATCGCCAGTTTGGACGATCGCCCCTAAGCCCTTCACAACCTTCACAACAGCCCCATTTTCCCCCGACAACTGCGCCAAAACAGGCCATTCGCGTTCCAAAACCCTCAAATCCGGCGGCATTTGCAGCCAATATTCCGGGGCGATGGGTACAGTCGCCATCACCTTCAGGGAATTGCCGCGAAAACTGGTGGTACAATCCGGGTAAAAACCCCTAACTTGATTGTGAAGGTCGATCGCGCTTTTCGACCAATCCAACACAAAATCAGCACCCTTAATCATCGGCGCATAACTTGCATCAGCATCATCTTGAGGAACAGCTTTAACTTCTCCATCCCTCAATTTAACCAAAGTTTCCACCAACAAATCCGCCCCAACATCAGCCAACCTATCCGCCAAAGAATCAGCATTATCCAACAGCGAAATACCAGCAAAAACCTTCAACAACATCGCCCCAGTATCCATCCCCGCATCCATCAGCATCGTCGTAATTCCCGTTTCCTTTTCCCCGTCAAAAAGACAGCGTTGAATCGGTGCCGCCCCGCGATACTTCGGCAAAATTGAACCGTGAACATTCACACAAGCTAAACTAGGAATATCCAGAATTTCTTGAGACAAAATCTGGCCATAAGCTACCACAACAAACACATCAGCCTCCGCTTCCCGCAGTTTGGCAATTATTTCGATATCCTTCTTGATTCGTGACGGCTGCAAAACCGGGAGACTGTGATTTAAAGCCGCTATTTTGACGGGTGAAGGCATCAATTGATTACCTCTTCCCCGGCGTTTATCCGGCTGAGTGACAACAGCTACCACCTCGAATTCTGGATAACTCAGCAAACTGGACAAAGTAGGAACAGCAAATTCTGGAGTGCCGAAAAAAACAATTCTCATAGATTTTTAGTTAATTAGAACAGCCAGAAATAACCATAACATATTATAGATGCCGATGTTAAGCATCTGCATACTATACAGTTAACAATATCGGCAATTCACTAATTTGCTCAAACTGTTGTCTAATTTGATTGAGGATATTTTCATCTACAGTTTCAACATCGTAGGCGCTACTATCTACTGCGGTGATTATCAACCAAGGCTGATTTTCATTGGGAAAGTAGCCTTGAAATTTGCCGTCAATTATTTGTGAAATTTCTGCTGCTAATTTCAACAACAATTCACTGGAAATCAATTGCAAATCGTCTGTTATTTGATAAAGTCTTTCGGCGGTTGTCCCTAAACATTCTAGGTTAGTAATTTGCCACTGAGTTGTTGAAATTGCGGGGGCGATGATCTCTAGGATATCTATGAGGTTGACAGCGAGAAAACCGTCAGGGGTTGAGTCACTAATCGTAATACCGCGCATGGTTTTTAGTTTTGTTTTCATGGTATATCTAAGGGAGAACCACCACCGCCTTGTCTTTTGAAACCCGATCGCACTCCTATTTGGCGATCGTTAAATTGCCACAGGTGTTGATGAGGGGGAGGTGCGTGGTTGGGGCGTGGGTTGCCATTTCTATAGGTGGGACTGGTGAAGTCAATATCGCGAACTGGATAGCCGTTACTGTCAAATTCACGAGCTTGATAAATTCTATTATTAATTATATCCCATCGCAGTTGTGAATGAGGTCCAATAGCGTCGCTGTCAGGCAGAGGCCTGTTGCTTCCTGGTAAGCGTTTTGGCTCTTGTTGTTCAAATACGATTGTACCGTCAGCATAGCATGAGTGGATTGTACGATCGGGGGTGAACATAAATCTATTTTATTGCTTTTAGTGGTAGGGTGTGTCGCCACGAACAATCCCTAGCTACCTATCGACAAGTTAACAGCGACGCACCTTCCCACAATTGTTTTATACACAATATTTATTGTAGCAATAATTTTTTAAATTGGTATTAGTAAACATCATCGTGAGATCCAAGAGTCAGTAGAAAAATCTCTTCTTCATCTAGTTCAGAATTATGAACAAATTTAAACACAATTCGATTTCTGTAGTCAATGGAACAAGACCATCGATCCGATAAATCTCCTTTGAGTTTATGAGTTTGCAAAGTAGGAGCAAATGGATCTTCCGAAAGTTGTTGCAATGTTTGCTCAATTTGAGAGCGCAATTGCGGGTTTTGGCGGACTAAACGCTTGAGAGTACGAGTAAAAGCTGAACTCCAAACTAAGGTTTTCACTCGTTCAACTCCGCCATCAAGTCCGCAACTGTACCTCGACGTACATTACCTTGTGCATAATCTTTCTCTGACTCTGCAACTGCTTGTAACAGCTCATCTCGACGCTGTTGTTTAAGTCGGTTTTGAATGATATCGATCAGCATAGTCTGCTCTTCTGGTGAGAGAGATTCAACAGTTTCTATTGCTTGTTGGAAAAGAGATATTTTTTCGGCAGGTGTCATTTTTTTGCTGAGGTTGTAATCAGTCTATTTTAGCCTAAAGTTGGTAAGCGCGATCGCCTTAATTAAATAGTAGGTTTTTTGAATAATCGGCAGTTCTTCCATAAAACAATGTTAGCACAAAGAGGGTGATTTTCCAACAATAAATCAATTTATTTTAAGGCAATACGGTTCACTTAACGTTTTCTGTCATTGCGAGCTCTTAGCGCGGCAATCGCAGAGACTATGACACTTCTCGGTTAAGTCAGATGCACGCTGAGCAATTATCTTCTTCAGTGAACCGTATTATATTTTAACGCACTAATATCAAAAACCTGTAGGCGGCGGGTTAGCCCAAATATTTGTCACCAATCAACAAATCCTATAAACCCGCCCTGCCCTCATGTAGATGCTAAATAATCAGATTTTCAGGGTTATTTGATGTTGCTGGTGGGGCGCGGGCGGGTTTAGTGAAATTGTTTGTGGGCTATCAATATTTCGGCGAACCAGCCCCTACCGAAATTGTGCCTATTTAACCGATTCAATAAACCGGGTTTCTACGAAAAAATACCATTTAATCAAATCGTAGATTTGTGGTATCTCCTGTAGATTTGTGGTATCTCCCGATCAAACTCAGTCGCCACTTATTTGCAGATATCGATAAAGTTGTCGCGCCGCCAGGTTATATTACATACATTACCTGTAGTTATTCAATGGCAGAAAATAAACAAGTTAGTGAATAGCTGTGGGAGTAAATTTCCTGAATTTCAGGCTGTGATAGTTTCTGATCTACAAAAATGTCGATCGCACTTGACAGCAATTTCTGGCGATCGGATGTGACAACAGGATAGACTAGGATCTAGAGTTTTCAAGGTTTTGTTTCAAAATAACTCCGAAGGAGAGACAAATCAACTCCCTCCAGACTTCTGAGATTCAACCAGTTTCACCAACCTCTAACCATCCGCGTCCATCCGTGTTTATCTGCCTTCATCTGCGGTTCAAAAAAATCTTCCTCCCTAAATACAACTAAAAAATGATTTTATCCAAATTATCCAAAGCAATTAAAAGGCAACTAAAACTAGGTGTCTGCATTTTTCTGACTTTAAGTTTGCTAGTATTAAGCGGTTGTCAAAACAGCAAAGCACCCGCATCCAAAAACGGCGAGCCAATAAAGCTTACACTATGGCACGGCATCAATCCCCCACCCAATCGTGATGTATTTCAAACTCTTACGGACAAATTCAACAAAACACATTCCAACATCAAAGTAGAACCGATTTATATCGGTCAGCCAGACCAACAACTGCCAAAAATACTTACAGCAATCGTCGGAAATGCCCCCCCGGATTTGCTGTGGAATGTTCCCACAATTGCTGGAAAATTAGCAGATATGGGAGCTATTCAACCATTAGAAAATTGGCTCAACAAGTCGCCCCAGAAAGCGGAAATCTACCCGGCACTCTTCGAGTCTATGGAACTCGGCGGACACATTTGGTCAGTTCCCCTAGCGACAAATAACGCGGCTATATTTTATCGTCCCAGCTTATTTAAAGCCGCAGGAATCACAGAAGTGCCGCAGAATTGGGCGCAATTAAAGCAAGCAGCCCGATCGCTCACACGAGACACCAACGGAGACGGCCGCCCAGACCAACACGGCATAGTCCTCTCCCTAGGCAAAGGAGAATGGACAGTATTTACCTGGCTACCATTCATGTTTAGTGCAGGCGGCGACTTCAAAGCAGAAACCACGAAAAGTTCGGTACCTCAAATAGACAGTCCGGGTTCTCGCGCCGCCTTGGAATTATGGCGGGATTTACTAACAGAAGGTTCCGCCATACTGTCAGCACCGGAACGTGGTTATGAACTCGACAACTTCATCGCCGGCAAAGTCGCTATGCAAATCACCGGCCCGTGGACGCTAGCACAATTGCAGCAAAGTGCGATCGACTACGCAGTCATGCCCATACCAATCCTCAAAAGCCGCGCCGCCGTCGTTGGGGGTGAAAACTTATTTTTAATGAAAACCTCGCCAGAACGCGAAAAAGCGGCTAAGGAGTTCTTAGAATATGTTGTCGGTGAAGAATTCCAAACAGCATGGGCATTGGGAACAGGTTACTTGCCAATTAACTTAAAATCTAGACAGAGCCAAACTTATCAAAACTTTGTGGAAAAAACGCCTGTTTTGAAAGTATTTTTAGAACAAATGAATTGGGCTCGATCGCGTCCAATTATCTCAGGCTACTCGCGCGTATCAGAAAACCTCGGCCGCGCCATCGAAGCAACCCTCCTCGGCCGCAATCCCCAAGATGCTCTTAAAGAAGCTCAAGATCGTTTGACACTAACTTTAGATATTGCAAAGGATTAGTCAGTCAGGGCTATTTCATTCTCAGATGGTGCGTGCCGACCCTCCCCCAGGAGGGCAACCACGGGGGGATTGCCCCTACAAAGAATGAAATAGCCCTGATTAGTCAGTGGTCATTAGTCATTAGTCATTGGCAAGACAAATGACCATTACTTCACAAAATTCTAGAATCGATATATTGCAACAATCAAAGGGAAAGAGAGAATGTTTTTTTTGATGTAAATTATCCGGTTTTACTGTATTCGACGAAAGACTTGAAGGCTCGATTAACTCGATTAATTGGTTAACAATCTCATGAAAATCATTCCCGCCTGCGCTTACAATCAGAAACCGGGTTTCTTGCCCTGGGCTTGCCAGAAAGCTGAGATTTGATCTGGTTATTATCGGTTCCTTCGCTAGTATTGAGAATGGTACAAGATGTTAGGGTGAATTTAGTGCCGATCGCCCTCTTGGAGAAAAAATGCCCGTAGTTGCTCGGTAATACATTTTTAACAAAGACTAAAAGATCGCAGACTGAATACTCAGCCATTACAGATATATTGGCAAAAAAGGGATGCTCTCGAAATTTATGCGCAGATTCGATGGAACAAAAAAACCTATTTCCTAGCGGCGTCCAAATTAGCTCAAAAGGTTCTCCCCCTTCCTACCACCCATGACCTACCATCACCTAATAGAAACGTTTTCCCTATCCTGTGCCTGTGCCGTGCCACCTACTGAGACCCCAATAACCGTCCACCTTTTCCCCAAACGACAATGCAGACAAAGTTCCTTAACGCAATCAAAGGACATTCCTGGCGGTACTTCCTCGCAGTAGGCGCGATCGCCATAATTTACTATTTGGCGTCGCAATTCGCAATTTCCACGCTTACCCTGAGTTCAGAAATCTATCCGATGTGGCCAGCAGCAGGAATTGCCCAAGTCGCCCTGCTGCTGTTTGGGCGGCAACTGTGGCCGGGAATTGCGATCGGAGGCTTCCTGTTCAGCCTGAGCGTACCCTCCGTCAGCATCGGCACGGCATTGATCTCCGCGAGCGCCAGAACCCTGCAAGCGTGGACGGGGACTTATCTATTGCAGAGGATTAACTTTAGCGCCGAGATCGATCGGCTCAAAGACGTTTTAGGAATAGTCGGACTAGCAGCCTTTGGATCTACCCTGATCAACTCCAGCATCGGCAGCATTCTCGTGTGTTTGACCGGTTTATCTAGCTGGAGCAACTTCGGCACGATTTGGGGGACTTGGTGGGTAGGAGACGCGATGGGAATTTTGCTCGTCGCCCCGCTGCTGCTGACATGGCGCAAATTACCCTCACCCATAACCAAGCGCCAGCAGATCGAACGAGCGATTTGGCTGGTGCTGCTGCTAGCACTGGGCTGGCTAGTCTTCTGCTCCCGCACCCGCGCCGCCTACGCCCGCTATCCCCTCGAATACTTACCATTTCCCCTCGTAGTTTGGGCAGCCTTTCGATTCGGCCAGCGCTACACCGCCCTCTCCAACTTGATCCTCTGCGGCTTCGCCATCTGGGGCATAGCCAGAGGTAGCGGCCCATTTCTCAAACACGCTAGCAGCATCCCCCAAGCACTGTTATCTTTGCAGGCCTTCATCGCCGTCATCGCCGTCACAGGCTTAGTATTAGCAGCCACCGTCGCGGAACGCCACCAAGCAGAAGCCTCCCTGCGCGCCAGCGAAGCCAGCCTCACCAACGCCCAGCGCATCGCCCAGCTAGGCAACTGGGACTTAGATCGCAACACGCAGCAATTGCGCTGGTCAGAAGAAATTTATCGCATCCTGGGACAGCGGCCGGGAAGTGTTGAACCCAGCCTCAAAGCCTACTTGGAATACGTGCACCCCGAAGATCGAGAATTAGTCAAAAGCTCGATCGAAGCCGCTTTAGATCAGCAACAGCCTTACAGCATCGACTATCGGCTCGTACTCCCCGACGGTAGCCACCGCACAGTCTGCGAACAAGCCGCCGTCAACACCTTCTACATCACCAGCACCGTCCAAGACATCACAGACAGAAAGCGGGCCGAAGCAGCCCTGCGTTCTTCCGAAGAAAGATTTTCCAAGGCATTTCACGCTTCTCCAGTTGGTATCAGCATCTGCACCCTCACAGACGGACGCTTCCTCGATGCCAACGAAAGCTTTTTGCGCTCATTGGGCTGGTTGCGGCAGGAATTTATTGGTCGCACCGCCAGCGAGTTAGGAATGTGGGTCAATTCAGAAGACGGGCGACGGCTTTCTCAGGTGTTGCAGGAACAAAGTTCGATCGGCAATCAAGAACTCAAAATTCGCACCAAAGCCGGCGAAATACGCGACTGGCTGCTGTCAGTAGAGCTGATCGACATTGGCGGCAGTCAGTGCGTTTTAATCATGACTAGCGACATCACCGAACGCTTGCGTTCCGAAGAATTCCGCCGGGGAAAAGAAGCCGCCGAAGCCGCAAATGAATCGAAAAGCATTTTTCTAGCCAACATGAGTCACGAACTCAGAACCCCCCTCAATGCCATCATCGGCTACAGCGAGATCCTTCAAGAAGACGCCCGAGACCTCGGTGCCGAAGAGTTCATCGAGGACCTCCAGAGAATTAACACTGCCGGCCAGCATTTGCTAGTGTTAATTAAAGATATTCTGGACTTGACCAAAATTGAAGCAGGCCATACCGAATTCCATCTCGAAACCTTCACCATTGAAAATCTGGTTGAAGAAGTAGCGGCAACGATCGCCCCGATGGCAGACAAAAATAGTAATATCCTAGAAATACAATGCCCCGAAAATATTGGCTCAATGCAGACTGACTTGACTAAACTCCGCCAGTCCCTGCTCAACCTGCTCAGCAATGCCTCCAAGTTTACTTCTTCCGGCGCAATTACCTTCACCGTCACCCGCTCCATCGAAACCCCGGCCGAGGCTGAAAAGAGAGGCAAAAAATTAGGAGCGCATAGAGGAAGTGGCAAAGCTGAAAATAGCTTATCTCTGTTATATTCCCCTCAAGATTGGATTGTTTTTACGGTCAAAGATACGGGCATTGGCATGAGTTCCGAACAGTTAGCCAAAATATTCGATCCCTTCACCCAAGCTGATTCTTCAACTACTAAAAAATACGGTGGCACTGGTTTGGGGCTGACAATTACTAAGAAATTCTGCGAAATGATGGGCGGAGACATTACTGCATTCAGCGAGTTGGATAAAGGTTCTACTTTTACAATTCGGCTACCAGCTATTTTCACCGACCTTTCGATCTCAAGCGAAAAGTCTGATAAGTAGCGATTTTTGATAGTGATTATAATCGAACAATGGGAGATTTTCCAAACAGGGCAAAACAGGGCAGTAGCTGAAATTAGGAGACGGCAGTGCCGTGTCCCTACAATTAATTGTAGGGACACGGCACTGCCGTCTCCTCTATATTATTTCGGCGCAGCCGGAATTGCTCTCAATTCCGGTGTCACTTTCATGATTTTGGATAGCAGAGACGATCGGCTTTAGGATAAAATCTGTGATGCAAGTTCGATCGCCCCCGGGTACATCTGACTTTTGGGAATAACTCTCGCATTCCGGGAAACAATTTATTAGTGAGAATCAGAAATTTATTGCCGGAATGCCAGAGTCCCTACGAATATGTTTGCAAAACTACAGATGCACCATCCGTAGCTTTTCAATAACCCTATAGTTTCTTATATACATCATTAATTAAAAAGGTATACTGTAAAAAGTTGCTTACAAAGCTCCCGAAAATATGCACCCCCACCTCCAGCGTCAACTCGAACAGCTCGGTTTAGCCGGCCAGACTCCCCCTCCTACTGCTGAGGAGTGGCAGCTATTTTTAGAGCAGGTAAGTTCTAGCTATGACGATGGAGCCCCGAGTCAGCAAAGACTTCAGCAGCATGATTTGACCCACTCGCGCCAGTCCCATGACGACGATCCCATAGCCTCAAAAGTCGGAGCGGACACAGTAGGCAGAATTTGGAGTTTTCGAGATGTTACCGATCGCCAAAAAAGAGCAAAATCTTGGCAATATCAAGTAGAATTCGCACAATTGATTGTCAGTTTGTCAACCGACTTAATCCGCCAGCCCGGATCGGAAATAGATCGAAACATCGATCGCACCCTAGAAGCAATCGCCACCTTCATCGGCTTTGAAAACAGTTACATTTACCTGTTATCTCCAGACAAAACCCGCGCCAACAAAACCTACGAGTGGTGCGCCGACGGCATTCAGGCAATCAAAACCAACAGCATCGACAGACAAATAGACATCGCACAAATCCCTTGGATCGCCCAAAAGCTCGTTAGCGAAGCCCTCGAAGAGGATCGAGCCGAATGCCTCCACCTACCAGAAATTAACAAACTATCGCCCTCGGCAAAAGCCGAAATTGCCTATTTAAAAGGTCAAAATCCAGCAGAATTTCCGACAGACTCCCCATCCCAAACAACAATCGCCTCAACAGATCCGATCGCGAATTCTGCAAACACAAAATTAAACAAACCTCAAAAAAATCTGCAATCGGCGATCGTTATTCCCCTAATTTGCAATAAAAACCTAGTCGGATTTGTCGGATTAGACAGTTGCACATCGTCAGCCAGTCGTCAACCGCAGCTATTCCGTAGGGAATTGGACGAAATATCCACTCCTCTAAAAATGGTAGGAGAAACGATCGCCAATGCCCTAGAACGCCAAAAAGCAGAATTCGCCTTGCTGCAAGAGAAATCGAGCTACCGCAGCATCTTTGACAACGCAGTCGAAGGCATATTCCAGACAACGCCAGACGGGCGCTACCTCAGAGCAAACCCCGCACTAGCCCAGATTTACGGCTACGAAACAGTAGACAAAATGCTCGCCGAACTCGCAAACCTCAATCACCAACTTTACGTTGATCCCGATCGACGCGCCGAATTTGCAGCGCAATTGGCCACACACCGCCAAATATTAAAATTTGAATCCCAAATATACCGCCGAGACGGTAGCAAAATCTGGATTTCGGAAAACGCCCTCCGCATCTGCGACGAAAATAGCAACGTTTTATACTACGAAGGCACTGTCACCGACATCACCGATCGCAAACAGGCAGAATCCGCAATGCAATCAGCCCTAGAAGCCGCAGAGTCAGCCAACCGGGCAAAAAGCACATTTCTAGCCAACATGAGCCACGAACTGCGTACACCCCTCAATGCGATCATCGGCTACAGTGAAATGCTCAAAGAAGAAGCCGAAGAATTGGGCAGTTGCGAATCCGTCCCCGACCTCGAAAAAATCCGCACCGCAGGCAAACATCTGCTATCAATGATCGACGACATCCTCGATATCTCTAAAATTGAAGCAGGTAGAATGGATCTCTACTTAGAAACCTTCGATATCCATGCCTTAATTGAAAGTGCTGTCGCTACAGCCAGGCCGCTAGTCGAGAAAAACGGTAACACCCTAGAAGTGTACTGTTGTCCAGAAAACCTCGAAACCATGCACGCTGACATGACGAAAGTCCGGCAAGTGTTGCTTAACTTGCTCAGCAATGCTGCCAAGTTCACCAAAAACGGCAAAATTACGATCGGAGTCGAAAGAATTAAAAATGAACAATTAAGAATGAAAAATCAAGAGGAATCTGCCGAAATTTTAATTTCCAACTCCGAATTTTTAAGTTTCCGCGTCGCCGACACAGGCATCGGCATGACACAAGAGCAATTGCAGCTAGTTTTCCAACCTTTCACCCAAGCTGATGCCTCAACTACCCGCAAGTACGGCGGCACGGGTTTGGGATTAGCCATCAGCCAGCGCTTCTGTCAGATGATGGGCGGCAGTATTGAAGCCAGTAGCACCTTGACGCGGGGCACCACTTTCACCGTACAGTTGCCCCGCGCCATCAAACAGCCGGAAATCCCCAACCAAGTCCGCGACAGCACTAGCACTGCGAGTTCCGGTGTCGGTACGGTGCTGGTAGTTGACGACGACCCGATCTCGCGGGATTTGATCCAGCGCGCCCTCGCTCGCCAAGGACTACGCATCGAAGTCGCCGGCGGGGGCGAGCAAGCCCTCAGACTCGCTAAGCAACTGCGGCCAGACGCAATTACCCTGGATGTGATTATGCCAGGAATGGATGGTTGGGCGGTGCTTTCGGCTCTGAAGGCAGATCCTGACCTTGCCGAAATTCCGGTAATCCTGCTATCCTTTGTGGGCAACAAAAGCCTCGGCTTTGCGCTAGGCGCTTCGGACTACCTCACCAAACCAGTGGACGGCAAACGGCTGGCTGCTTTGTTGAA
>CASBQF010000255.1 GCA_949127775.1 Oscillatoriales cyanobacterium PMM_0080
AATGATTTAACAGCTTATGCCATTATAGACACTGATAATGGACAAATCAAGGAATTACTTAATAGACTAAAAGAGCATGATAGGGCTTTTAAAACAGATAAACGAATATTTGAATATAAAGCTTCTATTATTTCACTTTATGGACTGCTAGAAAAATATGTAGAAATCTGGATTAAAGAATATCTTGATTCTCTCTCTAAAGTAGTACCTGAATATAATCAAGTGGATGAAAAGATTAGAATTAATCATTTTGAACTGTCTTTAAAATTGATAAATACTCTTACAACTAGGGAAAGTGTTAAATATCAGCATATTACAAAAGAGGAGGTATTAAATAAGTTAAATGAATGTATCGTTAATCCTAGCAACTATCAAATTAACACAGAAGCGTTTGTTCTTTTATCAGGTAATTTAAAACATAATAAAATTGTAGAAATATTGTAATTGCTCAACTAGGGGAAAAAAGGGAGCCATCAGTAGAGAGAGCTTGTTGAATAGATTGATAAGCAGTTAAACCCTGACGCTTGCCAGTATTGACAACCGAACGAACGGCAGCAAACAAATCTCTGCCCCATTCTGAACGGAAGCCATTAGTCACACGACGAAATATCACGCTCATCCTAATCGCCTGTTCACTACTATTATTCGTGGGTGGAATCGCCGCATCTTCCAGAAATAGAAATAAATTATCAATTAGCCCACCATAGCGTTTTCGTAACCGGATACCATCCGGATGATGTGGGGCTAAATTTAAAATCTCGGTTAATCTTTCCTGTAAATTTTTTCGATATCGATTGAGTCTGGCATCGTCGATACTTTCTCGTCGTCGATGGATAATAAAAGCCCTTAATAATAACCTCTTCATCGCTGGGGCAAAAATTCTGTCTCCAGCATCAATCGCGTATTGGCAATCCCGTAATTGATGAGCCAAACACACTTGCCATTGTGGTGCGGGGTGATTTTTTTGAGCGCTAAATAAGTCTGACACCCAAATATCGGGACGATGTTCTCCGAGAACTTCGTTTATGACTCCACTGCCTCGGCTGGGACGGATGACGTGTAAGCAAACATCCTGGTTCTGAAATACCCACTCCCACTGATTCTGTCCATTAACTCTGGCACTCGTTTCATCTGAACAAATTAATTTTGCCCGCCGCAGCCGTTGTAGTATTTGAGTTACTTCGTCATCTAAACTCGTTTTGACTTTTGCCAACAGGTTGGCGATGGCTCCTTCGGATATCTTGAGTCCAAAGACTTCTCCAAGTATCGACGACAGCCGTTCGTAGCTGATGGCATGAGTGTAACGCAGATATGTAACTAAGCTTTGAATCGAACTGCCAAACGGTGAACCTGGCTCCATTCCCAATGGTACAGGTGCAACATACTCAGCCTGACAGCAAGCACACTGACCACCATAACGTTCGATTCGGGTGATGATGGGGCGAATGGGGGGGAGTTCGATTTTTTCGTAGACGGATTGCAATTTTTGTGCGGCGGCGGTGACTTGCTCTCCACATTGGGGACAATTTTTGAGTTGGGCGATGATTAATTGGTCAGGATGGGGATGTAGTTCTCTTCCCCCTCCGACTCTTCCCACGCTTCTTTGTCTTTTTATCCCCTCAATTTTCGATGGCTTAATGTTGGGCTTGAATCCTTTGGATGGCGGAGTGCTGGAATTTTTGCTAGTTTTGGTGGGAGATGAGTCTGGTTTTGGTTGATAGGTGGCTAATGTTGCGCTGAGCTTTTGGATTTCTTGCCATAACTCTACTATCAAGGCTTCTTTTGCCTCGTTCGATAGTTGCTTTAAGTCTGGTAGTTTTTCCATTCCTTGATCTAATGTCTATCTCGTCTTCTTGTCAAGGGGGTTGAGCAATTACGAAATATTTAATAAGTTAAGTTTAGATTTAAACGATGAATTACTAAAGAATGAAGAACTTAATAATGAGATGGGTTTAACACCAGAAAGAATTTCCACAATAGGAAAAGATATTTTGTACAATAAAATCAATGATTTAGTTGAAAGACGAAACCAAATTGCTCACGGTTCAGAAAACGTAGAGGCTATCAAAAGCATATCTGAATTAGAACCTTATATTCAATTTTTAGAAAAATATTGTCAAGCTATTTTTCAAGCATTATTTGAACAATTTATCAAACAAGAATCACTACATACTTTTCAAAAAATAGAAAAGGTAATTAAAGTTTTTAATCATAAAATATTAGCATTTGAGATTGAAAATTATACGATAAAAGTTAAAGAGATGCTAATTATTGAAACTAAAGAAGGAAAATTTTATAAAAAGCCTATTTTGACCATTCAATTAGATGATCAATCATATCCAGAACTGGCAGTTATAGAAAAAACAAATATTGGTATTAGCGTTGAGCCTAAAATAAAGCCTAACCAAACATTTTATATAATCAAAAAATAGTGCAATCGCTCTTAGTTGAGATTGATCCTACAGAAATAATAGCGATCCTCATATTACCTTAGGCTAATTGGCGCTCGCGTTCTCTCAGGCACAGGGCGATCGCCATCGCTGATAGTCTTGATAATGATTTAGGATTGCTATATATGGGTATAAAGACAGATTAAGAGCAATCTGTCTAAAGTGTCTCAAGAGCGAAAGAGTCTGTGAACGGTGAAATTAGATCAAGGAAATCCATTTCCCAACTAGGACTCGCAACTGTTACGACTCAATCAAGAAATTCCCATATCCTGAGCCTGAGCTTGGAACTGCTAAGGCTATTAAATAGTTTCAAGCGCGTGACACACGATTGTTCGTTGTTTCTAAGAGTTAGGAGGGTTGTTTCTAAGAGTTAGGAGGGTGGCGGCTATTTTTCCGACAGTCTTTTAAATTTTTTCACTTTGGCAAAGACTTAACAGCCCGTTGAAAAAATCCCGCTAGAGGTTTAAGCGAGGATAGTCCCATTTTTCGGCTCACTCCAAAACCTTGGTATAGGCGGGCATAACCAAGATTGCGGGTATGCACCAAACTAAAACTGGCATATTGGGGTTAAGTTAAGGCTGCGTTTTGCTGTTCTTCCAAAGTTTGACCAATTGTTTAAAATCCTCATTTTCAACGTTGGTTAGCAGTGCTTTGACCGCTTCTTTGACTTCCAATTCATGCACACGACAGTAGACATCATGGGCTGCTACGGGGTCATTGTCCGCGATTGCTTGGAGTATCCGCTCAACCAGTTCTAGTTCGTTTTCGTTGAGATTTGAGTCAGCAGTGGATTCTAAGACTAAATAACGCTGGTCAAGGTAGAGTTGTTTTTTTGATTTACCGAGAATTGTCACTTCGCGGTCAAGCTCAACCAGCAGGCATTGCCGCCCATCCCTCCACACCTCAACTACGGTGGCTCGCTCGCCTCTATACTCCTGGGCACCGGGATACTGAGCCGAAACTTTCACTCGTTCACCGGGGGTAAATTGGAGTTGAGGGGCGATCGAATTGTTACAAGTTTTTGAGTTGTTACATGATTCTGCAACAGCCTCAAAAGTGGGTGTAACAGGCGCGGTTACAGGCGTTACATCAGTTACTGGTTGAGACGGGACTGTATTATTAACATTCGCTGCGATGTCAGGTGATGGTGTTTCTTCAGATGCGTTACTTTCATCCTGTAACGGTGTAACGTCTGTAACCACAGGGGTTGTAGCGATTATAGAGGTTGTAACAATTTCTGAATTGCTTGTAACGTCTGTAACCACAAGGGTTTGGGCGATTTTAGAATGTGCGGGAATTGCTGCAACGGCTGAAAGGTCTGTAACCATGAGGGTTTCGGCTAATTCTTGCAATCCCCCATCACAACAAACCGTTTTGATGCAAGCCCAATTCTGGATATGGGGGCGGTTACTGCCATCTTCATCATCAGCAAGCGCTACATCCACAAAGCAGGGCAATATCTGTAGTCCCCGCCAAGAAGCCGGAATGCGCTTGATTTTGTCGCCTTCCCGCACAACCTCAGAAGCTTTCCAATGATGGGGCAATACTCGCTGCAAATGGTGAACGAATTTGTTATAGCCGCTTGGTGAGAGATTGTGGGCTTTGCAATAGGCTACGTACCAACTATGCAAATCGCTGCCAACATAACTCTCGTGACCTGAGCGGAAACAGCGATCGATAAACGAACGAACGCTATCCCCTAGAATTGCGCCATCCTGTTTCAACGCTACAATTGATGGGTTGGTTGATGGCACGAGCAATATGCGGTTGCGCTCTGTTTTATCCATTGATAGCGCCCAACCGGCAATCTCACCCAACTCTATTGATAGCTTGCGACCCAGTTCTGGATCTTCAATATTGGCAATGCGGGAACGAGTTTGCAGGGGAATGCAGCGCCTATCCCAACCATCACCGCTATTCTCAGTTTGGATGTGCTCGACGGAGGCGATCGCAAAGCGCACGTTCCACTTTTTCTGATAAGCCGATGATGAAAAGAGAGCGCGTCCCGAAATGCCGCCATTGTCCACCAATTCATAAAAAGCTTTGAGTCCGCTGAGGAAACCGCCAGCATCGGGGAGATAAAACAAGGATTTGCCCGTTAATAATTGATGCCGACCCTCTGGTTTTGTGAGTTCGGTCAAACTATTAGAACTAACGCTGTTTTCTTCGCCTACCAAGTTTGCCCAAGCTCTGAGCAATACGCCTTTCCCGCTACCGCTATCCCCAATTAGGTAAGCAAACTTACCGTAAGGTGCAGTTGGGTCTAGGTACATCGAAGTGATGGCTCTGATGACCTCTACTTGTTCGCCACCGTAGGCGCTTTGGATGAATTTGTTAAATTCTGCTGGACACTCGGAGCCTGGAACATAATCGCAGGGCGAACAAGAAAGTAGATAATGTTCCTTGTTGTGTGGAAATAGTTCGCCAGTCCTCAAATCCACCGTGCCGTTGGAGAATGATTTGAGGTGATTCCGAGAAGTGTCAACCTTTTTGTGCAGCACCTTTCGGCAATATTTGAAGGCAGAATCTAAGAATTTGTTGGTGCCGAACTTGAACTTTTTTCCTACTTCTACTGGTTCGTAGCAATTCTCAGTAAAGTCGCCAATCAGTTTGTTCACATCCGCTTCGTGCTCGAACTGCCAATAACGCCCGTTCCATTGGTAGAAAGCATCGTTGACCACCATCCAATCATCACCGAATAAATTCTTGCGGCAGTGTACCTCAAAGGTTGTGGACTTAGGGACTAAGTATTTGTCTCCTTTACAGCTGCCATTACCGGCATTGCCACCATCACCACCAAAGGTTTGGGATTCCCAATCTTTAAAAGTAAGGGATGTTGCCAGCACTTTTCTAAAGGCTTCAATGCTCCTGCACTGAATGAAATCATCCATCCCTTTTGTCTCACCCTCCATGCCAATATCCCAGCCTCCAGTCGCACTGTAAACCGGAACGTTCAACTTCGACAACTGTAGACCGAGTTTCCGCTGTTCCCAACTTACGCTTTTGTTGGTGACAACATCGGCATCAAAAACAATGATGAACCCAAAGCCAGCACGAGCATAGGATTCCAGTGCCGGAACGAGATAGCGCTGACCTTGCAAATCACTAGCTTTGGGAGTCAGCCCCATCGATACGCCCATCAACCCAATTGTCGGTAGGTTGTTGCAGCACCCGGCGATCGCCTTGAATGCTCCCTCGGTAATCAAGATGCAGGGATGCCCATTGAGTTGGTAGCAAGCTCCTCTGAGTTTTTCTACATCCCAGTAATCTCGCTCGGTTGGGTGTTCAGGTAAGAATGCGTCGTAGTCTCCCACCGGCGATCGATATTTTGGCGCTTTTCTGTCAGTTGCCGATTTCCAGGGCCTGTCCGGTCTGAACTGAAATTGGGTGTTGTGCCCGGAGAACCAAATCCCCCCAGACTTCGCCTTGTATCCCAAATATATTGATGCCTCATCCGCAGATAAGGTGCGGCAGTTGGCCCGTGTCCAGTCGTTAAGCAAGCCCCTGGCTGCGATGTGTTGCTCGTGTTTGCTGGAAAGATACGCGGTAGATTGAAATTGCTGTGCAACATTCATAGATGCCTCTTTTCGTTACTCATAGCGCTGCTAACTGGTTTTCGTTAAAAAACCCGCTATATGTAGAAGAGACGGCTCTGTCCGGTAACTACAGTTAATTTACAAAGGTGTAAATTTTGCAGTAATGGCAAATATGAACTATGATGAATCTAAATATTTTTTAATTTGTTTGTCTGCCGTCTCTTCTATAGATAGCGGACTCTTTTTTTGTCTGGTCTGGTCTGGTCTAGTTTTAGACTGTGGGCTGTTTTGGTTAGAACAGCATCTCTAATTTCATGATTTGATTGATCCTCCAATTTTAAACCTGAACGTATTGCTTAGATTGCTCGCTGGCAAGGAATTTCTGATAAGCTTCCCTATCGCCCCCGCATGAATCAGCGGAAACCTTGGTGACAATCTCGTAAATCATTGCCTTAGCTTGCTCTGGTGTCAAAGGCTGGCGCGAGCAGTAAGCAATCTGTACATCCCGAAATTCCGGTAGTTCCCCCTCAATCTCTGATAGGTCGGCTTCGTAACGAAACACTTTGACCACTACCCAGTCCGAGGGAACGACAAGGTAAGCTTTCCAAGGGCTGCCCTCTTGTTTGATGTGATAGGTGAGCCGTTCGCCAAGTTTGACCTGACGCTTGAGTAATGGGCGGGAATCGTGGGAAAGCTGCAAAAGTCGAGTTAGCTGCTTGCCGATTACAAGTTCTTTGCTCTCGATCGGAACCCATTTTTCTTGGGCTTTAACTAGGTAAAGGCTCAGTGTAGACTTGCTTGCCAGTGGATCGTACAGTTCGATTTCTTCAGTTGGTCTTATTTGTTCGAGTAATGTCATGCCTATGCCTCATCCTTATTGTCGTCTTGATGGTCGCCCCACATATCCCAAAAACTCGTCTGCTTGCCTTTGAAGACGCAATCGACAGAGAGGTCTAAATCGCCGTCGTTTTGTTCAACTCTTTTGAGTTCCCACCCATACTTTTTTTCCATTTCCTGACAATCTTCTTCAGATGAGGCCGAATGCCTGTTTTCCTCATCCGAATCGTCATCCTCACTTTTGCTAAACGGCCATCCAATCATTGATACTCCTTTGATTTTTGACGCTTTGTCTACCAAATATTGCGTATACACCAAACTAAGACAAACGAGTTTTGGTGTATACACCGAAAGTTCAGCCTAGTTTTTTCAGTAGTGTTTCCCTATTGAATAAGCTTTTCAATAGTCGCTAAAAGAATCTATGGAAACAAGCGCGATCGCGAGAGCACGTCACCCCTGGAATTGCAAGTTTTTGCCTTGTGTCAATGTTGTTGTGGCAACGCCAGATTTTAACTTTTCCTTATTCTGAGACTTCGGCGATATCCTCTGGCTCCAATTTTTTTGCATCTCCCTTGAGAATTTGATTCCACAACTCTTTCCCTGATATTCCCCGCTTCGCTGCTAGGTATTCAATTCGTGATCGAATCCGCTCCTCGCGTTCTTGCAGCTTTACGCAGAGCAGCGAATTAGCTTGGCTGGAAATTGGACGGGCGTTGATCCAGCTATCCACCTTTAATATGTCGTCGTAGTATTCGCCCAACGGTGCTACGTGCAGTCGGTCATCCTTGCGTGCCATAAATTCTACCAATATTTTTACTTTATTATCTCATTTACGTTGCATAATTGGTGCAATTGTGGAGCAATGTTAAGATTGGCTCACAAATAGCTCATACATATGCACCACTATTGTACCTGCATTGTCCCTATGTAATGATGGATTTGCGAGCCAGTTAAGAGCCAGGTTCACAAAATCGCCAGCAACTAGCTCACGCCATGAACAGCCTGCCATTACCAGAGGAAATCTCCTATATATCTCGTTCTGAAGCGTTGGAATTGTTGTATATCAGTAAATCTCAATTAAAACGAGATGTTGCGGTACTTCAAATGTTGGAGCCGATTGGCTGGCACTACCAAGCAAACAGTCGTGGGTTTCGCAGAGGTGCGATCGAAATTCTTTGGGAGTTTCGGCAATTGGTTCAAGTTATGGGTCGCAAGGAGGCGATCGCTCAAATCAATCAATTAGTAGAAAAAAACTGCAAACAAACCAAATCCCGCCCCTGTGACTGCAAATCTTCTAGGGCGGGGTCTGGCACATCAACAACGATGCTCCGATAATCATGACACAACCACAGATACCCAAGATACCCATACCCATTGAAGCGGCTACACCTTTCTCGATCGCACCCGCACCTGCACCCGCACCTGCACCCGCATCCGCATCAGAACCAGGTACACCAACAACTTCCACTTTGTACCGCCAGCTTCTGACATCCGTTTATGCCATGCCACACCAAGAGCTTACGGCTCTGATGGAAGCGGCAGTTTATTCATTCCGTCAAAGGGATACCCTCACCCGCGCTATCAAAGAATGCGGGACGATCGAATTATTCGGGGATAAATGGCCTCTGACTTTCGACTTCTTGCCAAGCTCTGCTGAAGCTTTGGGTTTGGTGAGAGCGATCGCTGACCAATTCTCATACCGCCAACTCCATCCCTGCTGGCAACAACTCCTAATCAGCAGCACCGACACCCAAAAGAAGGCGCTAATCGAAGTTATCGCCTACTCGCAGCGTTACTCCTGCACTGTGTTGGAGGCGTTAGGAGAGTGTGAAGTTTTAGATTTGTTCCCAACATCTGAGCATTTAAATGTTTGGATGACTGAGACTGAAGCGCTGCAAATGATTCACTCGCTCTCCGGTTCTCTGTTAGCCCAAAGTGCAGAAACGCTACCGAATGCCGGCGATGGGAGGGATGAAAGATGAGAGCACGCTCGTAGCCATCAAATCCAATGGAGCGTCACCGTAACGCGCAAGTACAACCCGCCTCGGTAAATCAAAGTTTTCGGGCTAACACCAAAAACCAAACCCCGCCTCTCTGACTCGCAATCTTCTGGGGCGGGGTATGGCACTCACAAATAAATGGAGATTTCCTATATGTTCGCAGATGACGGGCAGCAACCACCAGCAGTCCAACCAAGCTTTGTAGAAATACCCAATCCCCGCGTCACCACCACCAGAGGACGCATCGAAGTGACCAACGTTCGTCCTGAAAACGTCATGGGTTTTTTACTAGATAGTCAAGACAATCCAATATTTGAATGCGGACACACCGTTTATGTGTGCCTGAACAAAATGGATATTCTGTGTCTCACAGAACAAGCCAACGTGATGAGTTGGTGGCAACTAGGGGAACAAGCGCTGACTCCGTACACAGCACCCAAAAAATATTCCCTAGAATCTCTAATCAACAGATTGGATGGACTCAACTTTGACGAACTCTACGCTTTACGAACTTTCGTTTCTTTGGAGAGCGACCCATTCCAAGCGTATTCGGGAAGCGTCAACAACGACTTATCCCATTTGCACGTTTGGTTCCACACCGTGCGGGCTCTTTGTCGTCTGGAACAAAACCAGTTAGCTGCTGCGTTGTGTACTTGCATTGTGATTGCACGGTCTAATCAATCCGAAACTGAAACTGAAACTGAAACTGAAACTGTACGGCGATAGTTTCATCTGTATCAACAGCGATCGCCAGTTTTTTCTATCAAACCCAGGAGTTTCGATGACCAACGGCAATGGGCTTAACGGCGACACGCCTAACCGATTGCAACGGTCAAAGCTGGAGCGAACCAAGCGTTTGCGAGATGAAGCTGCTTTGAGTAGACCTTTTAGAAAATCCCCAATGCTTGACTTCGTTGATGATTTGGTACACCGTCCGCCGAACACCGAACAGATGCGCCAGCTCAAAGAACTACTTCTAGAAGAACAGAAGGCGATCGCTCAACTGATTGCCCTAATTGACCAACACCTAGATTGATGTACTTTCTTGATTGAAGTCGAGGGGATTCTTAAAAGGTAACAATTCAGCATTGGAATGATCGCCCACTCTTTAGGTAGCCAATCAAAAGCGCCTCGCGGGGCGCTTTTTCCTGTTTAAATTACGTTTTAGACAACGTACAACGAAATCATTGTGACCATCGCCAGTCAAAAATACTCACTCATCCCAAAATTTGTGCTGTGACACGCTCGCGGGTGCCGAAAGTGGGTTTCAACTACAAGCCCCACAGGCAGGACAGATAAAGCTTCTAGTATCTTTATCACTCTGACAAGGGATTGCTAATACGTTTCTACCGAAAATGCGATCGACAGATCCTACTTGTCGATCGTACCATGAGTTAAGAATACCTGAATCAGAGAGTTTGATGTATGGATAACGCTCGCTACACTTGCCACAAATTCGCATTCCCCACTCCGTTCCGCAATCATCCGTGCCACTCCTACAATCACAACGGAAGCACTGTCTATCTAGAGGCTCAAAGCGATCGCTTTTTTTGTAACAGGTTGGACAACTTAACAATGGCTTAAATCGTTCTTCTGTTCGAGCCGAGAAGTTATTCAGATTCTGTAATTCATGTAGTTCTCCTCTAGCTTGCGGCCCACGAGATTGAGCTTGATTAATTAGTTGTGAGAGACGATTATCAAAATCCACCTGTTCTTCAGCTTTAGGTGAACAAAGTAATTTATAATGTCGTCCTTCCTGAATAATCCATGATTTTTTTTCCAGCAGTGACGCAGGTATTTTGTCCTCAATTGTGAAAGGATAAATTTGACAGTATTGGCTATAGAGCCACCATTGGATAGCACGAGCAATACGCTCAACACTAAGAATATCTAGTGGGCTAACAGGTAATACTGCCAAGGGTTTTTTTTCTGTAATATAGTCGTTTCCTAAACTATTAATCTGTTGTTGGAGTAACTGAGGTAACTTCTGTCGCTCATCCTCAGTTCCTGGATACAGAATTATTACTGTGCCGTTCGGATTTTCAGAACAAGCCGAACGAAATTCGTCAAGAATAGGATTAATTACATTTGCATCTTCTGTAGCAGTTAAGGGGAGCATTAATGGAATTAATTTCAAATATTGAATTTTGTCTGCTTCCAATAAAATAGTTCCATCATGCTGCCATCTCAAAGTTATGCTACCTCTTGGGCTGTTGAATTGAATAGAGCTACCCAATTGCAAATCAGACAGATACTCAACCTTAAATCCTATCCCTCGATCATCTGTTCCGTGACCTGTTAAAGCACGGCTAACGAGAAGTAAACAGAAAGCTTCAAACCCCTTAAAGCCTTGTTTATAGGTTTCAAATATCTGTTGAGGAGTCTGTCTGTGGCCACGCTTCCAGGGCATCCAAGCTTGCCACAACCTGTCAACATAGCGGTAATGCTGATCGCCCGTCAAAATATTAGTTCGTTTGAGGGTATTCCCAACAGTTACCTGTTTGGGGATAGCACGATATAACTCAGTATCTAGTAATCCTCGTAGCTTGTATTGCAACTGTTTCAATAGTTTGAGTGTCTCTTCCGCTGTTTTCAGGGCAGTTCCGGCTTGAAACTGATCGCCCCAAAGGCTACAAATTCGGTTTCGGTTTCGCCAATAGATTTTTTGAGTGTCTTTAGAGAAGTCATCTGCTTGCTCTAACTCTCTTTGAAGAGCCTTCACTTCGGTAATTCGTTTCTGGAGGTATTCCAGCAGATGATCGATTAATCGAGCGGTAACTTTGTTCTCATAAATATCTAACAGGTCTTCTCGAATCAGACATAAAACTCTCTTAGGACGTACATTCCGAAACGTTCGTTTCTCCCAGTCTTCTGTATGAGCTGACAAAAACTCTGTAGCATGGGGCGAAATTCTTTGCACACGGGAGATAGGTAATCTGTCGGTTTCCATCTTGAGATAAGTTCTTGGACGATGACAAATTTCCTGGATATGTCCAATATGTCTCTCCAAAAGTTCCTCTAATTTTGGTTCTTCCTTACTTGGTATGCCAAACTAATAATTAAAATGCCAAGTAAGCAAACATCTATTTTTGTAGTTTTCAAAATTTCTAAAGCCATATGCAGAACGTTTTATCAACTTAAGCT
>CASBQF010000256.1 GCA_949127775.1 Oscillatoriales cyanobacterium PMM_0080
AACTTGAACGGTTTCAACTTCAACCAATCGATTATCGACTCGCAAGGTCGCGTAATCAATACCTGGGCTGATGTGATCAACCGCGCTAACTTGGGTATGGAAGTCATGCACGAGCGCAACGCTCACAACTTCCCACTCGACTTGGCCGCTGGCGAAACTACACCAGTTGCTTTGGTTGCTCCTTCCATCAACGGTTAATTTTTAACTTGAGATAAACGAAAAGCGCTCCTAGAAATAGGGGCGCTTTTTGTTTGGGAAAAAATATTTTTATCGACATCCTTCTTCTTTTTATCCGTTAAATCCGTCAAATCCCGATCGCCCGCTTTGTTGCCGAACTTTCTTCCATGCTTGAATTTTTTATGACTACTATAGAATATAGCGACTAGGCCGATCGAGATAAATGTCACATACTCCACGCGCGAGATCTCATATTATGGTCTAGGATGCCCATAGTCGGATTCAGAATATGTTGGGCTTGCCGTACAGTGTTCGCTAGCAGCAATGCAATTTTCTCAATTCCAGAATCTCACCATAGACAAATGTAGCTGATCGGGAGTCGCTCCTCACCGTCCCAAGCGCTCTATCTGTAAGGAGGATTTGCATTATGAAAGATGGACAAGAAATACGCCGCGTCTCCACAACTGCCGTTATTGCCGGTGTTTGCGGGCTGGCTTTAGTGACGGGAGGGGGCATTGCCTGGTGGACGGCGAATCGTTCGCCAACCGCAGATACGCAGTCTGCCGCCCCAACTACGGCTCCGGTGCTGTCCCCAAGTCCTGCGGAATCTCCTGCTGTAATTATCCCGGTGCCCCCTCCAACTCCTGTCCAAGTGCCACAGGCCCAAGTGCCAAAAGCCCAAGTGCCACAGGCTCAGACGCCGCAGGTTCTGGTGCCAAAGTCGCCGCAGCCCAAGCCTTTGCAGCAGACTGACACCCTGACGGTGCAAGTCTACTGGACTAAAGGTGCGATCGGCAAATTTGAGGCAGTTCCTACAAAAGTAGCTGTCAAACAAGCTGACAACCCTGATGCAGTTTTACAAGCTGCTTTTAACAGTTTGTTGGCTGGGCCGAAAGATGCAACTGTTTCTAGCGAGATTCCTAAAGGCACAAAACTGCGGAGTTTAAGTATCAAGAATGAAGGAGTTTATGTTGACTTGTCGGCAGAGTTTAGTTCCGGAGGAGGCAGCAATTCGATGACTAGCCGGTTAGGGCAGATTATCTATACGGCTACGAGTTTAAAACCGAATACCAAGGTTTGGATTTCGGTGGAAGGCAAGCCCTTAGAACTTTTGGGTGGCGAAGGTTTGGAGGTGGCTCAGCCGAGTACCCGCCAAAGTTTTGACAAAAATTTTCCGCTTTAGCAGCAATTAACAGTCATTAGTCATTAGTCTGAAGCCAGAAATTAGTGATAATATCGTTGACCTTTGCATTGGAATCATAATTTTCGGAATGCAGTGCGAGCAGGAAGCTAAGCGAGAGTGTTCATCGCGATCGTCGTGTTCGCAATAAGGGTATAATTCCGTAATTACCGGATTTGATATGACTCGCGACTAATGACTAATGACTAATGATGAATGACTAATTCTCAGTGCTTGGTAGTCAGGCTAAATGCCCGAAAGTGGAGTGCTTGCTGTTCAATCCGAGTGGCAAGCCGATCGCACACCATATTACACAGCTCGAAAATTAACTCGTCTTGCACCTTATAATAGGCTGAAGTGCCTTCACTCCGGCGAGTAAGGATACCAGCTTGCAGCATGAGTTTCAGGTGCTTAGAAACATTGGCTTGACTCGTTTGAGTAGCTTCCACCAACTCTTGCACGCATTTTTCGCCGTCGCGAAGCAAGTTCAAAATTCGTAAACGCATTGGCTCGCTCAAAATACTGAAATACTCAGCAACTTGTTGCACGACCTCTTGCGGGACAGGCTGGGATGACTTCATCAAACTCACCGGAGAGAAGTGATCTCGAAATATTAGCATTTATTCTGTCCATAACAATAAAGTAATCCTTCAATCCGGATTAATTCGCATCAAGATTTGACCGTATTCGACAGGTTCGCCATTTTGAACTGAAATTTCCATCACTTGACCTGATACCTCATCGGCATCTATCTCGTTCATCAGCTTCATAGCTTCGATAATACAGACTGTCTGGCTGACGCTGATTCGATCGCCCACATTGACAAAAGGCGGCTCATCGGGAGCAGCAGCACGATAAAAGGTTCCTACCATCGGTGAGATAATGGGCACCCATTTGGTATCGACAGGAGCAGGCACGGCAGCGGGAAGAGCCGCAGGAAGAGCCGCAGGGGCTGTGGCAGGAGCTGCTCCTAAATTTTGCGTCGCAGCATCCGGTGACGCGGCAGTGGGGCTAGGAACAGCACCCAGGGCGATCGTCGGAGTGAGTGTCACTGTCGTCGCAGGGAGCGCAGTAGCACCTGGTGAGTTTGCCAGAATGCCTTTGCGTACTGTCAGTTCAAGCTCCCCACTTTTTAACGTCAGTTCCGAAATGCCAGTTTTGTCTAAAACAGTTAGCAGTTCGCAAAGCTGGTTTAAGTCTAATTGCACAGCAGATTTAAGGGTAATTAAGAATTGGGAATTGGGAATTAGGAATTGGGCGCAGCGGCGATATGCCACCGATTTAGGAGACAAAGAGATAGTTTTAAGCTTTGAGTGCTGAGTTTTGAGTTAATTCCCAACTCAAAACCCATAGCTCACAACTCATAACTCCTGCCAAGAGTGTTTATTCTCGTCCAAGATACTTGTCTTCACGAGTATCAATCCGAATTCGTTCTCCAATGGAAATAAATAGGGGCACCATGATCTGAGCCCCGGTGGAGAGGATGGCCGGTTTACTGCCACCCGTAGCGGTATCTCCTTTGACTCCGGGATCGGTTTGTATCACTTCCAAGACAACAGAGTTGGGGAGTTCCACTTCCATGATTTGGTCGTTCCAACGCAGAATGTTGACCTCCATCCCTTCTGTGAGGTATTTGACACGATCGCCTATTTGCTTGCCTGTGAGGCTACTTTCCTCGTAAGTTTCCATATCCATAAAGACGAACTGATCGCCCTCTTTATAGGTATGCTGCATGGCGCTCTTTTCGAGATTGGCTTGAGGCAGACTCTCGCCAGCCCGGAAGGTGTTCTCTACAACGCTTCCGGTTTGAACGTTTTTGAGTTTTGTCCGCACAAAAGCCGAGCCTTTTCCTGGCTTGACGTGGAGGAAGTCAATCACCCGCCACACGCCGCCATTCCATTCAATTGAAACACCTGGTCGAAAGTCGTTACTAGAGAGCATATAAATTTTTGCGGGCAATCCCGTCGCCGATCGGCACGGGGGAACTACAGTCAGTCGATTTTAGATTTTAGATTTTAGATTTTAGATTTACTTCACAGATGAATCTGGGAGCTTGAACTTTGGTCTAAAATTTTGATCTCTCCACGACAGGAGTCTGGGGATTCTATCCATTTTTGAGCAGGGTCAGCTTAAAGCCGCAGTCTAGCTGACGGCATCAAAAAGCAATTGGCATTCTATTTTACCGTTGAAGGGGAGTTTTAGATAGAACGCAAAATATCGAGACCTTCTTCTGCTATGGCAGCAAAGGCGGGCGATCGCGCGCTGTGGGAAGATGATAACGGTAATAAAACTTAAACTTATGCTGCATTGGTCTAACTGCTCGATCGATACGTGCAAGCGCTGGGTCAAAACCGCTGTCTTAGCACTCCTCCTCTTCACCCTTTCCCTGAGTTTCAGTTCGGTATCCCATGCCAAACGCCCTAGCAGCAGTATGCCTGCGGGAAATGCGATTACGGACGGCCGGGCGTTGCTACGCTTTGCTCTACCTCTTGACAATCAGACTGTGCGAGAGTTGCAAATCAGTCTCGAAGATATTGGCAACCACATACGTTCTAAACGTTGGGGGCCGATTAGCAGTGATGTCAGTAAGGCTTCGAGACTTCTAAATCTGCGGGAGTCTGACATTTTAGAGAGCATTCCCGACGCCAAAAAGCCGGAAGCTCAAGCCCTAGTTGTACAAGTCAAGGACGGAATTTCCCTACTGGAAAAAGCTGTTGAGGCTAAAGACAGGGACAAAGTGATTGATTTGAAAGCCAAAATACTCGGTTCGGTTGGCGAAATCGAAGAGTTGATGGTGACCAAGTTTCCGTTTGAAGTCCCGGCAAAGTATGATAATCTGCCTCAACTGAAAGGCCGCGCTACGGTGGCTTTGGAAACGGACAAAGGGCAAATTACTGTTGTGCTTGATGGCTATAGTGCGCCGGTGACGGCTGGTAATTTTGTCGATTTGGTCGATCGAGGTTTCTATAATGGCTTACCATTTATTCGATCGGAAGAATCCTATGTACTACAAACAGGAGACCCCGAAGGCAAGGATATTGGTTTTATTGACCCTGCTACTGGCAAATACCGGAATGTGCCGCTAGAAGTCCTCGTCAGAGACGACAAAGAACCTGTCTACGGAATTACTCTAGAAGATGCAGGGCGTTATCGCGACGAGCCTGTGTTGCCTTTTTCGGCTTACGGTACTGTGGCGATGGCCCGTACTGAAACTGACCCTGATAGCGCTTCTTCGCAGTTTTTCTTTTTCTTATTTGAGCCAGAACTAACACCCGCTGGTCTGAATTTGTTGGACGGTCGTTATACTGTTTTTGGTTACATGATTGAGGGAAAAGAAGTTTTGGATCAACTGAAGCAGGGAGACAAGATTATATCTGCTAAGGTAATTAAAGGGATGGAAAATTTGGTGAAACCTCAAGTTTAATTAATGCCGAGAGTGCAGGCGATTGAGATCTCGTCCACACAAATAAAGCCCGCCTCTGCGGGCTGAAACGACGGCGAGAGTGAAGGCGATTGAAATCGCGTCTACACAAACAAAGCCCGCATCTGCGGGCTGAAAGAATATTTTTTTATAGCGTTATTGAAATTAACAATTTTATTAAAAATATGGCAATTTTAGAATTTTTATTAGTAATTGGCATGAGTGGACTTGTTGGTTTATTTATTACAAATAATCTGAATGAAAACAAGCAAAAACGACGGTTAGATGAGGCATTTTATCAGTTATTGGAAAATCAAAATAGTCAAATTTCTCTAATTCAATTGGCGGCTAGCGCTAGGGTGGAGGCTCAAGTTGCTCAACAGTATTTAGACCAACAAGTGAAGATTTTTTCGGCTATTTTAGATGTGGATGATGAAGGGGATACTTTTTACAGATTTCCGAGGTTGCGCTTGCCGCCGAGTTCGAGTCAGGAATGGTAAAGCAGTTGACAGTTGACAATTGACAGTTGACAGTTAATCTTTTTGCTGGATAACGTAAAGTTTTGTAACAAATTCCGTGTCTTTGCATAAAATCTCGATCGCGCCTCAGATAAATATACAGGGAAGTCGTTCTCTACTCCCCAAAGGGATTAGACCAACTTGTTGACAAAATCTGAGGTGCACATGAAAAGATTCACAAAAATGCTTGAACAAGCTCCCCTGAAAGGGTTTGTGCAAAGTTGTCTGTCATTGACTGCTTTTACAATATTGGGATTTACGGCAGTTGAGCCTGTCAATGCGGCCAGTCTGCATACTGGTTTCGCTTCCTATGCGATTACCGACCTCGGCCAAACCAATACCTACGGTATAACCAATTCTGGACAAGTGCTAGTTAGTAATGGTGTTGCTGGGGTGTGGGAGAATGGTCAGATAACTGAAATCAAAGACACCACTTGGGCTTACCAAATGAATAGCTCCGGTCAAGTTGTGGGTCGTTATCTGAGTCAAAATTGGACGGATAATGCCTATTTGTGGCAAAACGGTCAAAGGACTGACCTCGGTTATTTTGGTGGTATCAGCAGTAAGGCTAGTGATATCAATGAAGCTGGGCAAATAGTTGGTACGTTTAATACTACCCAAGAGAAGTTTAATCCCTTTCTTTGGCAAAACGGCGAGATGATCGATTTAGGTACTCTTGGTTTCAATGGAGGGGCTCAGGGTATCAACAATCAAGGACAAGTAGTTGGTTATTCGGGCCTAGCTTTCGGAATAACTCATGCTTTCCAATGGGAAAATGGCCAGATGATTGACTTGGGAACTCTTCCAGGGTACAACGGCAGCATTGCTTATGATATCAATGATGCTGGTCAGGCGATCGGCTATTCATCAAATAGTACCCTCAGACAAAGCCATGCTACTTTGTGGTCAAACGGTCAAATTACAGACTTGGGTACTCTCGGTGGTAATATTAGTGCTGCGGTTGATATTAACAATAAAGGTCAAGTAGTCGGTCTTAGTAACACTATTACTGGTGATGGCCAGCTTAATCACGGTTTCATCTGGGAAGATGGCCAAATGGCTGACCTCAATAGTCTGATTGATCAGGACTCTGGGTGGTTTTTACAAGAAGTCAGTGGCATTAACGATAGGGGTCAAATTGTCGGAAAGGGGATTAACCGTTCAACCGGACAAAATCATGGTTTTCTGCTAAATCCGATTTGCGGTACTTCTCAGCGGAATCCGTTGTTACCTGATAACTTTGAGGATGGTTGGCATAGTTTTAGTAATGTTGCCAATCGACTCTGGTTCGATCCGCCAACATCTGCTGGCTTTACTTTCAAAATAGGTGATGATCTGGCTTCTGGCGGTGGCGGAGGGACTGGTGATGGGTGTATTGTTGACAAAAGCCCGATCGCATTTACTCCCAATCCAACCGAACCATCGCTATTTACCAAAATCCTTGGTTTACCCAGTGGTATTGATGCCGATGAACTTTTTTCTGTCTTAGTTGGCGGCAAAGAAATCGGTAAATTCAAGCCGAATGAAGTCGTAGATTTTGTGGCTTTACTCGGTTACGGCGTGTCGGAATTTCGTGTCGCTGGTATCGATGCAGCAATTGATCCAAAAAATCCTTTAGCTTTCCCGATTAAGTTGGAATCGAATCGCGATAAGTTTTCGTTTAAGATGCGGGCTGATTCTGCTGAAGCTGTTCCTGAACCTTCCGAAATTGCGGGATTAGTAACTTCTGCTGCTTTTTTGGCTGGCCTAGTGCTCAAGCGGAAACGGAAATTAGCGGCGATTGATTTGGTAGAAGATTCGGCGATTGATTCGGCGATTTAAATCGCTTCTAAACACGAAGTCCGGATGGTGCGCGGACTAAGAATTTTTGTTAGAATTCCGACTTGTTTAATAAGTCGGGTATCTACAAAATATGGTTTAGTAGGGCGAGTTTACCAACCATAATCGCCTGAAACAAACAATTTTAAAAACCCGCCCCCACCCAATAAATAATCATCAGGTTCTAGGTTGACGTAGGTTATTGGTGGTGTGGGGGCGGGTTTATTTAGATTGTTGATTATTGTTATATATTGTTGGTGAACCCGCCCCTACAAGATTCTGCAATTAATTCAAAATTATGCTGATTAAAGATATCGGTGAACAAGGTCTTTTAAGAATACTACAAAAGTTCTGCCCCGCCGAAATTGTGGGAGATGATTGCGCTGTCATCCCTACAAATCCCCACAAATCTCTGGCTATCACTACAGATATGTTGGTGGATAAAGTGCATTTTAGCGATCGCACCACAAGCCCTTATGACGCAGGATGGCGCGCCGCAGCCGCGAATTTGTCTGATCTGGCTGCGATGGGTGCAACGCCTCTGGCGGTGACGGTAGCCCTGGCTGTGAGTGCGGATACGGCTGTGGAGTGGGTGGAAGAGTTTTATCGGGGGATGACGGCTTGTTTGGAAGTGTATCATACGCCGATCGCCGGTGGGGATGTGGTGCGATCGCCCGTGGTGACTGTGGCGATTACGGCTTTTGGGGAGGTTGAGGAAAATCGTACCATTCGCAGGTCAAATGCGCGATCGAATTGGGCGATTGTGGCTACGGGTGTTCACGGGGCTTCCCGCGCGGGATTAGAGTTGTTGTTGAATCCAGAATTTGGGCAGAATCTGGAAAAGGGCGATCGAACTTCTTTAATTCTCGCTCATCAACAGCCTAAACCGCGGCTGGATGTTTTGCCCATTTTGTGGGAAATTTTAGATGCTGCGGGTGCGATGGAACCCCCCCTCAGTCCCCCCCTTGTTAAGGGGGGGAAGCAAGAGTCAAATTATCTTTCTCCCCCCCGAAGCCTGGGGGGGCCGGGGGGGGTTAATTCCCCAATTACCATCGCTGGAATGGATAGCAGCGATGGTTTGGCTGATGCGATTATTCAGGTTTGTCGGGCTAGTGGTGTTGGTGCAAAAGTCGATCGCACGAAAGTACCAATTCCCCATAGTTTAACCGAAATCGTATCCGCCCAAAAGGCTCTGGAGTGGGCGTTGTACGGTGGTGAAGATTTTGAGTTAGTGCTGTTTTTGCCGATCGACTGTGCTAAGTTATTGGTGGAACGAATTGGTGATGGTGCTGCGATCGTCGGAATTACTACCGATAGCACCGATATTTGGTTGAGTGATAGCAGCGGTATTTATGCTGATGTTGCATTGGAGATCGATCGAGGATTTCAACACTTCTAAATTCTCTCTTATTTCTTATCTCTTAGTCCGCAGAGGCGGACATCGTTTATATAGACGCGGTTTCAACCGCCGAGTCTCTCTAAATTCTCTCTTATCTCTTAGTCCGCAGAGGCGGACATCGTTTGTGTAGACGCGGTTTAAACCGCCGAGTCTCTCTTTCTATAAGTAAATCTTTTAGTGTGCTTTTTAGGTACGTCAAAGATTCATCAATATTAACATTTTTCTGGGCATTTACATCATTTAGCGATCCAATCTGAGTTACTTCTTTAATTTTTGTTTCTAAGCTTTCAATTGTTCATATCGTTGCTTTAGCGCATCATAATTTATGCTACTATCCAGAAAAGCCTTCGTGATTTTATGGCGATAATAAAACAGTTCAAACAATGGTTGAATGATTTCTCCTAGTTTTTCCTCAATCTCATTGTCAACTAGATAAACAAAGACTTGTAGTTGACTTTTAGGGAACTATACTCAAAAATTCTAGAACCCAGTAACTCAGTAGCGCGGCAAAAAGTTGGGCGCACAGATGCTTGTGGAAACAGATTTTTTAAACATTCATTTGCAACTTGACGGAGGGATTCTTTAGTTGGTTTTTGATAAATTTGTAGCTTATAGGTCAATACGGTTTACTTAACATATTTATGCCCCGGAGATCCCCCTAAATCCCCCTTAAGAAGGGGGACTTTGAGGGCATTCTTGTCCCCCCTTTTTAAGGGGGGCTAGGGGGATCTCTCTTAAGTAAACCGTATTGGCTTATGGGTAATAAAAATAGTCTGTCCTAGCCAATCTTCATAACTGTCAGAAAGTATGAAATTATCTTCATTAAATTGTTGTAATTCAGTGATTTCTAATTTTTTATTCTCCTCAGTTTCTGGGCTACCAATCCTTGCAGAAATTCCTTCACTATCATCCAGGAGGCAAAATCTAAACGCACCATCAATTTTATTTGAATGCGAGAACGTTTCGGCTATAGTTAGACGATTACCGAGATTAGATTGGGAAAAAGTTAACTCTTTTTCCTGTCGGGGCGACAAGTCGCCTATAACGCTGATAGAATAAGCCTCATAGCTCTTATGCCTTTTTGATAATTAGGTAGTTTATGTGGAGACAAAGACATTGATTCAACAACAAACTGCCAATTACTAAACATCAAATCGACCCATGATTCACCCTAAAGTCCAATATAAAAAGTGCTATGACGTGCATATTTTCTGTGACTTTCTGTTTTTCTACCTTGATATTCTTGAACTTGCTTTGACTTAATTTCTATCCCTTGAATTATACTTTTCAAGTATGCTAATGATAACAAAATTAATAATTTACTCAATCGCTCCTCCGTGAGATTAGTCCTTTCTAGGTTATATCCTCCACCCTTAAAGTCTCTAAACATTTCTTCAATTCCAAATCTTTTTGAATAAGCATCAACTGCTGCTTGTATATTTGCCAAGCTTGTCAGAATATACCAAGGTTCTTCTGTAGTAATGTTTCGATATTTGCCCAGCCACTTACCTGCTAAACTAAACCCCGTAATCGGTGCAGTTTTTCGGATTGTTACTTCTTGATTGAAAAAGCTATTTTCTGGCTCTAATTCTAGCATTTTTAATTCAGTCCACAACTCCGATTCCATCTTGATACAAACATTCTTTTTTAATCGCAAACAGAAATCTACTTTCTTCTCCCTCAGCCAATTTGCCAGGGTAACACTACAAAATTCACGATCTCCTAATACGAGCAATTTATAATCTGATAAAGCTGCGAATATTGGCGTTAATACGAATTGTTGATTTTCCAATGTGCTGTTCCCTTGCTTGTCAATGACTTTCCAATAAATAGGAATAGCTCTTTTTCGCCAAATCATGCTGACCATCAAAATATTATTTGATTGCCATTTGGTTCTGTCTATTGCTAAATATACAACTTTATTTTGTTTGACACTATCTTTAATCCAACCAGTCACCAGTGGCAACCAAATATTATAAGCGAGTCCATTCCTCCTCGGATAAAAATCTCTGAATCTTTTTTCTTCTACTTTCAAATTTAATGGGCATCGCTAGTTTTGTTGCTATGCTTTCCAATGTGACTTCTTTAATCGATTGCACTACTTGAATCAATAAAATTGTCAATAAGTAATTAGAACGTGTCAGCTTTTCTGACAAGTGGGCATGATATAATTATGGTATCATTTAATTGTTTTTGGGTAAGAAGCTTTCTTACCCTATCTTTTTCTAGGCGATTTGTCTAGGATTGCCGGACTGTCTGATTTTCAGGCAACCTGTCACCCGTCAGGGGTTTGAGTTAGGTATTGTCGCAAAAACCCGGTTTCTTGGAGTCTTCGCATGGGTTCAGAAACCGGGTTTTTTCGAGTTTTTGGGTTTGAGTTAGGTATTGTCGCAAAAACCTGGTTTCTTGGGGCTTTGGGTGAGGTTCAGTTGACATCTATCAAACCTGGATATCCCCCTAGCCAAGAGGGCGAACACGGGGGCACCGCCCCTACAAACGCGGGACTGGAAGCGCTCAAAGTCCCCCTTAAGAAGGGGGATTTAGGGGGATCTAGACTTGGATAAAAACGAGATTTACATGGATTTCAATCTTAAGTGTAAGCCTCCATTGGTAAACAAGAACAGACAAAATTACGATCGCCAAACGCATTATCTATCCTTCCCACCGCAGGCCAAAACTTATGTTCGCGAGTCCAAGGTGTTGGATAAGCCGCTTGTGCGCGAGTATAAGGATGATTCCACTCATCAACCATCAGAGATTCTGCGGTATGTGGCGCATTTTTCAAGACGTTATTTTGTGCGTCAGCATTGCCTTTCTCAATCTCCGCAATTTCCCCACGAATCGCAATCATCGCATCGCAGAAACGGTCTAATTCCTGCTTCGATTCGCTTTCCGTCGGTTCCACCATCACCGTACCGGCAACTGGCCAAGAAACTGTCGGCGCGTGATAGCCGTAATCCATCAGGCGTTTGGCAATATCTTCTACTTCAATGCCTGCTGTCTTTTTGAGAAGTCGCAAATCCAGAATACACTCGTGCGCCACCAAACCCGATTTCCCTTTGTACAAAACCGGATAATAGGATTCTAACCTGTGCGCCATGTAATTAGCATTCAGAATTGCTACTCTTGTCGCCTCAGTTAAACCAACTCCTCCCATCATCCGAATGTACATCCAAGAAATAGTCAAAATGCTCGCACTTCCCCAAGGCGCGGCGGAAACAGCACCAACTGATGTTTGTTGACTGTTCGCTGTTGACTGTTGACTGTTAAGAACAGAATGACTGGGCAAAAATTCCACTAAATGAGACATCACTCCAATTGGGCCCATTCCTGGGCCGCCGCCACCGTGGGGAATGCAGAAAGTTTTGTGCAAATTTAAGTGACAAACATCCGCACCAAAATCACCGGGGCGGCACAAACCAACTTGAGCATTCATGTTTGCGCCGTCCATATAAACTTGTCCGCCGCAGTTGTGAACAATCTCACAAATATCTTTGATTTCTGCTTCAAAAACGCCGTGGGTAGATGGATATGTCACCATCAATGCCGCTAGTTCATTTTTGTGATTGTCAGCTTTTTTCTGCAAGTCAGCCACATCAATGTTTCCCTGAGAGTCGCAATCAACTGCAACTACTTTCATCCCGGCCATCACTGCGCTAGCAGGATTTGTACCGTGGGCTGACTGGGGAATTAAACAAATATTCCGGTGAGATTCGCCCCGATGTTCGTGGTATTGACGAATTACTAGCAAACCTGCATATTCGCCTTGGGAACCAGCGTTTGGTTGCAAAGAAATTCCGGCAAAACCTGTGATTTCTGCCAACCATTGTTCAAGTTGCACGAACATCATTTGATAGCCGCGAGTTTGATGGCTTGGTGCGAAGGGGTGAATCTTGCTGAATTCTGGCCAACTCACAGGCAGCATTTCGGCTGTGGCATTCAATTTCATGGTACAGGAACCCAAGGGAATCATCGATATATTCAGTGACAAATCCTTGGCTTCCAATCGGTGCATATACCGCAACAGTTCGGTTTCCGAGTGGTAGCTGTTGAAAACTGGATGGGTTAGATAGCTGCTGGTGCGATCGCAAAAATCAGGTAACGTTAAGTATGAATTCAATTCCTCTGCATCCAGGGGAATGTTGAGAGTATTCTGCCCATCAGCCCTGATATAACTCTTATTTTGTGAGAAAATTTCCCACAACTCTTGCACGTCTTCAACGGTGACAGTTTCATCTAAAGTGATTCCCACTGTCGCATCATCGAAGACTCGGAGATTGATTTGGCGAAGTTTAGCAGCTTCTAGAAGTTCTGACAGCGGTTTGTTTCCCAATTCTACTCGCAGAGTATCGAAGAAAGGTTGATCGCCAATTTTGTATCCGAAACTTCTTAAACCGGATGCCAAAAGTGCAGTTGAACTCCATACTTTCTCGGCAATGTTTTTGAGTCCTTGTGGCCCGTGATAAACAGCATACATACCCGCCATCACTGCTAGCAAAACTTGAGCGGTACAAATATTGCTAGTTGCTTTTTCGCGGCGGATGTGCTGTTCGCGAGTTTGCAATGCCAAACGCAAAGCTGATTTGCCGTTAACATCTTTGGAAACGCCAACTATGCGTCCTGGAACTTGCCGTTTAAACTCTTCTCGTGTGGCGAAATAGGCTGCGTGAGGCCCTCCGAATCCGAGGGGAACTCCGAAGCGCTGGGTGCTTCCTACGGCTATGTCAGCGCCGAATTCGCCTGGGGGTGTGAGCAGGCAAAGGCTCAAAATATCGGCGGCAACTGTGACTAATGCGCCGACTTCGTGAGCCGATCCGATAAAATCGGTATAGTCGTAAATTGCGCCGTCTGTAGCGGGATATTGTAGCAGGGCACCGAAGATTGTACGATCGAACTTAAAGTCTCGATGGTTGCCGACAATCACCTCAATTCCCAGCGGCTTAGCGCGAGTTTGCACAACTTCAATCGTTTGAGGATGGCAATCTTGGGCTACAAAAAATGCTTTTCCCTTATTCTTAGAGACACCATAACTTACGGCCATCGCTTCCGCCGCTGCTGTCCCTTCATCCAGCAAAGAAGCATTGGCAATTTCCAAACCTGTGAGGTCAATTATCATGGTTTGGAAGTTCAGCAAAGCTTCCAATCGCCCTTGGGCAATTTCGGCTTGATAGGGAGTGTAGGCTGTATACCAGCCGGGATTTTCGAGGATATTGCGCCCGATGACTGGCGGTGTGATGCAATCGTGATATCCTGTGCCGATGTACGATCGAAATACCTGATTTTTGGCAGCAATTTCTTTCAACTCTGCCAAAGCAGCGTACTCGCTTTTGGCCGCCGGAAGTTGTAGCGGTTCAGAAATGCGAATCGCCGCCGGAACCGTTTTGTCAATCAAGTCATCGAGGCTGGAAATGCCCAAGATATCCAGCATTTGCTGGATTTCGTTGGGTGTAGGTCCAATATGTCGGCCCGCAAAACCATCGATGGAAACAAGGTTTTGCTGCTGATTGGATTCAAGTTGAGGGCTGTAGAGTACCAAGACGGATTCTCCTGAATAGACTTTCACTTCTCTGTTTGTAACATTTTGCAACGGAAACAAGGAAGTTCGGCGGCGAATTTTGTCCCGGATTTAACGGATGTCACGGATGGGAGAAAGTTCGGCAACGGATTTTGTCGCGGATTTAACGGATGGAGGGAAGAGGAAAGAAGGAAAAGGGAAGAAGGCCTTTCGACTTCGCTCAGGGTACTAAGAAGGGAGAATGCCCCATGCCCTATTCCCCATTCCCGATTTCCTATTCCCCTTCGACCATTTTGCGATACTCCTCGACTGACAAAGCATCATCAGCTTCACTGGGATTGTCAACGCGCACTTTCAGTAGCCACCCAGCGCCATAGGCATCTTCGGCCAAATTTTCGGGAGACTCTACAATGGCATCATTGCGTTCGACGACAGTGCCCGTAATGGGCGCTTTCAAGTCTTCAACGGCTTTCACTGACTCGACTGTACCGAAAGCTTCGCCCTTTTCCAGGGTTCCACCTACTTCTGGCAAATCTAGAAACACGATATCGCCTAGTTGGTCAACTGCAAAGGCACTAATGCCGATGGTTGCTATTTCACCTTCGAGTCGGATGTATTCGTGGGTGTCTAGGTATTTCAAGTCATCGGGGTATGTTAGTGCCATGTTTTTTCTCGAAATAAACAAAGTATCAAATAAATCTTATTAAACTATGGGCATTTAGTCATGGCAAACAGGAATAGAAAAAATATTAAACGCTTGCTTTTTGGAGAATTTTCTTTGAAACGACTTATGCTATCTATAATTTTTATCTACGCATTTCTGTGTTTTTACGCTTTCTTTTTTTCAGAACGGCTAATTTTTCAACCTCCTCCATCGAGTCAAATTGATAGCGCGCAAGTTATCAAAGTTAGCTCAGTTGATGGCGCGAAAATTTCTGCTGTTCATTTTCCTAACCCGCAAGCTAAATATACCATACTTTACAGTCACGGAAATGCGGAAGACTTGGGCGGGATTTTGTGGGTACTTAGAGAGATTCGAGATCGCGGTTTTGCTGTGTTTGCCTACGATTATCAAGGTTACGGGACGAGTCAGGGAAAGCCTTCTGAGTATAATGCTTATGGTGATATTGAGGCTGCTTACAATTATTTGACCCAACAGTTGGGAGTACCTGCAAAGCAAATTATTGTTTATGGGCGTTCTGTGGGCGGTGGCCCGACAATTGATTTGGCTTCGCGCCAAATAGTCGCCGGTTTGGTGGTTGAAAGTTCGTTTGTTTCGGCTTTTCGGGTGTTGACCAAAATTCCGATTTTACCTTTTGATAGGTTTGTGAATATTGATAAGATTGCCAAAGTTCGATCGCCTGTTTTAGTGATTCACGGCAAGGGCGATCAGGTGGTTCCATTTTGGCATGGAGAGCAGTTGTTTGCAGCCGCGAAAGAGCCAAAACTGAATTTTTGGGTTGATCGGGCTGATCATAATGATTTGATGGATGTTGCGGGCGATCGCTATGCTAAAACTTTGCGAAAATTTGCTAAGCTTGTAGATGAGTCTTCTTTACCAAAATTGTGAGCAACGGGCTAGAAGCCCGTTCCACAAGAAATAAAATTTTTGTTGGGTTGGCTAGAAGCCCACCCCTGAATTGATGCTTAACTACTCAATTTAATTTGGTCGGTTTTGCGATCGATAAAAGGGCTTTTTGACCACCGTAGCCGGATAGTTTTTGCCACGAATTTCGACTTCTAATTGCTGACCGATTTTAGCTAATTTTGTGGGAACAACCGCGAGGGCAACTGCCCGATTCAAAGTCGGTGACAATGTACCGCTAGTAACTTCTCCTACTGTTTCGCTTTCAAATATTACCGGATAGCCGTGCCGCGCAATGTGTCTCCCTGCCATTTCTATCCCTACCAACCGCTTTGAAACTCCACTCACTTTTTGCTGTGACAAAACCTCGCGTCCAATAAAATCGCCTTTGGTATCGAGGTGAACAATCCAACCTAATCCAGCTTCTAAAGGCGTAGTATTATAGTCAATATCTTGACCGTAAAGAGCCATTGCTGCTTCTAAACGCAAGGTGTCTCTTGCACCCAAACCACAGGGAACAACCCCAGCAGTTAGGAGTTTTTTCCACAATTCTTTTCCGACTTCGGCATCAACCATGATCTCAAACCCATCTTCGCCCGTGTAACCAGTCCTGGCGATAAAACTTGGTTGTCCCAACAGGTTTGTTTCTAAGTGACCAAATGCCTTAATTGGTGATAGATTGTCTTCGACAAAAGCCTGGAGATAATTGATGGCTTCCGGCCCTTGAATTGCAATCAGAACTTTTTCTGGGGAGATGTCGGTGAAACTAACTCCGCTTAACTCTAAGTGAGCCGCAATCCAAGCTTTATCTCTGATGCGAGTGGCGGCGTTGACAATGATTACTGCACGTTCTTCGCTAGTGGTAGCGTCTGGTTCTTGGCAGTAGAAAATAATGTCGTCTAAGATGCAGCCTTTGGCATTGAGCAAGACTGTATATTGAGCTTCACCCGGTTGCAAGCGGCTCAAGTCTGAGGGTACTAAGGGTTGAAATTTTGCGATTAGTTGTTTCCCTCTCAAACCAAATTTTCCCATGTGGGAAATGTCGAACATTCCTGCTTGCTGGCGTACTGCTTGGTGTTCGCTGCTGATGCCTGCGTACTGCACTGCCATCTCCCACCCGGAAAATGGCACCATTCGACCTTTTAGTTCTAATGATATGTCGTACAGAGGCGATCGGGCAAGCTGGCTCGGCTTCTCTGGATTGCTCGGTTCAGTTGACTTTGCCACAGGTAGCCCCTTTTTTGCAGATAAACTGTTCTGATTTTACGGGAAAATTGGTTTTCTTGATCCCAAATGCTCGATCGAACTTAAGGATATGGTAATGCCCAAAGAAGACCGGGCGGTTGAAACCGCGTCTATACAAACGAAACCCGCCTCCGCGGGTTGAAGAATGGGCGGTGAAAATTACGTTATTCTCTTCAGTCCGCGGAGGCGGACTTGGTTTTTGTAGACGCGGTTTCAACCGCCGTCTGATTAAATCTTATCTATGGAGAATAGCGGGCTCGAACCGCTGACCCCTACAATGCCATTGTAGTGCTCTACCAACTGAGCTAATTCCCCTTTCTTTTCGCGCTCTCAATCATGCCTTAACATACCAATATTTGTCAAGCGTTTTTGGAAAATTAGTTTTTAGCCTTGGATTGGTAAGGCTTTTAGCTTTTCTCAAAAAATTTATCCTCACTTAAAAGCAATTGTTAATTCCTGCCCGATTGTTGGTACAGATGTTGGGATATTTCGGTTAAATGGCTTAAACAAGACCCCATGAGGAAGTAGACGACTATCAGGGCAGCGGCTGAGACCGCAACTAGAGTGCCGGCTAGCATTAGTGAAAATTCCCGTTGCTCGATCGCCTCCTGCATTAGGTGCAAAGACCAGGCAACGAGGGCAACGTCAATTATTAAAATAGAAACCAGCATAAGTTACGATTTGTAACAGCTTACCCATTGTAACAAAACTTTTGGTTAAGTGCCGATCGGCTTATGCCTATTTAAGTATTGCTGTAAAACCCGCAGGGAGCAGCGGAAAGCTACTGAAAAAAATGATAGCTTTTCTTAATAATTACGATATGCAAAGTAAATGAGAGCTAACTCTGCTTTTTGGGGGGGATTAAGGAGGAGGATAGCTGCGCCGCGCGTACTTTTTTGGAGGAGTAGGTGCGATCGACCGTTTTGAGTAAGCTATCGCGGATTTAAATTGTATATTCAGGGTGGGATCTCCCACCCCACTCATTGTTTAATTTTTGTTTAACATACAATTTCATAAAGTAGCGCTAGATACTACCC
>CASBQF010000257.1 GCA_949127775.1 Oscillatoriales cyanobacterium PMM_0080
GAAAAATCGATTATTGCGATCGGCACAAATGATGCTATGTACGGCATTACCGACGATCAGTTTGTCAGTAACTTGAAAGAGGCGATCGCAATTATGCGATCGCTGGGTACTAAAAAAATTATTCTGATTCCGGCTTTTTACTCAACACTTACCGCCAGTTACAATCCTCAAGCAGCAGGAACAATTGCGAGGGTTGACGAAATTAATGTTCTGATCGATCGAGTCGCTGCTGTCGAAGAAATTCCTGTTGAATCTCAAGGAATACAAGCCTTATTTAAGGAGAAAGCTCTCAACGAAGACTTAACAATTGACGGCGTTCACCTGAATACCAAAGGTTTAGATATATATAGGAAAGTTTTGTTAAATATTTTAAATATTTCGTCTGAAATAGGAACATTTTTTCATAAGTAATTAATAAGCTGTCGCGCATTTAAATTGTGTGTCAAAAATCAATAAAACTCTTGTGGCACGTTGCTTTGAGCAGCATACCGAATTTATAATTTAAATGCAGAACAGCTTATCAATTTGTTAAATCCCCAACTTACTCAAGAAGTTGGGGTTCTGAGCATTCTGTTTGTTAATCCTCAAGGATTAGGCTGAATTTGTTGCGGCTGCTGCTGTTGAAGCTGAAGTTGTTGTTGCTGAATCTCAAGTTGTCGATTTTCCAGATCTATCTGCCGTTGTCTGTCTTGGAGTTGCAGAAGTCTGTCTTCAGCTTGCCGCTGTCTGTCTAGAGCTTGCTGCTGTCTGTCTTCAGCTTGTCTCTGTCTGTCTAGCTCTCTATCTTCACGTTGCTGATCTCTGTCTTCACGTTGTTCGCGAAGCTGTCTGAGTTGATTTTTGCGCTCGAAGTCTCCTCCCAAAAATAAGTTCTGAAAAGCATTAATAGTTGCTTGAAACCCAGTAAAAACTCCGCTAACAGCGTTGATCCCATTTGCAACTCCTGTTATCGGCTGCAAGAAAGTGGCGATATTGTCTCCTACCCTAGTAAAGCCCGATCGCGCTACAAGAATTACATCACTGTTGCGGAGAGTTGGGTTATTGTCAGGATTCAACCCTTGAGCAAAATCCACCTCGATAGTCCGGCGAGAAACAGTACCATTGGGATTCAAACGTAGCAGTTCTATTTTGTCTTTTTTCGCTCGTAATTGGTTAAAACTGCCTGCGGTTAGCAAAGCTTGATGTAGCGAAGTATTAGGCCGCACCTGCAAAGCCCCTGGTCTAATTACTTCTCCTACAATATTGATGCTAATCGCGTTTGGAGCAAAACTGCTAGTTGCGACTTGAGAAACTTCAGTTAAGTCTACAGTAGCTGCTGTGGGGATAATCACGCTATCTCCTTCTTGCAACAAAACATCTTGGGTAGCGTCACCTTTTTGTAGCAAATCCCAGAGATTTACCAGGATAGTTTGTTCAGTACCCCCTCTAATTTTGCGGCGGATTTGGACGCGGCGAATGTCAGCTTCTGTGGTAATACCGCCAGCAATTTTGAGTGCTCTAGTTATGGTTGGTAGCCCCACAACCGCTCCCCCTCCTTGCTGTTGATCGATCCCGACAAAACCTAGCTCTGTTTGTTGGTTAGTCGATCGCAAATCAGAAGCAGATACAGTATAAGGGCCTGGCCGATTCACTTCCCCAACAATTACCACACCAATTGGTTTAGTAATATCAGCCGAAAAATTAGCACTTGCTCTTTGACGAACTTCTTGAGTATTCAGAGAACTTGCTGTTGGTACAAAAATTGTATCTCCATCTCGAATCGTGACATCTTGACGCAAATTTCCCGTGTCTAAAAAATCCTGCAAATTAACAGTAGTAACTTGCTCCGGGCCGCCTCTGCGGGGACGGCGAATTTGGATAGTTCGCATATCTCCTGCGGATGTTACACCTTTTGCAAGTTGTAGCATTTCCATCAAAGTTGGGAATTTTACTCCTCCTCCGGTTCCTTCTCTGACAGGATTAATTTTGTAGGAACCAGGGCGAGTAACTTCACCCGCAACACCTATATTTAGGGGTCTAGCAACCATCAGAGTCACGGTGACAACAGGAACATTGATGAAGGGTTCGTATCGCTTGGTAATGATGCTGGCGGCTTGTTGGAGTGTCAACCCTTGAATTGAGACGCTGCGAATGATTGGCAAATTGAGCGTACCATCAACTAACACTTGATATTCTTTGCTAAATTCTGGGACGCCGAAAATATCTAACGCAATCCGATCGCCAGGGCCTAAAGTATAAGCCGCTTCTTGTGTCAGCGAACCCAAATTGCCGATCGGCGGCAAAGTCGAACCAGCAGGAGGCGGTGGCGGTACTCTCGGCCGAGTTGGGTTGCGAGGGCTTGCAGGAGTTCTGATCGCAGGCAACTGAGCTATACTGGGCAAAGAATTGCTCAGTAGCAGCAGTGCTGACAAACTCAGACTTGTGACGGTTTTAATGGTATGTTTCATGTTTGTTCCAGGGTTCCAACGTGCCAACGATTGAGAGTGATTTGGTTAATGGATTTTAATTTATTTTCTCTGTTGTTAAGTCTAGCCTCGCTTCGCTGCAAAATCCAGAGGTGGAATCATAAACATTGTGCGATCGTACTTTGTAATCTGGTCATCTGTTTATAAAGAAAATGTAAAGCCAGCGCCAATTTCTTGATATAATAATAATCTACTCTTATTTGCGAGTCAAAAATACGTGGGACTTAAGCTGGATAAGGTGATTCCTTGGGGTCGCTGTTTGGACGAATACATAGGAATGTTTAGCTTGACATCAAGTGACCTCAAGCTAGCAATTCTAGATTGTGCGGGCGGGCC
>CASBQF010000258.1 GCA_949127775.1 Oscillatoriales cyanobacterium PMM_0080
ATATTTGTAGGCGTGATTTAATCATTAGTTATTAGTCTCGTGTTCTCTAAAACTATAATTCGGAATTTGACGATCGCCCTTTTAACTGCCCTGATCCTTGTGTTGTGCAGCCCGATCGCCACTTTTGCTCAAAACATCGTCCCAATCAAATTCTCCGGTACTCCTGCGGGTGTCAGCACTCGCTACATCGGTGCAGTCGAGGGTAACATCAACTTTGACCTCAAAGATTTGCAAGATTTGGGAATTAATACCTACCGGATTTACGGCGGGATGTCCCGGTGGGAACCCGAAGACGATGATGGTAAATACGGGTTGCCCTCTATTAACCAAATTAAGGCAGATCCAAATACGATTAATTGGGCGCATTGGGATAAAATTATGACTGATCCTCCCAAAGGTAGCGATTATTGGTGGTCTGGAGAACGTGGTAAAGTTTGGCAAGGCAATGCTAGGACTATTTTTAATACTCTCAAACAAGCTAAGATTCGCCCAGTTGTAAGTATTCGGAATGTTGATAGTAGTTGGAATCCGAGTTGGGCGCTGCAACTGAATCCGCCCCGCACCAAAGATGATTGGAACGAGTGGTGGGAACACGTTTTTGCTACTGTTTATTGGCTAAATGTTCGCAATGACTACGGCGTTGATGATTGGGAAATTCACAATGAACCGGATAACCGCGATCAGGGTTGGGGTGGGACTAGGGCGGATTATTTTGAGTTGGTGAAGGTGGCTAAAGATGCGATCGACTTTGCTTACAAAACTTATTTACCTGCGCGCACTTCTCATATCCACGGCCCGAAAACCGTAGGCGGCAGCAATTGGCCTGCTGCTGCTTTGCAAGAAATACCTAACTATTTCGATACAGTCAATGTCCATAACTATGATGCAGATATTTCTAACTACACCCGCAAAGTGCGCGGCTGGATGAATGGTAGTATTCTGGCTAACTCTCCGCTGTGGCTGGGAGAATGGGGAAGTTATCAAATTAGCTATAACGATTTCTCTTTAGCTTTAAATTTGATTAAGAATTTGATTCGAGGTTCCCAACCGGGGGATAATTATGTTTATGGCAGTCACATATTCTGTTTGTACGATTGGGGAAAGCCGGGACTTGCGGAAGGTTTGATCGGGGACGGGGGAAAACGGCGTGCTGGCTACTATGCTTTGCGGATGGGGATTCGGGCTTTGCAGGGCGGGAAATCTACTTTTTTTCCGATCGCGAATGATGCTCATTTAATGATAGTTGCGACTCTTGATGCTAGCAATCATGTCTATTTGCTGGCTGTCAACGACCAAGCAAAATCTTATACTGTTAATGCTGATATTTCGGCTCTGATTAAATCTGGTAATGGTACGGTGCGCGAGTTTAGTTCGAGGACGATGGATACGGTTGTTGGCAGTTTCAGGCTGAAGGCGGGAAGTGCGACTTTTTCGGTGGCAGGTAACAGCGCTATTCTCATTAAGTTCGATCGCCAGAATTGACTGATTAATTGTAGGGACAAAGGCACTCGTCTTCTCCTCTATCATATCTTTCATGGAACCGGAATTGGGATAACATAAAATTATTGACGTTGCTGGATTGAGGTATGAAACCTTGGGTAGGGGCAATTCATGAATTGCCCCTACCCAAGGTTGTACCGATCGCATAATTGATGAATCATACCCAGAATCAGCAACGCCAAATTAGTAACGATCGCAATTATTGATTTTCGGCATTCTACCCTCGGACTCTCTCCCCCTCAAACCCTCTCCCCGCTAATGAGACAATTCAAGTACCAAATTTGAATGTTGTCCTCCCCTCCTTTTCCTGATAAATTGGTAGCCTATGACTATGTTGCCTCCAACAGAATCCGACCGAGAGTTCCGTTGAGGGCGAGAAACTAGGGTGTAGTCCAGACAAGGGCAGAAATTCTTGCTCGTAAACCCGCAGCAGTTAGACCAGCCTGCAAAATTGCCGATCGGCTTTCAAGTCCGCCAATCAGATAGGATTGGTTCTGAGTTGTCAATACCAGTCAATTGTCAGGAGTTGGTACGGAATTAAGTTTAAATGCCAAAATGCTGGAAGTAGGGGTGAGCAATCATCGTATGGAGACTTTGAGCGCGCACAGGAAACCTTCTTGCGGGCGAACCCTGTCAATCTACCTGCTATCGACGATCGGGTTTTTCCAACAAATATCACTCTTTTGACCCTGCACCCTGATGTTTATTCCCTCCCTCAGTCAGGTAATTAACCGCAATCCCCTCACCGTCACGCCCTTGACGCCCGTAGAAGAGGCGATCGAGCTGATGAGCAGCACCGGAGCCAGTTATGTCCTCGTGGTAGAGTCGCGCGGGGATTCTCAACTCGGAAATCTCGCCAATGGGAATTTTCTACACTCCCCGGTACAGTCGGGCTTCTACAAGGGCGTAGCGCGTGTTCTGCGGCCATCGGCAAACCAACTTAGTCTCAACGGCTCTTCTGCTTCTTCTGGGGGCAGCCAGACGGTGCTGGGGATTTTTACAGCGCGAGATGTGGTACAGCTAAATTCGATCGGCGCTGCTTTGAGGGGATTCGCGATCGAGCAAATCATGGTCAGAACCGTA
>CASBQF010000259.1 GCA_949127775.1 Oscillatoriales cyanobacterium PMM_0080
ATCAGCATTACAATCGCCCAGGCTACTGGGAATCGACAGCTAAGGAGTTCCTCCGTTGAAGTGGACAAACCTTTAAACAATCATAGGTAGCTATTGTTAGCAACTCAAAAGCGACGATCCACTACTTCGATCGCACCAACTCGCTCTTGGCGCGGCAGTGGTTGGACGAAGCATAGCGACGGGAAATCCGCAACTGGAGATGGAGTAAATCCCAAATGAATGTCCAAAAGCTTATAGACACTGCCAAAATGCTAGTCGCCAATGACAAGGGACTGCTAGCAATGGATGAGAGCAATCCCACCTGCAACAAACGCTTTGCCAAATTGGGTATTCCGCAAACAGAGGAATACCGACGCGCCTATCGAGAGTTACTGATCACCACGCCCGGTCTCGGCGAGTTCATCAGTGGCGCGATCCTCTACGACGAGACGATCCGTCAGCAAAAAAAAGATGGTACGCCCTTTGTGCAAGTGATCACCGAAGCGGGCATCATTCCTGGGATCAAAGTGGATATTGGAGCTAAGGATATGGCAGGTCATCCGGGCGAAACCATTACCGAGGGTCTGGATGGCTTGCGCGATCGCCTCCAGGAATATGCTCAAATGGGCGCTCGTTTTGCTAAGTGGCGGGCGGTGCTGACGATCGGCACTGACATTCCCAGCCAAGGCTGCATCGAAGCAAACGCACAGGCATTAGCTCGCTATGCGGCGTTGTGCCAGGAAGCTGGACTGGTTCCCATTGTGGAGCCAGAGGTATTGATGGCGGGTGATCATACCCGGTCGCAATGTGGCGAAGTGACGGCGAAAGTCCTGCAAACTGTCTTCCAACAGCTTTACACCCAACGGGTGATGCTGGAGGGCATGATCCTCAAACCCAACATGGTGCTGCCGGGATTGACCTGTCCCCAGCAAGCATCGGTGGAGGAAGTTGCGGAGGACACGGTGCAGTGTTTGTTGCGATCGGTTCCCGCTGCTGTTCCGGGGATTGCATTTTTGTCGGGCGGTCAATCCGCTGAACAGGCATCGGCTCGTTTGAATGCCATGAATCTGAGATTCAAAGCGCGATCGCCCTGGGCATTGACGTTTTCCTATGCCCGCGCCATCCAGCAGCCCGCGTTAGAAATCTGGCAGGGTAAAGAGTCGAACGTATTGGCGGCACAACAGGCACTACTGCATCGAGCGGAATGTAATAGGGCGGCGCGTCAGGGCGAATACAAGGCAGCGATGGAAAGGACGGCAGCATGAAACCAAACCCCCTGCGCCATTTCGGGATCGTTGCCCCCATGTTCAGCCAACCTCACTCCCTAACAAACATGAAAATTCTAGAAGACTCTCGTGATTTGATTTACACAGATTGGACGCTGCGTGAAGCTCAATTTGATCCAGAGCAGTTGTGTGCTAGAGAAACCGTCTTTACGATCGGCAACGGTTGTTTAGGGACGCGGGGCAGTTTTGAGGAAGGATACCCAGAGGCTTCGCCAGCCACCTTAATTCATGGGGTTTATGACGATGTGCCCGTGATCTATACCGAGTTGGCAAACTGTCCTGACTGGCTATCTTTGACGATCGCTCTTGACGGAGAACGGTTTCGGCTCGATCGCGGCAAAATCCTCCACTACGAACGGCAGCTTGACTTACATCATGGGCTGTTGAGCCGCTCAGTGCGCTGGCGTAGTCCCACTGGCAAGACGTTGGATTTAAAGTTTGAGCGCTTTGCTAGTCTGGACGATCGGCACGTATTAGGACTGTGCTGTCAAATCACACCGATCGACTTTAGCGGCACGATCGAGGTACAGTCCAGCCTCAATGGTTATCCTGACACCCAAGGCTTTAACCACTGGGAGCAGATCGATTCGGGACAGATCGAACAAGGGACAGGGCGGGGCGTTTGGCTACAGGTACGCACCCGCAGGTCTCACATTGATCTCAGTATGGCGTTCAAACTGGCGGTGATCGGGGCTGATGCCTCTTTTCAGGTGACAAATGCTCGCGGTGACTCTACCGTATTGAGCGTCTTCAGTGCGATCGCGGGACAGACTATCAGCATTGAAAAGGTCGCGACAGTGTTTACGTCCCAGGATGTTGAGATCCCACTGCAAGCAGCCCAGGACAAACTGGCGAATCTGCCAGCATACAGGGTGCTCCTTGATGCTCATCGGCGGGCGTGGGATGCCGTTTGGGAACACAGCGATATTGAGATCGAGGGCGATCGCACGGCTCAGTTGGCAGTGCGCTACAACCTATTTCAACTCCTGATCAGCGCCTCCTCTCACAACGATCGAGTCAGCGTTCCGGCTAAAACGCTGTCTGGGTTTGGCTACCGAGGGCATATTTTTTGGGATACCGAAATTTTCATCCTGCCCTTTTTTACTTTTACGCAACCTGCGATCGCCCGCAACTTGCTCACCTATCGCTATCACACCCTGGAGGGCGCACGTCGCAAAGCCGCCCATAGTGGCTACAAGGGCGCAATGTTTGCCTGGGAAAGTGCCACCACTGGCGATGAGGTAACGCCCCAAACGTCGATATCGACCGACCCCTATGCAGAAGTAGTCCGCATCTGGTGTCGCGATCGCGAAATTCATCTGAGTGCTGACATTGCTTATGCTGTCTGGCACTACTGGCAGGCAACGGGCGACGATAACTGGCTGCGCGACTATGGCGCTGAAATCATCCTCGACACGGCGCTGTTCTGGATGAGCCGCTTGGAGTGGCACGCCGAGCAGGAACGGTATGAACTGTGCGGGGTGATTGGAGCCGATGAATACCATGAGCGGGTTAATAACAATGCTTTGACCAATCGCATGGTGCAGTGGCATCTCGAAAAGGCTGTAGCTGTCTACGACTGGCTACAACAGACGTTTCCAGATCGGGCGACTGCACTGGCACAAGAACTGCAACTCACCGCAGAGCAGCGGCGGCTGTGGCAGACAATGATTGACAAGCTGTATATTCCTCACGATGTTAAAACAGGTCTAATCGAGCAGTTTGAGGGGTTTTTCAAGCTTCAAGATATCGATTTAAGCAAGTATGAGCCCCGCGATCGCTCGATGCAAGCAATTCTCGGTATTGACGCCACAAATCAGCGGCAGGTACTCAAGCAACCCGATGTGCTGATGCTCCTCTACCTGATGCGAGACGTGCAAGCTCTCCCGGATTATTGTAATGTGCTGCAAAAAAACTGGGACTACTACGCGCCCCGCACAGACAGCACCTACGGATCGTCCCTGACACCCGCTATTCACGCGAGCCTCGCCGCCAATTTAGGTGACGTAGAAGATGCCTACAAGCATTTGATGCAGGCTGCGATGGTCGATCTTGATGATAATCGTGGCAATACCATAGATGGTATTCATGGGGCTTCCGCAGGCGGAGTTTGGCAAGCTCTGGTGTTTGGCTTTGGCGGCATTCAACTGAAAGACAGTGGCCCCGTTGCCACTCCGCACCTCCCTCCCACCTGGACTCGTCTCAAATTCAAGCTGAACTGGCGCGGCACTTGGCACTGCTTCGATCTAGTGCCGTCGCAGGCTCATGGATCTGACGATCACGCGACTGACATTCAGGGGTTCATTTTCGACCTTGACGGGGTTCTCACAGACACGGCTGAATTTCATTACCGTGCTTGGCAGAAACTGGCTGACGAAGAGCATCTGCCCTTTAACCGAAAGGCAAATGAGGCACTGCGAGGTGTCGCTCGACGCAAATCTTTGATGCTGATTATAGGCGATCGCCCGTACTCTGAAGCCCAGATCCAGGAAATGATGGAGCGCAAAAATCGCTACTATGTGGCATCGATTCAAAGCATCACACCGCAGAATCTTTTGCCAGGAGCGATCGCGCTTTTGGACGAACTGAGGCAAGCGGGTATGAAAATTGCGATCGGATCTGCCAGCAAGAATGCCAAAGCTGTGATTGAAAAGTTGGGGATTGCCGAGCACGTCGATGCGATCGCAGATGGCTACAGCGTCGATCGTCCTAAGCCAGCCCCTGACATTTTTCTGTACGCCGCAACTCAGTTAGGACTTGCTCCAGCTCACTGTGTGGTGGTGGAAGATGCCCCGGTTGGTGTTGCCGCCGCGATCGCTGCTGGTATGGGGTCGATCGGCATCGGTTCTCCCAGTCGTGTTGGTGCTGCCAATCTCGTTCTACCCAACCTGATCGGGGTTCACCTGACCGATCTGGAAACCAAATTAGATCATAGAGCGTTAAAAGTATGACAAAACGCTGCAAGAAATGGTTGACGAAGCGAAATGAACACGCATCAAGTTCTTAAAGATGGGGTCAGAGAATGTTTTTCATAAGTGACAAGAAATCAATTCAGACAATATTTTGGGGATTTTCACCCTTGTCTTTGTGTTTTATTTACCCTGGGGCAAAACTCAGTTATGGCGGTACCTTTCGCCAAAACAGGCGTGGATCAAGAGAGTCCAGCAATCTCTGAAGTTGCTGTGAATATGGAATCGGAGCTCGATCGCGATCGAGCTTCGATTCCACCAGGCTATTTCACGATCCGCGTTGATTCAAGTTAAGTGTTAACAACACAAAACGTAACATATCGTCAGCAAGTTCTAGTTATCAACAGGTTTGAATTATCGAAACTCTTCAACTAGGAGATTGATCACAAACTTGGGTTTAAAATCTCGTTCTTCTAGAACGGCTTTAATTTCTTAAATCTATTCCCAAAGATTCAGTAATTGCTGGTTTTTGTGGTAGACTAGAATAGTCGAGGGTAAACTATTTTGCCCGAAGTGAAACAGGACTAAGACACACTTTTAGGCATAAATTGGGGGACAAAGAGCGACGAGAACTCTATAAACAGTCAGGGACTAAACAAAACAGTTCCAAATCCAGTCAACAAAATAATTTTCTTTTTGTTAAGTAGGGTAGGCTATCCCGAACTCTTCTTGTCAATATCCTAGTACCATGAGTGGAGATAGACCCTCTGGGATGGCTGCGAATCAGACTCGTTAATTAATAATTTTTTACGACTAAAAAATTTAAATATTGCCGTAAGGACGCAACATTTAAAGGTCAGTCGCTGAATTAAGAATCCCCATACCTTGATAGTTGGGGAGTGTCAAAAAACTCACTTCCCGTTAGTAGCCCAGCACCATCAACACTACACAGGACTATAGCCATGAATACCAAAAATGATTCCCAAGAGTCAGTGCCACAATACGACGTGCACATTACCCCTGCTGAATCTGCCGCCCGTCAGCATCGAGAAGGCAAGGATTTTGGCCACACTCCCCATGACCAGCCTAATGGTGAATCGAGCCACACCACAGATGGTTACACGGTCGATCAAGAGGGGTTAATCAATAACTATGGAATTGAGCCAGAAATGTACGCTGAAGTTCCCGGAGATCTGCGTGAGCAAGCAGCCCAAAAAGCAGCGGAACGTGCCCATGAATTGCAAGAGTTATCTGAAGATGAGGATGGCAAGCTGACAACAGAACACGATTGGCGTCACAAGGGCCCAGGCTTGATTTAGCGCACGCAAGAGATTTAACCAGGATAGGAAACTGATGTTTATACCTCGCGGTTTTGGCGAATGCTCGCATTACAACTAAACTGGGCAGAATGGTCTACTATACCAGGGCTGTTTCATTCTCAAGAAAACGATAATTTTGTAGGGGTCGTGCCCCCGTGCCGACCCTCTTCATCGAGGATTTTGCAGGTGTTTCAGAGATCGGGCGGGCACTCTTGGCACCGCCCCTACAAGAGAATGAAACAGCCCTGTCTACTATACGGCTTAAGGAGAACCGTGGGATGAATATAGATCAAAACAAACATTAGTTTTCCTGCACGGCTTTGGTGGTGGTTCCTCGGCTTACGAATGGTCAAAAGTTTATCCCGCTTTTGCCGCAGAGTATCAAATCTTGGCACCCGATTTGATTGGCTCTTGGCGATCGTATCTTCCTGCCCGTAGCTACCAAGCCGAAGATTGCATTGCGATCGTCATCGAATTTATAGAGCATACCTGTCCTGTTCCTACGACTGTCATTGCCTCGGCATTGACGGCGGCATCCACAATTCGTGGCGCGATCGATCGCCCTGACTTATTCAAGTCGTTAATTGTCACAACCGCCGCTGGTTTAGCTGAGTTTGGGCAAGACTATCGCCGCAGCGGTTTTGCCCAGTTTGCTCAGTCTGTGAATATTCCATGATTTGTCCCAATACATCACCCAATTGACGGTACCTACCGCCATGATTTGGGGCAATGGCAGTGAGTTTACCAGCCCCGATATTGGTCATAAACTGGCTGAAATGAATCCTCAAGCCATTCGTCGCTTTTACTATCTGGATGATGTAGGATTTACGCGGCAGCTAGAGCAACCTGCGGTGACGATCGGGCTTATTCGTCAGATATTGCCCTTACTGGAGTAGAGATTTAATTAGCCGGAGGTCACGATAGATCCCGAACTAGACCTGACATAACGCATTCTATTCAATCAACTTATTTCAGGAGCAAGAACCGATGCACAAGTTATCTCGGTATGTTCTGAACCTTGTACTGATGCTCAGTATCAGTTTGCTGCTGCTCAGTTGAAGTCCGGCGAATACCGGACTCCGCTCCAGCTATTCCCCATCCCAATGTGGAAGCCAGTTGCCTCTCCTGTGATGGTTTGAAAGATCGCCGTCCCCAGTTTGTTAAAGATGGCTATCCTCAAGATTTAGCCTATAACTTCCGCGCTGGTGATTTTCGCGGGATGTATGCCGTTTTAATCCCAGACGAGGTTCAAAGTGTAATTCAAAATACCATCCATTAATGACAATCTAATTTGAATCTAAGAGTACCGAATATGAAGAGTTTTTTTAGTTTCATCGGTTCAGTATTCCTCCTCGGAATGATGGTTTGGACGATATCGATTAATGTAGCGATCGCCCCAGTACACGCAGTCATCCGCCAGCTAGAAGAAGCCCCAGGACAGATGGTTTACCAGGCTCGCCAAACTCTCCAGGATCAACACGGCAATAGCTGGCAAGCGATCGCCTTCAAACGCATTCGCCCCGATCAGGCCGCCACTATCTACCTGCGTTTAGTTGGGTTTCCAGGTACAGCAGAACTCGATCATTCGCAAGCGCTAACACTCACCGACTCGCTGGGGCAAACATTAACCGCCACAGATATATCCCAAGAAATGTTCTCAGACAAAACCCAAGTAGAACTCAACGCTGCGGAGTATGACTTACAGCCTATCTTGATGCAGTTAGAGGTAGGAATTCCGCTAAGCCTATTACTTCCTACCCTGAACCAACCCGATATCACTCTAAATGTCACTCCTGAAATAGTTGAAGAATGGAAATCGCTGACCACTCAAAAATAATCCCCGTGTAGCCAATTGTTATACCGGGAAAGAGCAGTTCAAGACATACAAATACCTAGGGAATTACCATCATGAATTTAGATAGTCTAGCGGCTCTTAAGCCGTATCTTAGCTTTTTCCACCCTGTTACGATGTGGATTTTGCTCGCTCTTGCGCTCTATACCTTATACCTGGGAGTACAGGTTCGGCGGACAAGGCTGGCAGAGGGAGAGCCTAAAAAAGAGCTGATTAAGGGTCGATTCGCCATTCGCCACCACCAAATTGGCTCCATACTTCTAGCGCTAATGGTAATAGGGGCGATCGGCGGCATCACCGTAACCTATATCAACAATGGCAAGATTTTGATCGGCCCCCACCTATTTGCTGGGTTAGCAATAGTGGGCTTGATTTCTACCTCTGCGGCTCTAGTCCCCTTTATGCAGAAACATACCTGGGTTCGCAGCGTCCATGTTTCGCTGAATCTCGTTCTGCTGGGATTGTTTGGCTGGCAAGCTGTAACCGGGGTACAAATTGTGCAAAAAATTGTCAGCAATATGGCGACGAATAGTGCTGGATAATCCTTAACAGTTGACAGTTGACAGTTGACAGTTGACAGTTGAGTGCGAAGTTTTTAGGCAGGGGATTTAAGCCCCAGCCTAAAAATAATCCACCTAAAGGTGGGGGATTAAATCCCCTGTGCTTTGGTAATCAATAATCTAATGTTCTAATCACCTAGAAGGTTCAGGTTATGCAGACTATGCCAATCAATACCGGAATGAAACAGCAAGAGCGTCGCGAGATTGCTCAAGGTCTTTCTAAACTTCTTAAAGATGGGGGAGCGAGAATGTTTTTCATAAGTGACAAGAAATCAATTCAGACAATATTTTGGGGATTTTTACTAGGTCTTTGTGTTTTATTTACCCTGGGTCAAAGCTCAGTTCTGGCAGCGCCTTTCACCGAAACTGACCGGATTGCTCAAGAGAGTCCAGCAATCTCTGAAGTCTCTGTGAATCTGGAATCGGAGGTCGATCGCTTTCTCACTTCGATTCCATCAGGCTATTTCACGATCGCCAATGTTGCAGGATTGAAAACCCGATTAGAGAACGCTCCAACCGTGTTGGTAGATGTGCGAGAACCCTCTGAGTATAAGTCGGGACATATCCCTAACGCGATCAATATTCCGCTTCGCACACTGGCTCAAACCTTGAATGAAATCCCGCGCGATCGCCCGGTGGTGTTGTACTGTTCAACGGGCTATCGATCGGCAATGGGAGTCATGACTCTACACCTATTGGGCTATGAGAATGTACAGGGATTTCCCCCTAGCTTTGCAGGCTGGAAGGCTTCAGGAGAGCGTATTGCCTCCAATTAATTCACAAAAACAATTGGATTAAACCTCCAATTTTTTACACTGAAACTACCAAAAACTTGAAACTCATGAGGACTTTTATGATCAACTTAATCAGCTTTAATCGATTTAAAATCTCGCCTTGGCGCTGGCTGCTAACCGTTTGCCTGTGCGGCTTACTGCTCGTCGGGAGTTCCTTACCCGCTTTTGCCGTTGTGACGCAAATCGAAGAGTATCCAGGGCAGATGCTTTACCAATCTCGGCAAAGCCTGCAAGATCAGACTGGAAAGATGTGGCAGGCGATCGCATTTAAGCGCGTCCATCCCGAAGGAAGTGCGATCGTCTCCCTGCGACTCATCAGTTTTCCCGGTGGGGCGGCGCTCGATCGCACTCAACCGCTCACCCTAACCACATCCCTGGGACAAACACTGACTGCTAAGGATATTTCTAACGACATTTCTCAAGACACAGCCACTCCAGCGAATGTTGGGGAATATGACATTAAGCTTGCCCTATCGCAGTTGCAGGCAGAAATTCCCTTGCAATTGACAGTCCCAACCCTCGACGGGAAATCTGTCCGATTATCGGTTCCTACTGCTGCAATTCAGGAATGGCAAACCCTTACCAGCCCTTGAGCAAACGCTTTACATCAGGCGATCGACAACAATGGGCAATCTGAAATCACTGTCAGCCTGCTAATGCCTTTTCTCTAAGCCATCACAGTAGACAGCGCCAGTGGAAGCAGCATTTTCCCCGCCGCAAACACGATCGAAGGAGAACAAACCATGAACCGGAAAATCAAAATGATTGCCAATGGCTTGCTAGCCATGATGGTAGCGCTGCTACTCGTTACCTGTACATCACACCCACACATGATGATCGCGGCAAAGGGAACTGACCGGGGAACAGAGACTTTGCCCTCAAACAGTGGTGCATTCTCACAGCCGATCGGGGCGAATGGAACTAACCGAGGGACACAATCCTTTCGCTCAAACGGTGAACGCATCTATTTCACTTCTAGCAGCGATCGGGGTACAAACATTACTTCTACTGGCGTCCCATCAGGCGGAATGATGAATGGTGGCTCATCAGGCGGAATGATGGGGAATGGCTCATCAGGCGGAATGATGGGGAATGGCTCATCAGGCGGAATGATGGGGAATGGCAGGTCATGGGGAGGAATGGTGGGGAATGGCAACCTGACCTGTGCGTCCTGTCATGGAGCCGATGGACGAGGCGGTGTCCACACCATGATGGGAATGCAAACCATGAAAGCACCCGACATTCGCTGGTCAACCTTGAAAAGCGAATTTGATGCTAAAAAGTTCCGTTTAGCCGTGACACAAGGACAAGATCCCGACGGCAAAAAACAGTTGAATCAAGATATGCCCCGCTGGAACATTGGTAATGATGATCTGGCTGACTTGATCACATATCTCAAGACATTACCTTGACAGCAGAGGAGCAAAAGGATGACCAAGCACCATAGCCAGAAAGATTCATCGTTAAATCTATTCGACACCAAAAGTCATGCCGAATTTATGCGTCCCTTGATTGTGCCGCCAGGGCAGAAAATTTCCCTTGCCAAAGACTACGACCCCGATTACAAAGCCCATTATCTGAAAAAGTCAGATGCTGAACGTGATTTACAAGAAGGCATTGAGGCTTTAAAACATTACCAAGATATGCTTTATGCCCAAAATAGTTACTCGTTGCTGATTATTTTTCAAGCGATGGATGCGGCGGGTAAAGATAGCACTATCAAGCACGTCATGTCCGGCATCAATCCCCAGGGATGTCAAGTGCATAGCTTCAAAGCTCCGTCTACAGAAGAGTTAGATCATGACTATTTGTGGCGATGTTCCAAAGCGCTACCGGAACGAGGACGAATTGGCATTTTTAACCGCTCTTATTACGAGGAAATCTTAGTAACACGAGTCCATCCAGAAATCATAGAGCAACGGCAACTCCCGCATAGCCTAATTGACCAACACCTTTGGAAACAGCGTTTTGAGGAAATCAACAACTTCGAGAAATATCTCGTTAAGAACGGGACAGTGATCCTGAAATTTTTCCTGAATGTATCTAAAGAAGAACAAAAGAAACGCTTTTTAGAACGAATCGATCGCCCTGAGAAAAACTGGAAATTCTCCACCAATGATGCGAAGGAGCGCACTTTTTGGGATGACTACATGACTGTTTACGAAGATATGTTCAATCATACCAGCACAGAGTCGGCACCCTGGCACATCATCTCAGCCGATCATAAATGGTTTACTCGCCTTGCTGTAGCAGGAATCATTTATGCCCAATTGAAGGAACTCAATCTCCACTATCCCAAGGTCAGTGAGGCACAACACCAGGAACTTTTGCAAGCGAAGGTAATGCTTGAGAGCGAGAGCTGAAGACGGCAATTCTTTCATACCAATTTAATGTGAAGTTGCACATATCTCGATCCCCCTAAATCCCCCTTAAGAAGGGGGACTTTGATTCCGGTTTCCCCCTTTTTAAGGCCACGGTGTACACACATCTCTGTGTAGAACCAAAATCCTCGTAGATCCCCCTAAATCCCCCTTAAAAAGGGGGACTTTGACTCCGGTTCCCCCCTTTTTAAGGGGGGCTAGGGGGGATCTCATGAGATGTGTGTACACCGTAGGGCTATTTCATTCTTTGTAGGGGCAATCCCCCCGTGGTTGCCCCGATGCCTGAAATGACCGACAACTCTTCGGTGGAGGGGGTAGGCACGGGGGCACTACCCCTACTACAAAACCATCGTTTTTTCGAGAATGAAATAGCCCTGGTGTACACCGTAGCCCTTATTAAGGGGGGCGTCAGGGAGATCGGATTCTATGCAGCCTCATAAAAAATTGGTATCACGACAAATCACGATCGCAAAAACAAAAGGAAGATACATTATGAAACCCAGTACCAAAGCTCTTAAAGCGCCCAAAGATCCCAAAACGCAACCCGATGCCAAAGACGATTTGAAAACTCTGCCGCTACCAGAAGTGCAGAAAAGATTAAAGTCGTCACCAGATGGTCTCCAGAAAGCCGAGGCAAAAAAGCGCCTGACTGAAAATGGGCCGAATGAGATTGAGGAAAAGAAGACTAACCCACTCTTGAAATTCCTCAGCTATTTTTGGGGCCCGATTCCGTGGATGATCGAAGTGGCAGTGATTTTGTCAGCCGTGGTGCGACATTGGCCAGATTTTTTCATAATTCTCTTTTTACTGTTGACCAATGCGGTGGTCGGTTTCTGGGAGGAACGTCAGGCGGGCAATGCGATCGCGGCTTTGAAGGCTAAACTTGCGACTCAGACTCAGGCGAAACGTGATGGGCAATGGGTGACATTACCAGCGCGCGAACTGGTTCCGGGCGATGTCATTCGGCTTCGCTTGGGTAACATTGTGCCAGCCGATGCCCGCTTGCTGGATGGTGATTCAATGTCGATCGATCAGTCCACGCTGACGGGCGAATCTCTACCTGCTACACGCAACGCTGGCGACGCGGTATTCTCTGGCTCGATCGTGCGTCGGGGTGAGAGTAACGCGCTGGTTTATGCCACAGGTAGCAAAACCTATTTCGGCAAGACGGCGCAACTGGTGCAGGAAGCTCATACAGACAGCCATTTTCAAAAGGCAGTGCTCAAGATTGGCAACTACCTGATCGTCCTCGCGCTTGTATTGGTGACGTTGATTATTACTGTTGCGCTCTTCCGTCACGACCCTATCCTCGAAACGTTACAGTTTGCTTTGGTGCTGACTGTTGCCTCGATTCCTGTGGCGATGCCAACGGTGTTATCCGTGACGATGGCAGTTGGTGCACGGAAACTTTCTCAGAAAAAAGCGATCGTTAGTCGGTTGGTGGCGATCGAGGAATTGGCTGGTGTGGACGTTTTATGCGCGGATAAAACTGGCACTCTGACCCAGAACAAGCTGACTTTGGGCGATCCATTCAGCGTCAACAATATCCCCGCCGATCAAGTGATTTTTAATGGCGCACTGGCATCAAGTGCAGACAATAACGACACGATCGATCTCGCTGTTCTAGACGGACTCAAAGATCAGGATTCATTAAAAACTTACAAGACTGTTCACTTCACCCCCTTCGACCCGGTTCACAAGCGCACCGAGGCAACGGTGAAGGACGCGGATGGCAAAACGTTCAAAGTGACGAAAGGCGCGCCACAGGTGATTCTAGCACTGTCAAAGAATGCTGACCAGGTGAAGCCTGATGTTGATAAGGCGGTCAACGACTTTGCAAAACGCGGCTTTCGCTCATTAGGTGTGGCGCGATCGGAGAAAGATGATCAATGGCAATTTATGGGTGTGTTACCACTGTTTGATCCGCCTTGGGATGATGCTGAATCAACGATCGCCAGCGCAGTCAAGATGGGCATCAAAATCAAAATGGTCACAGGCGATGCTATTGCGATCGCCCAAGAAACCGCTAAGAAGTTGGGGCTAGGCACAAACATTCTCGATGCGAGTAGTCTAGGCGATTCAAAGCAGCAAGAAACTGCGGCAGTCATGCAGTCGATCGAACAAGCGGATGGTTTCGCTCAAGTGTTTCCTGAACATAAGTTCCACATTGTCGATGTGCTGCAAAAACAGAATCACATCGTCGGCATGACGGGGGATGGAGTCAATGATGCCCCTGCATTGAAGAAAGCTGATTGCGGCATTGCTGTTTCGGGTGCAACAGACGCGGCGCGGGCTGCGGCTTCGATAGTGCTGACAACGCCCGGACTGTCAGTGATTATTGATGCGATCAAGGAGAGTCGCCGCATTTTCCAACGGATGAACAGCTACGCCATCTATCGCATCGCTGAAACGTTGCGCGTATTGTTGCTGATGACGTTGGCGATTTTGGTGTTTAACTTTTACCCAGTAACCGCAGTGATGATTGTGATTCTGGCATTGCTTAATGATGGTGCTATTTTGTCGATCGCCTATGACAATGTGCAATACCGCAATCAGCCTGAAGCTTGGGATATGCGCTTGGTGTTAGGGATTTCTACAGTGCTGGGTGTGATCGGGGTTATCTCCGCGTTCGGCTTGTTTTATCTTGGGGAGCGTGTCTTTCATCTCGATCGCGATCACATTCAAACCTTGATGTATTTGAAGCTATCTGTAGCAGGACATCTGACGATCTTCCTCACGCGCACACGCGGCCCATTTTGGTCGATTCGTCCTGCACGCATTTTATTGATGGCAGTATTCGGGACGCAAGCTATAGCGACGGTAATCGCGGTTTATGGTGTATTTATGACACCCCTTGGCTGGGGTTGGGCAATGTTTGTTTGGGGCTATGCGCTGGCATGGTTTATCGTCAATGACTGCGTGAAACTGCTCGCGTATCGGCTTTTAATGCCACGGAGATCGAGCCAAACAAATTCTATCAGAACCGCTTGAGCCTGCGAAATCGACTGCTAAATTCACTGGCAGAGGCGGTAAAAACCAAACAATACCCAGTTGATCTATACAGCTATTTTCACAAGCATTCTTATCATCGATCGAATGCTGAATTAACCAAAGCACAGGTGAGTCAGATGTGGATTCAGTGGACTGCAACGATCAGTTTTTTAATCTATGGAATCGGTGATTTCTGCATCCATAATTGTGCTGGTAATTCGGACGCGGCAATCGATTCTCACGAGCAAGCCGGGAAAGTATTTGTTGATGTCAACGATCGCGATCGTCATGATCGCACTATTTCTTCCCTATACTCCGGTTGCAAGTTTACTGGGATTCCAATCTTTGCCGCTCGAATTCCTGTTGGTGCTAGCAGCAATTGTCGGACTTTACATCCTCAGTGCAGAAACTGTTAAACGAGTTTTCTATCAACACGTACAATAGACTTAGATTGCATATTTTTTTGATTGATCGATCGCATATAAAAGGCAGATGCAACACAGATAAACGCATATGTAATTTCAATAAGAGCCAGCGCATGAATGGAATTCAATTCTAATCTGTGTGTGAAAATCTTCTCTAGCTATCCAGAGGCAGAGAATGCTTTCACTTAACTGGGAGATGCTGAATTTGTAATCAATCAGATATCTATGATTGTCAAAGATGCCGATCGCCTGAATCATCATAGCAACCGGACTGCTGAGACACAATTTCTCTAAACTCGATGTCAAAGATAGTATCAGTATACTGTTTGACGATTCGCCTCAATTATTAATATCTTCCCAATCTAGCCCGTCGCTATTTGTCGATATTTGGAATGCGCGATCGCCGCCGGTACACCCCTCGCATCCGCCGTTCGACTGTGGATGCACGGTGAAATCAAACTCGATGACAGGCACTGTTACAATGGTTTGTGGGATTATGGCAATGATTCGGGCGATCGGGAAATTTACCAGCCTTTAGCGGATGAATTGCAGTTTCAACGGCAGCAGATTCAACCGTTGCTGAAGTCGCAGGATTGATAAGTGCGATCGAATCCTCTAGGGTGCGCCGAAGCACACCTTTTTTGAGTATCAAATAATTAATAGTTTTAACATTCACTTCACTTCATTTACGACTTTAGATAGGGGCGGGTTTTCCATACAGAAAGTTATACTCCTAAAATCTCTCAAAATAGATCGCCCGCCCGAAAAAAATGCACTCCCAAATATTGCAAAAACCAGACGGCCGCCCGCTGACACTCTACAGCCGCTACCCAATCCCAGAAGGCATCGCGGCAGTAAGTCCCAGCAACGAGCCCGTACAAGCAAACCCGCATTTTCGCTGGCATCCTTTGCGGGGGGAATGGGTAGCTTATGCCAGCCACCGTCAAGGAAGAACCTTCATGCCGCCGCCGGAATACAACCCGCTGGCTGCGACAATTAACCCCAAGTTTCCCACCGAAGTACCTCCGGGAAAATACGACGTAGCTGTTTTTGACAACCGCTTTCCATCAATGACTTTGCAGGCACACAATCCACCTACAAGTATTGTGGAAACTTTGCCGGCTAAGGGCATTTGCGAAGTAGTAGTATTTACTCGAAATCCGCTGGCTTCCTTGGGTTATTTGGAGTTAAGTCACTTAGAATTACTGTTAGAAGTATGGGCCGATCGCACTTCAGTTATTGGCAGCAATCCCGAAATTCAATATGTCTTGCCGTTTGAGAATCGCGGCGTCGAAGTCGGAGTAACTTTGCACCATCCCCACGGTCAAATTTACGCTTATCCTTTCGTGCCACCGGTGCCGGCGCGGATGTTAGAATGTCAGTCGGTTTACTATCAAAAAAATAGTAGCGGTTTGCTGCAAGATTTGATTCAAAAAGAGATTGCTGACAAACAGCGAATTTTGTATTTAGACGAAGATGCGATCGCCTTTGTGCCCGCTTGCGCCCGCTATCCTTATGAAGTGTGGATTGCGCCGATCGCACCAGCAGCCACATTTATCGATCTTACCGAACCACAGCGTCAATCACTTGCCAAAGCCTTAAAAACAGTCGCCCTTAAATATGACGGTTTGTGGCAGCGCCAATTCCCTTACTTGATGGCTTGGTTTCAAGCACCCACAGACGGAAAGCCTCACCCGGAGGCGCATTTGCACGCTGAGTTTTATCCGCCCTACCGATCGAGCGATCGGCTAAAATACTTAGCAGGAACCGAACTCGCGGCGGGAATGTTTGCTAACGACGCCTTACCCGAAGAAAAAGCTAAAGAATTGCAAGCAGTGGCGATCGATGTTACATTCTAGATTGAAAGATTTTAATTTTCTGAGGTTGCCGAAATATTTTTTTAAACTCTCAACACTGCTCTTTCGGGATTTTCGGGATTGGGAACTAGACGCTGATTCTTACAATCTACGAGCAAATCTAAAGTTTCTAACACAGTTTGACCGATTAGCACCATATCGCCTAAAACCATTGCCGCCTCAATCGTCTCGCGCCCTTCCAGTTCAATCAGAATAGGCCCAGTCAATCCTACTGTTTCTTGTCGGCCATCAGCATATTTTGCTATTTCATGACTCCGAATTCTTAAACCGAGGTTTTCGCAAACTTCTACAGGAATTGCTGTGCGTACTGCGCCAGTATTTATCACTGCTTCTGCTTCGTAAACGCGTACAAGATTCGGTTTGAGTAATCCTCGACTCACTAAGCCTTCATCAATGGCATTCGTTAGCTTGACTTTGACTCGAACTGCACCCATATTTTTGCTAATTTGACTTAGATTGCGATCGATATTTATCATACCGCCTCTCTTTGCGTATAGAAAGTGTACCTTCAATTATGGATGGAAATGCTTGCAGCTACAGGTTTTATCCTGTAGGCTGCTACCGCAAATTATCGCAAACTAACTACTAATCTTCAGCATAGATATACCGATACAAATCCTTCGGATCGGGCTCGGGGCTTTTCTCCGCAAAATCTACCGCATCATCAATGACAGCTTCAATCTTTTTCTCGATCGCCTTTAATTCCTCAGCAGTTGCCAAAGTGCGATCGATCAAATCAGCAGCTAACTTCTTAATCGGATCGCGCGGGAACCAATATTCCTTCTCTTCCTTCGATCGCAATTCGTCAGGATCTGCCAAGGAATGTCCGCGAAAGCGATAAGTCAAAGCCTCGATTACAGTCGGCCCTTCGCCAGCGCGAGCGCGAGCTACGGCTTCCTTCGCGACTTCCCGCACCGCCAAAACATCCATCCCGTCAACCTCAACCCCAGCCATGCCAAAAGCATGAGCTTTCTTGTAAATCAAGGGGTCAGATGTAGCTCGCTCGTGGGCCATGCCGATCGCCCATTTGTTGTTTTCCACAACATAAAGAATCGGCAACTTCCACAAAGCAGCCATATTCAAACACTCAAAAAACTGCCCGTTATTTGCAGCGCCGTCGCCAAAAAAACAAGCAGTCACACCATCGGAACTCTCATCCCCCAAAGCTTCGCGCCGATACTTGGATTGAAAAGCCGCCCCAGTAGCTACAGGAATCCCCTCAGCCACAAAGGCATAGCCTCCCAACAGCCGATGTTCTGCCGAAAACATATGCATCGAACCGCCGCGGCCTTTCGAGCAACCGGTTTCCTTTCCGAACAACTCCGCCATCACTTCCCGCGCCGGTACGCCCGCACTCAAAGCGTGAACGTGATCGCGGTAGGTGCTGCTGACATAATCCGTACTATCGCGGCGCATCGATCGAATTATCCCCGTAGACACGGCCTCTTGACCGTTGTACAAGTGGACAAAACC
>CASBQF010000260.1 GCA_949127775.1 Oscillatoriales cyanobacterium PMM_0080
CCCCTACAAGAGGGGGCGGGCACGGGGGCACCGCCCCTACAAGAGCCTACGCAAAAACTGGTTGACAAGCAATTGCCGCCCGATCGATCGCCGCCACCCAGCGAACAACCAGGAACGGGTTATCAGAAGACTGCCACTATCCCAGGGTTTGCCGTTGGTACGTCGGAAAGTCAGATTGTAAGTGCATTGGGAGATCCCACAGACTCTCAATCCCGCGGCTATTGGCCCAATACTCGCACCGCACTTTACGAATTGCTGCCGAACCGGGTGACTCTCGGCTATATTTACGATCGCGATTCCGGCCAACTGGTGCAAACAGAGGGCTCTTTTGCCCCGTCGGTTGACAATTTGGTCGTAAAAACCGCGTTAAACGGGATGGTGGGCGGCGCGGATCGCGAGATTTTGCAAGGGTTTAGAGATGTGCAGCAGCGCCGCAGCAATCGGTTTACGTTTAGGAAGGGTTCGCTGGAAGGGACGATCGAACGTAATGAGCGCGATCGGATTTACATTGGCGTTTGGGACGACAACTTGCATTAAACCCACGGCTAGTCAGAAACCGGGTTTTTGGCTGATAATACTTCGTTAAAGCAAGAAATTAGGAGACGGCTTGGCCTTTGTCCCTACCGACAATAATATTGTCGGTAGGGACAAAGGCCAAGCCGTCTCCTCTTTATCATAAGGAGTGTAACCGGAACTGATATAAAAACCCGAAAAAACCGGGTTTCTAAAATCCCCAATCGAAAATCCAAAATCCAAAATCGATTGACGTTACACAAAATATGGTCTACAATTAGGGAAAACGAGGGGCTGTAATGGTTTCGACAGGGTGGCGAAAGCTGCTCCGTGATGCAGGTCGAGAGGGAGTCCACTCTCGTTAATATCGGCTCAAACAAAAAAGTAAATGCGAACAACATCGTTCCTTTCGCTCGCAAAGCCGTAGCTGTAGCCTAAAAACTTCTCTAGCTTGGTTCAGAGTGTATGCAGCTTAACTCCGTTAAAGGCAGCATAACAACCCCCAACGGATGCCCTAGCTAAATGCTTCTAGTCGTCTAGCCGGGAAAGCAATCACTAGAAAATCCTCCCATTTAGGATAAAGATGGTTCCCGCCCCAAGGATTAGAGGGGATAAACCTGTGAACGATCGGAAAGTAAATACCCATTTTGGACGGCAGTTCGATTCTGCCCAGTTCCATAAAAAAGGTAGCGTAAAATCAATGGTTTAAACCATTTGAAAGTTACCTTAAAGCATAAAAAGGGCAGAGAATTAATTCTCTGCCCTTTTTGTTTGGGCTATATCTCGCTTATAGAACTTACGCATGGGTAGTCAGAAACCGGGTTTTTGCACAGAAGACGCGTTACAACTCGCAGAAACACATAAAAACCCGGTTTCTTTGGTATTTATTCTAAACAGTCAACAGTCAACAGCCAACAGTCAACAGCCAACAGTCAACAGCCAACACTCAACAACGAATCATAAGTTACCAACGCATTAGCTAAGCTGGGGGATCAGATAAGTATAATTTCCCCTCATCCAGCGGTTCTTGGGGCCTGTCCGGCGATATACTAATAGGCGGTAAAGCATTAAAAATCTTTACAAACACCCAAATCTCCAAGCCTACTCCTACTAAGGATGGGTGTAAAAATATATGCGATCGCTCAAAAGCTGGAAATAATGAACCCAGGAATTGACTTACAAGGAAGTTTTGTAGAAGCCTTGATGAATTGGGGCTTACCGGCCGACATCGCCCAAGTGCTTTGGCTACCCTTGCCAATGGTACTAATGATTGTCGGTGCTGTCTTCGGGGTACTCACTAGCGTCTGGCTAGAGCGGAAAATCTCCGCCGCCGCTCAACAGCGGATTGGCCCGGAATTCCTCGGCCCTCTGGGAGTCCTAGCACCCGTAGCTGACGGCCTGAAGTTGGTATTCAAAGAAGACGTGGTACCGGCAAAAGCTGACGCCCTGCTATTTACGCTGGGCCCAGTGATTGTGGTAATTCCAGTTTTTCTCTCCTACCTAATCGTACCGTTCGGAGAGCATATGCTCATCGCCGATATGGGGACAGCAATATTTCTGTGGATTGCCCTATCTAGCATTCAGCCGATCGGCTTGCTGATGTCCGGCTATGCTTCCAACAACAAATACGCCCTCCTCGGAGGACTCAGAGCCGCCGCTCAATCCCTCAGCTACGAAATTCCTCTAGCTTTGGCAGTATTGGCAGTTGTGATGATGTCCAATAGCTTAAGTACGATCGACATCGTACATCAACAAGCAAGCTACGGCATCCTCGGTTGGAACGTTTGGCGACAACCTGCTGGTTTCCTAATTTTCTGGATCGCAGCACTAGCCGAATGCGAACGTTTACCCTTTGACCTTCCAGAAGCAGAAGAAGAATTGGTAGCAGGATATCAGACTGAGTATACAGGCATGAAATTTGCCTTATACTACATCGCTTCCTACGTTAACCTCGTCCTTTCTTGCCTGCTAGTAGCCGTTTTGTACCTCGGTGGTTGGGAATGCCCAATTCCCGTCGGAGTCATCGCAAATGCCCTGGGATTGAGCGAAACAACTCCTTGGTTACAGGTGATTACAGGCACGCTAGGCATCACAATGACCTTGTTGAAAGCCTACTTTTTCCTGTTTTTGGCAGTTCTGCTCCGTTGGACTCTACCACGAGTTCGGATTGACCAATTGCTAGATTTGGGATGGAAGTTTTTGCTTCCGGTTGCTCTAGTTAACTTGCTATTGACCGCAGCTTTGAAACTTGCCTTTCCCTTTGCTTTTGGCGGTTAATTCATAATAGGTAAAGGGCAACAGCTAAAACCAAAAAATAGCTGTTAACTCTTATTACCTATTATCAATTAGTAATTACCAAAAACTCAAGTACAGAGAGAGAACACGATGCTAAAATTCCTCAATCAAGTAGGCGCATACGCCAAACAGACTGTTCAAGCTGCTAAGTATATCGGTCAAGGGCTAGCCGTGACCTTCGATCACATGAGACGGCGGCCGGTTACAGTGCAGTATCCCTACGAAAAAC
>CASBQF010000261.1 GCA_949127775.1 Oscillatoriales cyanobacterium PMM_0080
AGCCCCCGGATTTATCCGTGGAATCAATCCAAAATCTAAAATCTAAAATCGTACAAGCCCCCGCATTTATCCGTGGGGTCAATCTAAAATCTAAAATCTAAAATCTAAAATCGATTGACACTCGTATTATTTAAAACCCAGATTTGACAGTATTTTCTGTTTGATTAGATTCAGGTGCAGGTGTCTGGACTTGTTTGACACATAATACAGCATTGCTGACCACAAGCGATACTAACACAACTTTAACCGGAAACGAAACAGGAGGAGTAGTCATAAAATTATAATTGATAATTGGTAATTGGGAATTGGGAATTGATAATTAATTCCGAAGTTGGGGCAACTACCGAGGATTACCCCTAGGCAATAACAGCGATCAAAAGTTGTTAATAATCACCGGTTGGGTTTGCCGCGCCGGAGGAGATACCGGTGCTGGGGCAGGATAAGGTTGCTGATAAACCGGATAACCTGGTTGCGGATATCCAGATGCCGGTGGATATGTTGGTTGCTGATAAACCGGATAACCTGGTTGCGGATATCCAGGTGTCGGTGGATATGTTGGTTGTTGATAAATTGGTTGTTGATTAGGTTGTCCAGGATATTGAGGTACAACATTAGGTTGTCCAGGATATTGAGGTGCAGCATTAGGTTGTCCGGGATATTGAGGTGCAGCATTTCCCGGAAAAGTTTCAGGATAACCAGTAGTTCCTTGGGGGAATTGCTGTTGATTTTCTGGGAGATTTTGAGGATTAGATGGAATCCCCAAGATGCCTTCAAGAGCGCGGCGGAGAATTGGTCTGAGGGGAATTGCTAAACTCATTTGGGCGGTGGAACCGATCGCCATTACAGACAGCGTTCCGGCAATAGCTAGTTTTCCGAATCCTTTTTGTAGTTGGTATTGAGAAATCATGGTTTGTCTTCCTTGTCAAGTAATTTTAGATTTTGGATTTTAGATTTTAGATTGAATTCATAGATGAGTATGGGTATTCAATCTAAAATCTAAAAATTAAGATGTTGGTGAATAGATAGATGCGGAAACCTACCGTTTATTTCAGCGAGCCCAAAAAGAGACATCGCGGCGCCCGTTAACAGACGTTCCAAACTGGGTAACGTTGACATTGTTGCAGTTGAATTCGCCGAACAAACCACGATTTCCTTGGTTGCTACCTCGAACGGCGATCGTCCCGTTACCGTTAACTCTTTCTACTACTCCAATGTGTCCGTGAGTGCGATCGGCTCCCGGGAATGAAGACTGCATAACTACAACTGAACCGGGTTGAGGGCCAACTTGACGGAAGCCATTACGTTGCAACACTGAACCGTAATCTTTGGCACTCCAAACATAGGGAGGACGCAGTTGAAAGCGGTTGTTTGCGTAATGTACACACTGGCAAGATTGTGCTGCTACGGCTGGTTTGATGTTGGAGAAACTCGCAGTTACAACTGTGCTGGCGGCGGCGAAAGCAGTTAACAAAGCTAGGGAGATTTTGGAGGAAGAAGTAAATAATTTCATGGTTGATTCCTTGTTTGTTTGCGGTTGTTTGCTTAACTGTTGATACTTTCGCAGAAGCGCAAATAAACCGAAACGGGAGATCCGGGAGTTAGACAAGGAGTTAAGGATGGGTCAAAATATTTTTGTCAAGCCTTGTTTGGAAAGGGTTTCAGGCGTTATAAGATTTAAGGACAGGAGTTTGTTAACTCCGGCTTCTGGCGAGTCGATCGCAAATTCCGACTTATTCCCGTGCACACCCCATATCTCGCAAGGTGTTCACTCACCAACCGCCGTCTCGGAGTGCACGCGCGAATCGAGCTCCCGATTTAAAATCTCAAATCTCAAATCTCAAATCAAAATGAATGTACCCAAAGCAAGGCGCGATCGCGGCAGAATACTTACAGAGAAAGGATGGAAGAAAATCTGGGACGCAATTTACCTCAAATTTGCCGATCGCCCCGGCTTGCAAAAAATCTCGGAGCTCACAGATCCTGGACTTAATCCAAAATCTCCCTCTTTCGTCTCCACGGATACGGTGTCTAACATATTGAATCGGCGAGCACCGGCTGACACAGCCAAAATTGAGAGTTTGTTTGCAGCTTTTGGGTTGCGACTCGAAGCTGACGATCGAACTTCGGGAGATATTTCGGGCAATCTCGCGCCCGCCACAACTCCTCAAACTCCCCAAAATTGTAGTGAATTGCCGGATATTTCGGGTTTTTGCGGCCGCCGGGAAGAATTAGGTTTGCTAAAAAACTGGATTTCGGTCGATCGCTGTCGTTTAGTTGCGATCTTCGGGATGGCGGGAATTGGCAAAACGGCACTTTCGGCGCAATTAGCCAAGCAAATTCAGCACGAGTTTGAATTCGTGATCTGGCGAAGTTTGTCAAATCAACCGAGTTGTCAAGATTTGGCGCTCGACCTAATCAAATTTATCTGCCACTGTCAGGGCAAAAAACTGCCGGAAAACCTCGGCGACGGCGTTTCGAGGCTGATTGATCATTTGCAAGCGCACCGCTGTTTAATTGTCTTTGACGGTGTGGAAACGATCTTAGATACGGGTGGTTTGGCTGGCAAATATCGATCGGGCTACGAAGACTACGAAAGGCTATTCAGACAAATAGGAGAATCCAACCATCAAAGCTGTTTATTGCTTACCAGTTCCGAAAAATCTAGAGACATTGCTTCATTAGAAGGTCAAACTCGTCCCGTACGCTCTTACAAACTCATAGGTTTAGACAACATGGCCGCGCGGGAAATCCTCACAGAAAGAGGCTTAATTAAAGAAAAACAATGGGACGAATTGATTGAATGTTATGCCGCTCATCCTTTGGCGCTGAGGATTGTTTCGGCAATGATTTTAGAACTATTTGACGGTAAAACCTCGGAATTTATCAGACAAAACACAGTATTTTTAGGTCAAATTAATCATATTTTATACCAGCAATTTCAGAGACTTTCGGTATTAGAAACAGAGGTAATAAAACATTTGGCAACTGCTGGAATGCCAATGGATCTAGCTCAATTGCGCGGCGGACTTTCTGCACCAGTTTCCACCTCGAAGTTGATGGAAGCGCTGGAATCTCTGGGATGGCGATCGCTCATTGAGAAAATCACAGTCAGCGGTAATGTCGCTTTCACCTTGCAGCCCGTGGTGAGGAAATATGCGATCGAGCGATAGGTAGAGTAATATTAATTACGGTAACACTCCTTATGATATAAACGGAGGACACGGCAGTGCCGTGTCCCTACTCCGATTAATTGTAGGGACACGGCACTCGCGGTGTCCTGATTGTGGGTAATATTAATTCCCATACTACCGGATTTGATATAACCTTTGTATGTATGTGCGCAATGCGCACCCTACTATAACTAAGCCGCAACTTTTGTCCTCACCAAACTGACAAAATTTGACAGCATTTGCAATCCGATACTCGAAGACTTTTCCGGGTGAAACTGTACAGCCATCAGATTATCTTTAGCAATCGCCGCCGTGACATTTTGACTACCGTGAGTCACCATTGCCGATCGCACTTCCAACTCAACCGGATCGACATAAAAAGAATGCACAAAATAAACCCAAGGATCAGCAGGTAAACCTTCCCACAGCGGCAAATTAGGCTGACAAAATTCCAATTGATTCCATCCCATGTGCGGAATTGTCAACCCCGGTTCCGATTTAAACCTGCGCACTTTCCCCGCAATCACCCCCAAACCCGGTTCTACGCCTTCCTCGGAACTGTCAAACAGAATTTGCAAACCCAAACAGATGCCTAAAAAAGGTTTCCCCGAGGCGATCGCACTTTTTATCGGTTCTATCAAATTGCGCGATCGTAAATTCTGCATTGCCGGATCGAACGAACCCACACCCGGCAAAACCACCGCATCAGCCTGCTCAATTATAGCAGGAGAATCCGTAATTTTTGGCACTGCACCCACATTTTCCAAGCCCTTACAGACAGAGTGCAGATTGCCCATGTCATAGTCCACTACTGCAATGACAGACATTGACTTACTTGCCTTATATTATTAATAGAAGTATTATTGCACAAATATGACTGCCAAAATTCTATTAACCTCATTTAATACTTGGCTTCCCCATCAAAAATCTAACTCTTCCGACGACTTATTAGTCAAGATTTCCCAAATTCAATCTTTGGCTGATTCCGTGAGTTTTTTGAGGAAACTGCCCGTAGATTTCCAAGAAGCGCCGAATTTGGCGATCGCCCAAATCAACCAAATCCAACCCGACATAATTATCTGCTGCGGTATGGCAGAAAGCAGGTCAAAATTAACCATAGAATCCTGCGCTTGCTGCGATACAGATATGCTGAAAACAGCAGTCAATCTCGAACCGTTAATCGCTGATTTAGCCACCACAGAAATCAGTCACGAAGCCGGAAAATATGTTTGTGAAGCCCTCTATTATGCAGTTTTAAAGCATATTTGCGATGCTCAACTTAGCGCTAAATGTATTTTCGTCCACGTCCCAATTTTAACGCATCAAAACACCGAGAAAATTGTCGAAGATTTTTCATTAATCATGCGCCGCCTAACTACGTGCGGGGATTAGAAACCGGGTTTCTACGAATATTTCTCGTGACTCATTGCCAAAACTCATAGAAACCCGGTTTCTGAAGTCGATCGCAAAACTAACAACTGCCAAATAATTAGCCGCCGTAATTCCAACCAGTGGTTTCTAACAGCAACGGATTTCCCTCACGGTGAACACCTGCGCCGATAACTTCTCCTACATAAACCGTGTGATCTCCGTGTTCCACAGCACCAACAACTTTACACTCAATGTAACCCAGAGTATCCGAAATAATCGGACAACCAGTTTCGGGGCCTAGATAAAATTCTACATCCTCAAATTTATTACCAACCCGGCGCTGCGGCTTAAAGAAGTTCTGGGCTAACTCTTTTTGGCCAGCTTCCAAGAAACTCAAAGCAAACACACCGCTGGCTTTGATCATGGCGTGGGATTTCGAGTCTTGCTTGACGCAGTTGACGACTAAGGGAGGGGTAAAGGAAGATTGCATCACCCAGCTAGCGGTGAAACCGTTAACTTCCTCGCCGTCTTTGACACCGCAAATGTACAACCCGTGGGGGATTTTCCGCAGTATGGTCTTTTTAGCTTGTTCGTCTAACACGGGCTTACCTGTCGATCGATAATTCTACACCGCCCAGTTTACCTTTTGAAGGGCCACAAACCCAACCGTCTTAAGGGCGATCGCGAATATTGCCTTTTTCTCTTCTTTCTCTAACTTCGCGCACTTCGCGTCTTCGCGGTTCGTTAACTCAACATTTTTAAGCAAAAATCTGGTAAATTTCCACTCAAAACTAAAAACTAAAAACTCTTATGAAACTCCATACTTCTTAAACCAATCTTGCAGCTTTTTCCAAGCATCATTGGCTTCTTTTTCCCGGTAAGTCGGGCGATAGTCAGCGTTAAAACCGTGGGGCACATCTGGATAAAGTACGATTTCGGAACCACTGCTGCCAGTTTTGAGGACTTGTCGCATTTTCTCGACTGTATCGTTGGGAATTAAGTCATCTTTGCCACCGTAAAGCCCCAATACGGGCACTTTCAAAGTTGCTGCAAGGTCGATCGGCTGTTTGGGAGTCAAAGCCGTAGAATCGCTAGCCAAACGTCCGTACCAAGCCACACCTGCTTTAACTTTCGGGTTGTGGGAAGAGTACAGCCAAACAATTCTGCCTCCCCAGCAAAATCCGGTAATCCCTAACTTATCAATATTACCTTTGCCTGACTTTTGCGCCCAATCGACGGTAGCATCTAAATCGGACATGACTTGAGCGTCGGGAACTTTTGAGACAACTTTACTGACAATTTCTTGAACATCGGTGATTTTAGAAACATCGCCTTGACGGGCAAACATCTCAGGGGCGATCGCCAAATAGCCTAATTTAGCAAAACGCCGACAAATATCTTGAATGTGTGCGTGAACTCCGAAGACTTCTTGAACCACTAAAATTACTGGAAAATTGCTACCGCTGGCCGGCATTGCTCTATATGCTGGAATCTGCCCGTCTTTTACCGGAATTTTGACCTCACCTGCAACTAAATTAGTTGTATCTGTGGTAATAGTTGCCACAGAAATCGGATGAACCGCTAAGGCAAATCCGGCGGTTAATGCGGTGACAGTGATAAATTGTCTGCGAGTTAAATCTTTCATTAGTTATTGGTTATTGGTTATTGGTTATTAGTTATTGGTTATTGGTTGTTGGTTGTTGGTTGTTGATTTTTGGTTATTCTTCCATCCGCTACATCCGTTACATCCGTTACAAAATCCGCTGCCGAACTTCCTTCGATCGGAACAGCCGATCGTGCTCTGGATGGTATAAGCGCGATCGACCTTGGGCTTCTTTTCCCAAAGCCGGACTAATCACATACATCGTCGTTCTGATTAAATTATGTTCGTGAGTGGCGATCGCCATTTTGTCAAGAGCAACCAGCACAATCTTCTCATCCGGCCAGCCCAACCGATAACAAATCGCCACAGGCAAATCAGACGCGTAATGTTCCATCAACTTAGCTTGAGCCTGTTCGACGTGGCGCGCGCTCAAATACAAGCACAAACTAGCTTGATGAGCCGCTAAACTAGCTAATTCTTCACGTTCTGGTACTTCAGTTCGGCCGCTAATTCTCGTCAAAATAATTGTCTGCACAATTCCCGGAACTGTCAACTCAATTTTAAGTTTCGCGGCGGCAAGTTGGAAAGCACTAATTCCCGGGATTACCTCAAAAGCAATTCCCGCTTCCGCTAAAGCGTGCATTTGTTCACCGACTGCGCCGTAGAGACAGGGATCGCCCGAATGGAGGCGGACAACGCTTTTGCCGTCGCGCACTCGTTCCACCATCAAAGGTACAATCTCTTCGAGAGTCTTATCTGCCGTTTGGATAACTTCAGCATCCGCCCGCACCCCGTCCAAAATTTGCTTTGGGACTAGGGAATCGGCAAATAATATGACATCGGCCGCAGCCAGTAATTTTTGAGCCTTAACAGTCAACAAATCCGGGTCTCCGGGGCCTGCACCTACAATGTATACGCCTGGAATTAGGGATTGAATTTCTGTCAAACTCATGGCTGCTAAAAAAAAATTTGCTAAATTTACCGGCGATTCCGGATGGACCTATTTTGGTTGGAAGTAAGGGATGGTAGATGCACCCTGGTTTTGAACCCTAGAGACTAACGTCTCTGGGGTTTTTTATTGATCCTCTGGGGATTTGCGATCGACCTTTGTGCGATCGCCCGTGGGTGAGACAACATCTGGCAAAGGTCGATCGAGCAAATAAAGCCAAGCCAAACCGCCCAAACCTAACACAATTCCAGTCAAGCTTACCATCTGTGCAGCCCTGAGCGGCCCGAACATCAAACTATCAGTTCGCAACCCTTCAATCCAGACTCTACCCGAACTGTAACCTGCGATGTAAACCAAAAACAAAGCACCAGTTTTTAAGCGAATTTTACCCTGCAAATCGCGGAAAAACAAAGTCAGCAGCAACCCAAATACTGTCAAATTCCACAGAGATTCGTAGAGAAATGTGGGATGGAAGTATTCAAAATTAGCATAGGCGGTCGGGCGACTGTTTGCCGGAATATAGAGTTTCCAGGGCAAATCCGTAGGACTACCAAAAGCTTCCGAATTAAAGAAATTTCCCCAACGTCCAATAGCCTGACCAAGAATTGCCGAAGGCGCGATTAAATCTGCCAATTGCCAAAAAGAAACTCGCTGAATTTTCGCAAAAATCAAAGCTGCAATCGTGCCGCCCAAAATTGCCCCGTGAATGGCAATTCCGCCTTTCCAAATAGCAATAATATCTTCAGGCCTCTGGGCGTATTGTGGCCACTCAAAAGCCACATAGTAAATTCTAGCGCAGGGAATAGCACCCAAAACGAGCCAAATTGCTAAATCGCCCAGTAATTCTGGGTTAACGCGGCGTTTTTCGGCCAAATATTGGGAGAGACTGACCCCAATCAAGACGGCAGAAGCTATCAACAGCCCGTACCAACGGATGGCTATGGGGCCGAGTTCAAAGATAATCGGGCCGGGGGATGTAAATTGAAAGCCTAGAGGTAGCGCGAGAATATTTAGCACCATGAAAGTTGCATTATTTTTGGTGGAAAGCTGTCAAATTTGCATACCCTTTTACAAACTACAGAGTTTATTTTAGGTGACTGCGGTCATTTACACGCAATATTTGTCGAATTTCGCCGAAAACAGGACTTACGCAGAGCAAAGAAACCGGGTTTTTTACCGTTTTGGCGGGCTGTAACCTGTGTATTTTGGTAAAAAAACCCGGTTTCTGACCACCCATGCGTCTAGGACGAAAAAATTAAAACCTAAGTTCATCTGTGGGGACTCGCGAGATCTGAAACCGGGTTTCTTGCGTGATTTGTCGGAACTTCACGCAAAACTCGTAGAAACCCGGTTTCTAGCTACATATCGGTGGGCAGTTAAGGATTCTCGGCAGTTTTGGTCGAAAAGTTTTAATATAGAGGGTGGCTTTAAATTTTCTGATGACCTATGTCTCCTACTTCCGTTTCTCAGGTGTACTCTTCTGGTAATTCCAAGGGTGCGAATCAGTCTCGCAAGACTGCTGCTTTGGCTGTTGAGTCCCATAAAATTCCGCCTTTGTTGGGGGCGAGTTTGGCTGAGTTAACGGAGTGGGTGCAGCAAAACGGGCAACCTGCTTATCGTGGCAAACAGTTGTACCAGTGGATTTATGAGAGAGGCGCTCGATCGCTCTCCGATATTTCTGTATTCTCAAAACAATGGCGCGAGACTGTTGCTAAAATTCCGATCGGGCGATCGACTATTCATTTGCGATCGGTCGCACTAGACGCCACAGTCAAGTATCTCCTAAAATTGGCAGACGGTCAAATCATTGAAACCGTCGGCATTCCCACCGAAAAACGACTGACAGTCTGCGTCTCAGCCCAAGTTGGCTGCGCGATGGGGTGCGACTTTTGCGCTACGGGGAAAGGTGGTTTCAAGCGCAATTTAGAAGTACACGAAATCGTCGATCAAGTCTTGACAGTACAGCAAGATTTCGGCCGCCGAGTCAGCCACATCGTATTTATGGGTATGGGCGAACCCCTACTGAATTTCGATAATGTGGTAGCTGCTGTCAAGTGTTTGAATGAAGATGTAGGAATTGGACAGCGCAACATCACGATTTCCACAGTCGGAATCCGCAATCGCATCAGCCAACTAGCCGAACATCAACTGCAAGTTACCCTCGCCGTCAGCCTCCACGCTTCCAATCAAAGATTGCGCGAAGAGTTGATTCCCAGTGCCCACCCTTATCCTTTGGGTGAGTTAATGGCAGAATGCCGCGAGTATGTGCGATCGACCGGACGCAGATTAAGCTTTGAATATGTGCTGTTAGCTAATGTAAATGATTTACCAGAACACGCAGCCGAGTTAGCTAGTCAGTTGCGCGGTTTTCAGTGTCACGTCAATCTAATTCCTTACAATCCGATTCAGGAAGCTGAATATCAACGGCCAACTCCCAATCGAATTAACAATTTTGTCACGGTTTTGAAAGAGAAGAAAATTGCAGTTAGCGTGCGGTATTCTCGCGGCTTAGAAGCAGATGCCGCCTGCGGACAACTCCGGGCTTCTGAGGTGGAGAATTAGATTTTTCGTGTTAGGTAAAATTGGCTCGTAGTGAGGACTTTAGTCAAATGGCACTGAAAAAGTCTGAATGATTGGCTGGTATACAATGAGTTTCCAATGGTTTGATCCTCCGTGATTTACCAAATTTCAGTGCCATTGGACTTTAGTCCTCTGAATTTGATGCGGACTAAAGTCCTCACTACGAACCTTTTTGATTGTGATTGTGCGAGTTTACATGATATTAGAATAAACTCTACAAGCGTTTAACCAGTATCCAGCGCAACTCCAACGGCGGCGTTTCTTGCACAGGAAATAAATCGCGGCCACTCGCCCAACTCACAAACCAAGGTGTCGGCGGCCACGCAGAATCAGGCAAATGTTTTTGTTCGTATTCAATCACCGATTCATCAGAAACAATTTCTAACGGTAAACCCTCGATTGCTGCTTGTAATTCTTGCTTTGTAATGAGATAAGACCAACATAATTCTGACATTTGTTTTGCCATCTCATCAGGTTCATACCCATCGACAGCTAAGAAAGTGCTGAATAGTATAAAGCCGCCGCTTAACACAGCATCGGACATTTTGCCGAGAAATAAGCGGACTTGTTCGGGATAGCGAAAGTGCGAGAGAACTTCGGTAGCAATTGCTAATTTGTACCGATAGGTTTTCATCCTCAATAATGGATCTAAAACGTCGCCTTGGGTGACATTTATCGGCAAGTTTTCGGCGGTGGCTGCTGCTGATAGTTTTTCGGCAAATATGGGCGTTAGCTCGATCGCATCCACGGAATGTCCTAACCTAGCTAAAGGCAGACTATTGCGCCCTGGGCCCGCACCAACATCTAAAATTGGTGCTTTACCCGGTTTCCCTAATTCGGCGGCAATTGCGATAACTTTGGCATCGGGATGACTGCCGAATAAAGGTTCGGGGCGAATCGATGGCCAGCTATGATATTTCTGGGCCATCGATTCGACTTGAATCTTGGTATTCAGAGTAATGCCGCCTGCTAAACCTGTTTGGGCATTGGCGGGAAAGTATGAGACGATTAGATTAGCGTGAGGAGAATTTTTGAATCCTTCTGCTAAGGCGTTGGCGATTAATGTTCGCAAGTTTTCGGTTTGGGCAGCGTCGAGGTTTTGTCCGAGATTTTTTAAGAAGTCTGAGAGTAATTTAAGATAATCATCTAACATTGATGGCAAGCAAGGTAGATAAAATTCTCCCTTGATGCCGATGTTCTTTTTGAGTCTTTCTTTGAGGATTAATTTCAGGCGATTAGAATCAGTCAGCGGCGGGCAAGTTTCGGGTGACTCGCTGACGGGTGATTCTGGGGAAGATGCGGCACTGGTGGGTTTTTTAGTCACAATGTTTTTGATGATAACCGCGCAAGTTGCGGAAAAGTGCGATCGACTTTAGCAAATAATCATAACCTCGGTGGTTGCTCTGCGCGCCGAAATTTGGTACGATCGCACATTGCCACAAGTCTAAGTTAAACAGAAGGTCGATCGGCAATCAGGGCGATCGCGCCTAGCATAATTTTGTGCTCTTGCACCTGAATTCTCGCGTGCAGCGTTTCAGCCGTATCATCCGGCAAGACAGGCACCGCAGCCTGCATTAAAATCGGCCCGCTGTCTACTTCCAAATGGGCGATGTGTACGGTACATCCCGTTATTTTAACCTTGGCGGCGAGTGCTTGCTCGACGGCGCGAATTCCTGGGAAACTCGGCAGTAAGCTGGGGTGAATGTTAATAACTTTGTCGGCAAAAGCATCGAGCAAAACTTTAGTAACAATTCGCATCCAACCTGCCATCACCACCCATTCTATATCATATTCTTGGAAAGTTTTAACAATTTTTGTATCTAATTCTTCCCGGCTTTTGCAATCGCGATGATTGAGCAAAATCGAGGGGATGCCGTATTTTTCGGCTCGCGCCGCGGCTTTAGCTTCGGGATTGTTATAAATTAATACTGGGATTTGAACATTGAGTTGTCCCTGTTGGATGGCTTCGGCAATTACCTCGAAGTTGCTGCCGCTACCAGAAGCCAAAACTCCTATTTTTAAACGAGGATGAGTCGGAGAGGTAGAAGGAAAGCCAATCTCAGGAGAAATCAGGCTGGGAGTAGAATTAACAGATACTGGATTAACCGTCATAAATGCTATCAAAAATATTCAATCAGATTCTACAACAATATCATCAAAAAACTCTTCCCTAAGCAGCGAATAAATTTTCAGATCCCAATATCTGCCTTTGACAAATAGCTGCTGTCGCAAAATCCCTTCCAACTGCATCCCCACTTTTTCCATCACCCTCGCCGAAGCAATATTGTCAACTTTACATCTACCCACAATTCGATTTAACAACATTTCACGAAAGCCAAATTCAATAATTGCATTGACAGCCTCGCTCATGTATCCTTCGCCCCAATATCTCGCAGAAAGTGCGTAGCCAATTTCGGCGCGGTTGTGCGTCATACTCCATTCCACAAATCCGCAAGTCCCAATAAACTTTTTCTCGGCTTTGTGGACAATTCCCCAATCTACAAGCTCTTTTCTTTTGTACATTTTTGTCAGAGACTTGAGAAAGTATTTAGTGTCTTCGATGGAGACATGAGTTGACCACATTGTATATTCTGATACTTCGGGGTTTGAGGCATACTCAAACATATCGCTCGCATCATTTAAAGTGATTTTTCGGAGTAGGAGCCTTTCAGTTTCTATAGTAGGTAAATTTGCTAATATATCGAGCAATTTCATTGTGACATTGACCTATATTGTGATACCATTTAAAACTAAAAGCTAAAATTTACAAGCCAATGGTTCCGATGAAATCTGGGCGTTTTAACTGGTTGGACAATGAGTCGATCGCAGCTTGGACATTTCTAGCCCCAGCTTTGCTGTTTCTGGGTACTTTTTTGATTTGGCCGATCGCCTACTTATTCTACCTCAGCTTTACCAGCGGCAGCTTTACCCAGTCGGGAGTGCGTGCGATCGGCTTGAACAACTACTGGCGTCTAATCACAAACCCGGATTTTTGGCAAGTTCTCCAAAACACGCTCTATTTTACTACCGCCACAGTCATTCCCAGTCTAGTAATTCCTTTGGGTTTGGCAGTTTTGCTAAATCGCTCCTTTGCTTGGCGAGGAGCCCTCCGCACCGCTTATTTTATCCCTTCGATTACCTCTTTGGTTGCCGTTGGCTTGGGTTGGCGGTGGTTGTTTCAAACCGATGGCCCGGTGAATAGTCTGTTAATGGCGATCGGCATAAATCCAATTCCTTGGCTGAGTAGCACAGTTTGGGCAATGCCAGTGATAATTCTGCTCAGTGTTTGGAAACAATTAGGCTTTAATATGGTAGTATTTTTAGCAGGATTGCAAGCAATTCCGGTAAATCGTTACGAAGCCGCAGAATTGGATGGAGCTAATGCTTGGCAACAATTTTGGTACATCACTTTACCCGGTTTGCGGCCGACTTTAGTATTCGCAACCGTCACTACAGCTATTTTTACTCTACGCAGTTTCGAGCAAGTTTATGTCATCACCGGCGGCGGCCCTTTGAACTCTACTAACTTGCTAGTTTATTATATTTACGAACAAGCTTTTTCGCAATTTGATTTTGGCTATGCAGCCGCAGCCGCAACTTTCCTGATGGCTATAGCTTTTATATTAGTTTATGTTCAGCTTAAAGTTTGGGGCGAAGATGCTTAATGAGGTAGGGGTATGATTCTGCGTGGAAATTATAGCAGTAATACCAATTTTTTATGAGGCTGCATAGAATCCGATCTCCCTGGGACATTCCTTAATAAGGGGGGGGACAAGATTCCTCTCAAAGTCCCCCTTGCTTTCGGGGGATTTAGGGGGATCGAGATATGTGCAACTTCACATTAAATTGGTATAAGGTGCGCATTGCGCACCCTACAAATGGAAGTTCTGCGTTCAGGACTAGAAAAGTCAAGTTGCAGAACTATTCAATGATATGGAAATAAAAGGCTGCAACCACAAAGTTGATACCTAACAGCACTAGAAACCAGATTGTGCGATAGGTGTAAGGGAATTTGCCCGTTTTCATCACGGAGTCGGATTTTAATTGGTTTTTCGCTATCTCTGCCATGATTCAAGCTCCTAATTCATAATGTCACTCTATTCACAAATAGCAGAGAGCGTGGCACATTGGCACAATCTGAGAGTGTTATTTTTTGTAACTAGGAGTTTATACCGAGTTGGATTTTGATTGAATTCAATGGCTCTCTCCGGCGTGGTAGGAACTGCGGACGAGAGGCCCCGATCGCACTCGCTCAAACCCCATCTCGCGGGCGATCGACCCAAAATGGTCAAATTCGGCTGGAGTCCAGTATTTGCGGACTGGGAGGTGTTCTAGAGATGGTCTCATGTATTGACCGAGGGTGAGTCGATCGCACTTGGCATCCCGCAAATCGGTCATCGCTTCGACAACCTCGGCCTCCGTTTCCCCGTGCCCCAACATCAAACCGGATTTGGTCGGAATACTTGGGTCAAATTCCTTGACAATGCGCAAAACGTCGATCGACCGATCGTACTTCGCCCCCCTCCGCACCGGCCCCTGCAACCGTCGCACCGTCTCAATATTGTGGTTGTAACAAGCTGGTTTCGCCTCCACTACCGTCCGAATCCGTTCTCGTTGTAACTGATCCAGGCTGGAATTATCGCCCGGGGCGGAATCGGTAGGGGCGGTGCCCCCGTGCCCGCCCGCGGCGATTCCTCCCCAAAAATCTGGCGTTAGTACCTCAACCTCAGTATCGGGGTTTAAGTGGCGGATTTGGGCGATCGTCAACGCAAACCAACCCGCGCCCCCATCCGGCAAATCATCCCTCGCTACCGAAGTCAGAACCGCATAGCGCAAACCCAATAACTGCACGGCCTCAGCCACCTTTTGCGGTTCCTCGGGATCGAGGGGCATCGGAGAATGACCTTTATCTACTTGACAAAAAGCACAAGCACGGGTGCAAGTTGGCCCCATCAACAAAAAAGTCGCAGTCTTTTGGGCGTAGCACTCGCCCCGGTTGGGACATCTTCCCTCTTCGCAAATCGTATGAATTTGCCGCTGTTTGATAATTTTTTGCACTTCGGAAAGTTCGCTAGCTTTGCCAATAGGGCGCCGCAACCAATCCGGCATCGCCTCGATTTCACTCCGCATTTGAGCGGCACTTGCTTTGACTGTAGGAGTTTGAGGAGTTTTGGGCGACATGACATTAAGTGGCGATCGAGTTAATATACTCGATCGTATCCGAAATCAAAGTCCCTGAACTTGTAGGATTGTCACCCCAAATCAGAATTGGGATCAATTGCAGCCAAACTAAACTCGTTCAGAATTCTAGGTAGAATTCTCTTAGGGATATACTGAAGGTTGCAAATCATCAGACCACAGGGTTAGCAGCTTTCCTCAGAGACTTCTGTCCTGAGAGCAAAGCGACTTGGGGGACTTTAGTCTCCGTGGTCTTTGATCTATAATCAGTATGCAAGTAAGTAAATCTGTCTACGTGACGAGCTATCCTAGAGGGCGAGAAATTCCGGCCACTTAGTAAACGCATTCAGGCGTCAAACAAAAAGAGCAGGATGGGAAGCGTGCCGAACTGGCGAATGTGATAGACCCAGAAAGCATTTGAAAAGGATAACGTAAGCGCGATAGCAGCATCGAAAGATCGTTGTCTTGAGCGAAAGCGAGGCACCTTGACAATGCCTTTGAAGATTGGTTTCTGATCTATTCAAGAATCTCAGTGGCCCCGGCCCTGAGACCGTCAACACTCATTACTGAAGGAGTCAGTCGTGGCTGGTCAAAAAATCTTGGTAATTGATGACAGTAAAGTCATCCGCGTTCGAGTCCGAGAGATGTTACCTCAAGGTAACTTTGAAGTTCTAGAAGCAAAAGACGGTGAAGAAGGACTCAAACTGATCCGTGAAGCCCGACCGAATCTAATTATGTTAGATTTCCTACTGCCCAAAGTCAGTGGTTGGGAAGTGTATCAAAAAGTGCAAGCCCATCCGGTGCTTTGCAAGATACCTTTGGTGATTATGTCGGGGCGCGAAGAAGAGGTGATGGAAAAAATTCCCAAACCCTTCGAGAAGCATTTCTTTGCATTCATCGCCAAACCTTTTGAGAAAAAACAGCTAACCGAAGCTATCAAATCGGCGATGGTACTGGCTAAAAAGAAACCAGTACCCGAAGCCCCAGCCACCGCTGCTGTACCAGGCTCCGGAGCCGGCGCTGCCGAAATTCAGGCGATGACTCTGAAAATGGCGAAAATGCAAACGGAAATTGATACACTCAGAAAACAAATGACTCAAGTGATTACGATCATCAAGCAGATGAAAGCGAAATAATTCTGCTGTCCTTTGTCTTTTGAAGGCATTTATGTAGAAGGCACTTATGTAGAAGGAAACTTCCACACAGTGCAACTTCTTATTAAGGATCGCAAATTAAATAACTTACAGTTTTAATTGTTATTGTGGAACAGGCATCCTGCCTGTTCAAGACGGGCGGGACATCCCACAAACTTGTGGAAGTTATTTAATTCTCATTCCGAAGTCTCAATGTGTTCGCTTGTATCTGCTTTTTTTCCCAAATTTGTTGAGCGTGTGCGATCGCCAACAGCTTGCAATGAGTTTCTCAAAATCCTAGTGAGAAAATCAATTGAAAGTTGAAAATTAAACCAGGGAGGTAATTAATTATTAATCTTAATTCGGATTTTTAATTACCGTTCGTGCCGAGCCCAACTATCAACTCCTCAGTCTCATTTTTTTGGTTAATGACTAACGACTATTCCGATTTTTTGCCTCAACTGCGTGCCTCAACTGAGCAATTATTGAAAAAATTAGACTGCTTCGATCGAGCGCAGGTATTAGCGATCGGAGATTTGACCTTGGACGAGTTTCTTACCGGACAAGTAGAGCGAATTTCCCGCGAAGCACCTGTGCTGATTTTGCGCTACGAAAATACTCGGCAACTACCCGGAGGTGGCGCAAATGCAGTCTACAATTTGGCCAAACTGGGAGGCAAAGTAAAAGTTGCTGGTTTGGTGGGAAAAGACGACCAAGGAAAGGCTTTGTGCGGTATTTTTGAGGCTGCGGGAATTGATACGGCTGGCATTTTAATCGATTCGCAGCGTCCAACTGTCACCAAAACTCGAATTTCTGGGCACGCGCGGCAGTCGGTGACTCAGCAAATTGTCCGAGTCGATCGCAAATCGGACGAGTTGCCGGATTTAGACTTGCAATTGCAATTAGCAGACTACATCCGGCAGCAAATTCCGACAGTCGATGCGGTGGTTTGTTCAGACTACGGCGATGGAGTTTTGACTCGTTTGGCGATCGAATCTGCTGTTGTTCCCGGCAAAACAATTGTAGACGCTCAAACAGATTTGCAGCGATATTCTGGAGCAATGCTGTTTACTCCGAACTTGCCAGAAGCCGAGCAAGCAGTCGGATATTCGATCAAAAATTCTCAAACTTTAATGCAAGCAGGACGCGATTTGTTGAACTTAACTCAAGCTCAAAAAATCCTGATTACTCGCGGTGATGAAGGGATGAGTTTGTTTGAAAGGGTAAACGGCGAAGCAATCAAAAATTCACCACCTCCAACATCTACTTGCGAACAGGGAGAATTTGCCATTCAACGTTGGGATATTCCCCCTTTTAACAAGACTGATGTCTTTGATGTAACTGGTGCTGGAGATACAGTCGTAGCAGCAATGACTTTAGCTTTATGCGTCGGTGCATCGGGTTGGGAAGCGGCGGTTTTGGGCAATTTGGCTGCGAGCATTGTCGTGCGTCAATTCGGTACAGCGACGACGACAGCAGAGGAAATGAAAGAAGCTTTGAAAACTATGGTTTATGACTAATTATTGGGAATTGGTAATTGTTATTACTAACCAATTCCCAATTCCCAATGACTACTGATATCAATTCCGGCTGTGCAGGAATGATATAGAGGAGACGGCAGTGCCGTTTCCCTACCGCGATCAATTTTTAGGGAAACGGCACTGCCGTCTCCTGATTTCTGATATCAATTCCGGCTGCGCAGGAATGATATAGAGGACACGGCAGGAATGATCTAGAGGACACGGCAGGAATGATATAGAGGACACGGCAGTGCCGTTTCCCTACTTCTAATATCAATTCCGGCTGCGCAGGAATGATATAGAGGACACGGCAGTGCCGTTTCCCTACCACGATCAATTTGTAGGGAAACGGCAGTGCCGTTTCCCTACTTATTTTTTTTCAAAATTTGTCCATTGTCATCAATTGTCAAAGGAGTATTCGGAAAATCGCTTTTTGTCAAACGGCGAATTAACCCCACACTCCTAAAATCGTCATCAACAGATGGAATACCTTGGCTGCTAAGTTCGATCGGGATAATCTTACCAGAAACAAAATCCCCTTGCGGAGTCATTTTTACATCCAAAATTAGAGATTGACCGAGTTCTGCTGCTGTGGACAAAGTGCGATAACCCATAAAATTGCCCAGGGAATAAGCAATCAATTTCCCCTTATAAAGTTCCAAAGCTCTGGTAACGTGGGGCCCATGTCCCAAAATCAAATCTGCTCCCGCATCAATCATTGTCCGCGAAAACAAAACCATATTTCCCCGGTTTTCTCCATAAAAGAATTCGTTTTTATTTCTCACATTCAGAGCTCCGGTTCCTTCGGCTCCAGCATGAACTGATATCACTACAATATCAGCTTTTTGCTTGGCTTTTTTGACAACTTCTGCTCCGGCTTTCAGTTCTAGTAAGGAATTGTGGACTTCGCCGTAGTTGCTGAAACCGATAAAGGCAAAATTCACGCCCTTAACATTTTTGTAGACAATTTGATCTCTTTTTCCAACCGACTTCATGCCGTTGCTGTCGATGTTTTTAATTGTGTCCTTAAATCCCTGCTCGTTAAAGTCGTAGGAGTGATTGTTGGCAACATTCAAAATATCAAAACCAACATCTTTGAAGATTTTGGCATAACTTGGAGGTGTCCGAAAGGCAAATAGCATTCCTCCGCCGCCTCCTTTGGAGCTGTAAGGATAATCGGTCATCGTGCTTTCAAAATTGCCAAACAAGATATCTGCTCCTTTGAGTTGCGATTTCACTGACTCAAATAAACGCTCCTTATTTTCCGGCAGTTTGTTGTAGGGAAAATTGGTGCCGGGGATGATGTCGCCAACTGCTTTGAGGCTGACTGTTGCGGGCACGTTGGCTGGTTGTTTCGCAGCCTGGGTGGGAGATTTTGGAGCCGGTTGGGGTTTGGCTGCCGGTGCTGGTGCGCGCCCTTTTTGGGCGGCTGGTTTTGATGTTAGAGGGTTATTGGCGGTGGTGTTTGAGGGTTTGTAAAGTTGAGAACCTAACACAAAGCCGGATATTGGTACGAGAATCAGACTCAGAGCACCAACTGACAGCCAGGATTTTTTAGTTTTAGGGCGGGCTATTCCTGGCTGGGGCGATCGCTTTTTTTGCCGTTGGTTTGTGGGTTTGGGAGTTGATATTTGCGGGGGTTTTGGCGGGGATTTTTCTGGTGTTTGAGTAGGTGCAGTTGTGAAGTTCTGAGTTGTTTCTACCTTTGGCAAAGCGGTAGAAATTCGGGAAGTGTGTGCAGGAGTGGCAACTCCTGCACTCACGGCAACTGGCTCACTTACGGGTGCGAAAGTCAAGGGTTTTTTTAATTCTACTGTTTGAGTCCAAGCTGGTAGTTGCTGGCCTTCGCGTCGCCCGTAAATTGTGACGGAGTAAATGTTGTTTGGTTGCAGTCGCTGTAACCCTTTGATTGCGACTCGGAGACAGGCTTCTTCTGCGGGCAATTGTGCTGCTTCGAGTAGCAGGTGCAGGCTGTGATTCTCTAGGCTGGCTTTGGCTGTGACGCCGAAGCTTTGGAGTGCTTGGCCGATCAGAAATGCGATCGCCCTGGGATCGCCTTCTTTTGCTAA
>CASBQF010000262.1 GCA_949127775.1 Oscillatoriales cyanobacterium PMM_0080
CCAAAAGATATCACCACGCTCTTTGAGCAAACGTGGCGAGTTTGGGAACCCTAGCAATAGGGATATTAAGATTGAAATGTCTTAAGAATCCTCGTGCCTTTAGGTCGAGGAGTGTCAACACATTTAGCTAATAATGTAGCTGCATATTGCCGAATATAAACTGTGAACAGCAGACTTTTTCAGAGATAATTAGACATTGACAAATTTTAAAATTTATGTTAATGCTTTCACTGTTTGTGGAACAGGCATCTTGCCTGTTCATAAAAATTGTGCAACATATGAGCCAAAATCAGGAGATTGCACGTGCCTTAGTCCCTACAATGTTATTTTGGGTAGGGACACGGCACTGCCGTCTCCTCTACATCATAAGAAGTGTAACCGGAATTGATCTTAATTCAAAGGAAGTTCGATCGCAAATTCCGTCCCTTCACCCACCACCGAATCACAACTCAGCTTACCACCGTGGGTTTCCTCCACAATTTGGCGGCTGATAGACAGCCCCAAACCCGTACCTTTTCCAACACCCTTCGTAGTAAACAAATGGTCAAATATCTTCGCCCTCACCTCCGTTGACATCCCTGCGCCGTTATCTTTGAAGGTAATCACCACGCTGTTGTTATCCGGCGAGACATGGGTGATAATGGCGATCGTATTTGGTAAAGCCTCAACCTCAGCATAAGTGCGGCCCACATTAAATTCGTCAAAACAGTCGATCGCATTTGCCAACAAATTCATAAACACCTGATTCAACTGTCCAAAATAACACTTAACAGGCGGCAAATACCCATATTCCCTAATAACTTGAATCGCAGGACGAGAATCGTTAGCCTTCAGGCGATACTGCAAAATCAGCAAAGTGCTATCGATCCCATCATGAATATTTGCCGACACCTTATTCGCAGTATCAGCACGAGAAAAAGTACGGAGAGACGTGCTAATATTGCGAATGCGATCCGTACCAGACTTCATCGATAACAGCATTTTTGGCAAATCTTCCATCAAATATTCTAAATCAATATCCGATGCTTTATCGACTAATTCATCACCCGGATTCGGAAACTTTTCCTGATAAAGTTGCAAATAATCAATCAAATCCGCACTCGCCTCAGCAGCAGCATCCACATTCCCCGCAATAAAACCCAGCGGATTGTTAATTTCGTGAGCAACCCCTGCAATCAAGTTACCCAAAGCCGACATTTTTTCGCTTTGAATCAGTTGCAGTTGCGCCTCTTGCAGTTCATTAAAAGATTTTTCTAACTGTTGAGATTTCTCTTGTTCCCGCGCGTACAAACCAGCATTTTCCACAGCAATCGCCACTTGAGAAACCAACACTTTTAATACTTCTACCCTCTCATCGGTAAAAGCTCCTACCGTCAAAGCATTTTCCAGATAAATAATTCCGCGCCGCTGAGATTGATAAATAATCGGCAAACATAGGATTGATTTTGGTTGACATTTCCGAATGTAAGCATCCGCATTAAAAGGTTCCGCAACCGTCGCATTGTCTAAAACCAGGTGCTTTTGACTACGATGTACATAATTAATCGCAGACAGGGGTACATCTTGACAATTTTCTACTGGGATAGACGGTAAAAGTGTCACTTTATCCTCCAGAGAACTACCAGTAGCTTCAATGCAGAGAACATCATTTTTCAGTAGCAGCAGGGCTACTTTTTGAGCCGCCGCATTTTCCAACAAAATTTTGATTAACTTAGTCAATAACTTGTCGAACACAATTTCGCTGGTAATCGCTTGAGATGCTTTGATGAATGTACCGATGTCTAAGGATTTGCTAAAATCTCTGCTGGTGGTTGTTGCCGTGGTGGTGACAGTTAAATCGCGGGTTTTGGTTTCTCGGTTGAGGGTTTGGGCGACTAATTGGGGATATCGGGCTTCTAAATCTTTGACTTTTGCGATCGCTCCCCAGTGGATGTAACCGTAGTATGATTCTGTAAGATAGACTAGAGCAATTTTGTCTTTATTGAAAGAGAAATAAAACTCGGCTGCAAGTTCGTTGGCGAGTGCTGCTTCTTGGATATATCCTTGTTCTTTTGCTCCTTGAATGGCTTTGTCATAATAATCTGCTGCTTCCCAATTTTTCCCCAACACTCGTGCTGTTTCGGCTTCTATGAGGTCGTACTTGTGCTGATAGTTCATGGGGGCGTGGTACGCCCATTTTTGCATTCTTTCCTGATTCGCTGCTACTTGCATCAAGTGTTTTTCTTTTTCTGCGCTGTCAGCAGTTGGATACGCAGCGAGGAGTGCGAGGGAATAGTAAAAATTGTGTGTACCGACGATCATAAAGCCCATTACTGCTTGTGCATATCCGGCAGCTAAAGATGCGTTAGCAACTGCTTGCTGGGGTTCTTTGAAAAAATAATGACTAACCATCTTGGCACAATAAAAATTAAAAATTCCCATTGTATTATTTGTTCTTTGCAGTCGAGGCAATATTTCTGTTTCATTAAGATGTTCATCTGCAACTTGAAGTTTATTTGCAGATTTATTTTGTAATCTTAAAAGAAGTTGTCCCCATATTTCAATTAAGTCTTTCGGAAGCTCTTGTTTTAGTTGCTGTGCTAAATTGAAGTATTGCAATTGCTTTTTTTCTACAGTATTTAGTGGCTCTCCGATAAATAGTAAACCTATCAAACAGTTGTAACTAGCGTAAACACTGTATTGTATATCTCCTGTTTCTAAGCCACTTTGCATGGCATCTATCAAAGGTAAAATTGTCTCTCTGGCATGGTCTTTCCAGTGCCGTATTAAAGCGTTGAATGTGTTGTTAACGTTGCATTTAAGTTCTTTAGCATTGAATTGGTCTAATAGCTTCAAAGCTAACTGTCCAGAATGATATCCAGCGTCTATCTCTCCCAATGCCGCAGTCAGCAGCACACCATACCAACTATAAGCTATCGCCCCAAGTGCTGAATTGCCCCGTGCCGTAGAAAAAATTATCATGCTGAAGATAATTTGTGGCAGAAGTTCTGATTTTGCGATATAAATAGGAGAAATCAGCATCGCAAGTATCCGGATGATAGCCAACTGATAGCCATCAGTTATCACAGGAATTTGGTTGAGTTCATCAAGTGAAGGTAACTTAATTCCACCCAGGCCCTCTGGGGGGATTTCAGATAGGGAAATCCCCAGTATTCCCAAAGCTTGCAAACCAGTATCTAGGGCTTGTAGAAGCTGCTTTTGAGAAATATAAGACTGGATTTGCAGTTCGTAGCCTTTAACTTTGTCGAGCAAGTTGGTCGCTTGTAGCAACACGATATCTGCTAATTCTTGCGATCGCCCAAAATTAGTATTCAGATACTCCGCCTCCGCTGCTTCTACGTGCAGATTCAGCGTCAAGTCATAATCAGTCGCCCAACTTAACTGCATACTCACGGGGGACTGAGGGGAGTTGATGAGTTCCAAACTGACATTCAAATACCTGACAGCAGCTTCGTAAGCATTGGATGCTTTCGCTTTTTTTCCGGCGATCAGATTCAGTTTTGCCAATTCATCTTTTTCGGCTTTTCCTGCGAGGAATTCAACGCCTACATTCAGTTGGTTGACAATATCAAACACATTATCTTCAATCTCGGAGGCCGGAGTATTTTCTAGCAACAGTTGACCGATTTTTAGGTGCGTTGCTTGCTTTTCGCCGTCAGGAATTAGGGAATAAGCTGCTTGCTGCACTCTGTCGTGCAGGAATTTGTACGCAATCTTGGATTGGGAAGCGGGAAGAATCGATCGCAAATTGTCCGATCCCCAGCCTCCAACCAGGGGAATCTTGTAAGCATTGCTCAACGGGAGAACCAATCCAGTTTGCAGTGCAGCCCAGAGTTCGCTAGCTGCTTGCGCCTGGGATTTTTCGCTGACAATGGACAAAACATCGAGGGTAAATTTGTCGCCAATACAAGCCGCCAATTTTAAGACTCGTTGCGTGGTGTCTGGCAGTTTTTCGATGCGGCTGGCTACCAATTCGACGACGCTTTTGTCCGTAATGCCGATCGCCTGAATCTCTTCTAAACTCCACTGCCAACTACCGCTACTAAACTCAAAGTGTAACAGATTCTCTTGATAAAGCGCTTGCAAAAGTTGCGTGATAAAGAAAGGATTGCCGCCCGTTTTGTTGAAAATCAACTCAGCCAGCAATTGCATCTTGTCGTTAGCCGTGAGGGTATCGGCGATCAATTCGTAGACATTGCCGAAATCCAGCGGTTGCAATACGATATTATTGACAGGAGTACCAGTTTTGGCAATTTGCTCGATCGCCTGCACCAACGGATGAGTCGGATGCACTTCATTATCCCGATAAGCACCAATCAAAAGCAGATATTGACTTTCCGAATTACCAACCAACAACTGCATTAAATTCAGCGATGCCGAATCAGCCCACTGCAAATCGTCTAAAAAGATTACCAGCGGATGTTCGGCGCGAGTAAAGACATTGATAAACTCTTGAAAGACTCGATTAAACCGATTTTGAGATTCCGCAGGCCCCAATTGCGGCACTTCCGGCTGTTTGCCAATAATTAGCTCAATTTCAGGAATTACATCAACAATCACAGCACCGTTTGCACTCAAAGCCGCCGCTAACTTTTCTCGCCAAGCCTGCAATTTTTCGCTACTTTCAGTCAGTAACTGCCCGATTAATGACTGGAAAGCTTGAATCAAAGCTGCATAGGGAATGTTGCGCTTAAATTGGTCAAACTTGCCGTTGATAAAATAGCCGCGTTGGCGGACAATTGGCTTGTGAACTTCATTAACAATCGCGGTTTTGCCAATGCCAGAATAACCGGAAACTAGGACTATTTCGCTGTGTGCACGACCAACTAGATTTTTCGCATTTTCTGGCGGTTGCGCGTCTGCAAGCCCGCTAACTCGTTCAAAAGCAGCAAGCAGGCGATCGACTTCAGCTTCTCGCCCGTAGAGTTTTTGAGGTATTGACAGTTGTGGCGATCGATCGAACTTTCCCGGTACAAAATAAGCAATTTCTCCTGTTGTCTGCCAATAATTCAAACACTTTTCTAAATCTGCTTTGATACCCTCCGCTGTTTGATACCTATCTTCGGCATTTTTCGCCAAAAGCTTCATCACAATATCTGAGATGGCGGCGGGTATTTCTGAATTTATTTGATGCGGAGATATTGCTTGAACTGCGATGTGGCTGTAAACTATTTCTAAGGGGTCGTTGCTGGGGAAAGGCAATTTTCCGGTCAGCATTTCATACAATGTGATACCGAGGGAATAAAAGTCGGTGCGGTAATCGAGGGTGCGGTTCATTCTCCCGGTTTGTTCGGGTGACATATAGGCTAATGTGCCTTCGACTGAGTTGGGATTGTTGAATTGCGGGTTTTCTTTGTTGAGTTTTGTGGCGATGCCGAAGTCGGTGAGTTTGACTTGTTTTGTTTGCGAGTTAATGATGATGTTGCTGGGTTTGATATCTTTGTGAATTATGTTTTGTAAATGCAGGTATTGTAGGGATTTGACTATTTGGATGGCGATGTTTAAATTTGTTTGCAGGCTTAATTTTTCTGTTTCTAGGAGTTTTGTGAGGGATTCGCCACCAAAGTCTTCTAATACCAGTCCTATTCGGTGGTCAAATGTTTCGATACAGATGGCTTTGACGATTTGTTCGCTGTCTAAATTTTGGCGGATTTGATATTCGTGTTTGAGCCTGGTAATGGCTTCGAGTGTCGGATATTCGGCTTTGAGGATTTTCAGGATTGTGACGTGTCCGTCTGTGGGTGTCTGTGCGCGATAGATGATTGTTTCGACGCCTTCGTGCAGAGTAGCATCGATTTGGTATTTTGATGATGTTAACATAAGTTTACTGAAAAATACAGGATATAATTATTAGTAAATTAACACTAATTCAGCTTAAGTTGTGTGATTCAGATAGTTGTTTTTTTCGGCGGATAATTATAAATCACAGACACTAAGTAAAAACACGGTACTGTTCGTTATTGTCAGTGGTAAGGTGCGCATTGCGCACCCTACATTAAGGTAATCTGGGGGCCGATCAATCGGTGACAACTGTAACTTCGCGATATTCCGCAAGAGATTTCGTCTCGGGCAAAATACGCACTCGGGCGAATTTTAAACCGCTGACTCCTTGCAGCGATTCTACCATGCCGGTCTGAACTTTTGACTCTACCCAACCTTCACGAGATAAGTAGCGTAAATACTGCTCGTACTCTTCCCATTCGTCTTCGGTTGAATAAACGACTGTCAACATTCCTGACTGAGTAATTCGTTCTTGTGCGTCTTTATCAACGGCTTTTTCGATCCGCTTTTTAACGAGTTCATAACGAATATCGCGAGTCCCTTTGACATCAAACATTTTTTCGGTATTTTCATTGTGAAAAATGTCGATTGTGGTATTCTGCACTAATACTAGATGCGCGAGTTCCATATTAATGTGCGAGTCAGCTTGCAGGCGAAAAACTGTGCGCCCGCAATCGCAAATTGCCCGCAGTTGTTCGTACCGCAGACTGTGGAGGTGAAATTGACTGAATCTGCCATCAACAGATTTTCCGACATAAATCATGTGATCCATGCCGTCGGTGCATTCTATGTCGCAGTAGTGGGGAAGAATTTTCTGCATTCTTTCTTGCCAGCGAGTCCAAGTTTCTTGGAGTTTACTACTAATTAAATGCAGCATTTGGTCGTAGCGAGTCCGATCGCCATAAACGCAGTTATGTTCGTTTTCACAGGCCACTCGGTAAGCTTCAACCGCCTCCTGAACTTTCGGCCCGCACTGCATAAAATAGTCAAAATATACTTCTAGTTTCTCGTTCAAATACTCGGCAGCTCGTACCTCCATATCCACTGTTACTTTTTCTTTTAAATGCTCGATGTAGTCGAGTAAATCAAGTCGCAGTTGCTGACCCAGGTGAGTAGTTTTTGTTTCACAAACAGCATCAATTATGGCTAAACCTAAGCGAAATTGTTCCAGTAAATCAGTTTGAATGGCTCGATTTCGCTCGTCGCTAGAACCGCGAATATCGGAAATTCCAAATAGCGGATAAACGTCAGCAAATACGATAGTTTCTTGCTGTAGTCCCCAACTGCGTCTTTCTGCTTCTTGGACGAAGCGCCATTCGACGGCGGGGTGGATGTTGTGAATGTGGCTGAACCGCTGCTGCATGGCTTGTCGCAGGGCTGCAATGAAGGCGGGGATCAGTTCTTGGGCGTGCTGGGAGTCAATGCCGTTGAAGTGGTTTGGCCGATCGCACAACAGCCCCACAAGACCCAAAATTCGCTGCACGCAGCCCTCGCGGGTGACGGTTTTTACGACGAGCGGTACTAGCAACATCGATCGCACGCCCATTTTCCGCAAAGCCCGATCGCACTCGGTATCGCATTCTCGTCGCAAATCGGGGACATTCCAGACTTGATTTGCCGCCGTTGCTTTCAAGAAATGAGAGTCTTCTAGGGAAGTCATCGAATAAACAATTGGCTGCAAATTTTCGCCGCCTTTAGCTACTAATATCTGTACCTGTTCGCCGTCAGGGCGCAGCAGCAAAGTACCGTCAGCATTAAAGAGCGATCGTAAACAACCGTCTATTCTCTCAAATTTGTCGGGGCGCAGCATGGAATCGCGATCGATTAATAACTGCGTCAGCCGCCGAATTTGCTCCTGTATGGTGACATCAAAACCTTCGAGTACCAGTAAACCTTCTACTTGGTAATTATCTAACTGCAAGCGATCGGCTAAAATCGCCAATTGATTCGGCTGCATCAACCAAGCTTCCCGTTCAGAGACTGGCATTAACGGCAATTGTAAATCCGCAAATTCATCTATTTTCGAGTTAATGCGATCGACTTTCAACTGTTCCGAACCCAGCCAAAATTCAATATATCTCGGTTCAGGATGTACGCGACTTTTCACTGTAGCCATCACGGGTTCGTCGAGCACTCGCAAAGCTGCGAGGTCAATTTGATAGGATTGCTTGAATACCCAGTGCAAAATGTGGCGGCGGTACAACTGTTCGGCTGTTTGGCCATCCCACTCCTCGAATAGTTCCAGCAGAGTAATGCCCATTCCGGCAAACAAACCGCCAATTTGCCCACTTCCCAGGGGCGTTCCTTCCCAGCCAGCCAAACGGCAAAAAGCGGCGTTAGCGTAGCGCAGGGCAAAAGTTCCCGGCTCAATTACCGCGATTAAAACGCGGCGGTTTCCGAGAAATTGAAACACCCACTGCAAGTCTTGTTTCCATGTTTTCAAGCGTTCAATTTCGGCAGATTGAGTCGGTACTCCTGCCGCCAAAGCTTGCAGTAGTTGTTCCATATTAAGTTCGCTTTGCACGCTGTGATTGTCTTGCTCAGTTGAGTCCATATCTGCGGGCATCAGTGAATTTACGGATTGATTGTTATTTTGACGCGAAGACGATTTTGGGGTGGACATGAGTAAAACACCTGAAAGCAGTAGATTTTGCCGGATAATGTCAGCGATCGGGGATTTAGAAATTTGTAAAGAATTTAGATTCTATTTGTAAAGTTTGTGTATAGTATCGGAAACCGGGTATTTTCTCGGACGATCGACCCAAAAACTTTTACTTTTCTTCACAAACAACCTCTCAGTCTTGACGTTATAGGTGATATGAACGTTTTTCCGACTTGGCGGGTAACATCTATTATAAGCGGTAAATCGTAGCGGATAGTGTCAGCGACTAATAGACTCAGAGGCGAAATATATAGTAGCTTTGGGTTGAACGAGGCACAATCCTGACAATTAGTAATTAGCCATTGGTAATTAGCAAACAGATTGCTAGCGACTAATATCAAATCCGGCGGCATCGGAATTATCGAGTCCTAGAGTTTTCCTCGCGGCATAAATCGCGATCGAGACCCTCGAACTGATATCATCCAAATAGATGATTACGATGCAACGGCAAACGATCTAATTTAGCAAACAAAAGTTCCGACAATAATCAAAATAAATTTGCTGCTTGGCAATGCAATAACTAAAATATATAATACAAATAGAGCATCTTTCAAAGGACATACTTATGGCTTTAACAATCAACAATCTCATCCGCGATCTAACTGGATTTCCTGTGTTTGCCGGCGGCGGCTCGCGTCTTTTGGGATTCGCTACACCAGATGAAATCGATGTAGAGGATGGAAATTTGTCATCTTTCCCCTGGGGAGTTTGGGGACTCGATGGTAACGATACTATAGGAGGTTCGTCAGATTCCAACGAACGGCTGTTAGGAAATAACGGCAATGATGTGATCGGCGGTGGCGGCGGAAGTGACATCATTTACGGCGGCAAAGATAACGATATCCTGGATGGAAATGATGGCAATGATGTAGTTAGGGGCGATTCTGGAAACGACATTATCTTTGGAGGGCCCGGGAACGATATCCTGCGCGGAGGGCAAGGAGACGACGATTTGGACGGCAATGACGGCAACGATTTCTTAGCGGGCGATCGGGGGATTGACGTGCTCACCGGAGGCCCCGGTGCTGACATATTTGTGCTCAGAAGCAATGAAACATTTGGAGTCAATGGAGCCGATGTGATTACCGATTTTATCTTTGATGATGGCGATCGCATTGGTTTGACTGACGGTTTAACAGAAATAGACATCCTCTTCACTGACGACAATTTGATTGCTTTCGACAATGACGGAATTATCAACGATATGGTGATTCAGAACCGAAGAGACGGACAGATTTTGGGGATTGTTTTAAACACTGATAGCTTTGAGCTTACGGGTGCATTTGAACAATCTAGTCCGTTTGCATTGGCAGTTAACGGTTCTCAATTCCAGTTTTTGGCTTAGCTATTTGTAGTTATGTAGGGTGCGCAGTGCGCACCTTCGCATAAATATAGCGTTTTCAATGATTTATTTGTCTAAGTTGTGTTTAGGTAAAAAGGGCGATCGCCCAATTATTAAAACAATTTTTGGCTTTTTAAGCTAACCTAGAAACAGAAACTCCAACCAGGAGAAAGTATATATGACCATTGCCACGCACCCCAAATTAACTCCACTCCCTGAACAGCGGTTAATTTTACCGCTCTCGATGACTTGGGAGCAGTTCAAAGCTCTGGATTCCTTGCTAGAGTATACTCGCAGCGTTCGCTTGTCTTACCTCGACGGATATGTAGAAATTATGACACTTTCGCGGGAACATGAAATAATTAAATGCCTGCTAGCGGGAATGTTAATGATGTTTTTCCTGGAAAAGGATATTAGTTTTATGCCAACCGGGAGTGCTACACTCAAATCGGAAACAAAAGGTAGCAGCAAGGAACCAGATTTATCTTACTACTTTGGCGAAGACAGGCGTGAGCGCGAAACACCCGATTTGGCGATCGAAGTTGTTTTTACCAGCGGGACTATCAACAAGTTGGAATATTATCGGCGGTTTAACATAGCGGAAGTTTGGTTTTGGGAAGACGGAGTATTTTCACTTTATCAACTGAACTCGGAGGGTTACGATCGCACTTCGAGGAGCGTGCTTTTGCCGGATTTGGATCTAGAATTGCTGGGTCAGTGCTTGCAAATGTCGGAGGAAAAAGAAGCTTTGAAACTGTTTCGGGATGCAGTTCGAGCTTCCTAATCCAAAATATCCACAAGTGAAATATGGCAAACTTACGAAATGTACGAAATGTCAGGAAAATTGCTAGGGGCTGAAAACTTCAAGCGTTTATGGTTTTCAGATATTTCATTTTCATCTATACTATTCGGAGTATAAAAAATCTTACTCTATTAGTAATCATCTATGACTACGGGTTATTCGCGGTTTGATTCCCTCACCAGCATCCTAGCAGGAACAGTAACGGTAGCAGGAATAGTTATCTTTGCAGCAGCACCAGTTTTTGCAAAAACTCCCCAAGAAATTGCCAAATTCGCTGAATCTGTAACCGTTCAAATTAATGCAACACTTCATGGTGGCGGGTCTGGATTTATTATTGCCAAACAAGGCACAACTTACACAGTTTTGACATCTAACCATGTTGTTGCTAATACTAAGGATACTTATACAATTCGCACATCTACAGGAAAAGACTATCAAGTAACCAGAAGTGTACTATTACAGAAAGGCCAGAATGCTCCAGATTTAGCAGTCGTAACATTTAACAGTGCAGAATCTTATCCAGTTGTAACTTTAGGCAATTCCGAACAAACGATTGCTGGTACGCCAATTTTTGTTTTTGGCTATCCAGGTAATATGTTGGAACAAAAGTACACAGTTAAACGCAATTTTGAATTTTCACCGGGCTTTGTTACCAGCCGTCGTCAGAATCATCCGCGGGGTTACACCTTGCGTTACAATGCTATTACGAAAGGGGGAATGAGTGGAGGGCCTGTATTTGATGGAGAAGGGCGCGTAGTTGGGATTCATGGACAAGGCGATCTCGATTTTATAACGGATGACGAAGGAAAACCAGTAGATAAATTTACCGATAAAACAGGGTTTAATTCAGCGATTCCTATTAACACTTTTATAGCTAAATTGTCGGAAGCTGGATTAAATCGATCGGCACTTTTGATAAATACCTCTCCCACCGCTAATGCACATCTGAAACTGAACAATCCCCAAGATGCTAAGACTTATTATGTTCGGGGTTTGACGCGGTTTGATCAGGGAGATTTGTCAGGGGCTGTTGCCGATTTTAGCAAAGCGATTCAAACTCAATCGGATTATGTAGAAGCTTATTTCTATCGGGGACTGGCGTATTTTGATTTGAGAGAAATTCCCAGAAGTATCGCTGATTATAGCAAGGCGATCGCCCTAAATGGCAGTTATCTCGATGCGTACTACAATCGGGGGCTGGTTTTGTCGGCGATGGGCGATAAACCGGGGGCGATCGCAGATTATACTCAAGTCATCCGTCAGGATCGCAACTTTGCGGCGGCTTACAACAACCGAGGCGTAGCGCTTTCGGACTTGGGCGATCAAAAAGGGGCGATCGACGATTTCAACCAAGCGCTGCAAATCAATCCAGGTCGCGCTAACACTTATTTTAACCGAGGATTAGCGCTTTTTCGCATCAATAACGATCGCTCAGCCTTAGCTGATTACACTCAAGCAATTCAACTCAATCCCAGCTATGCTAAGGCTTATGCTAATCGAGGCATTACGTTGGTGAGAATGGGAGATCGGCCAGGGGCGATCGCAGATTTGCAGCAAGCCGCCCGTTTATTTAGAGCTCAAGGAATGGCCGCAGATGCTCACAAAGCCTTAGATTTGATTGGTCAACTGCAAAAGTAAGTAGCTGGGCGAACACAGGGGACAGGCGTGAACGCGATATGCTTGATAAATTTGCTATCATTGATCGAGCATATCTAATAATTTTCAACAATTATGAACTATGAACACCCAAGAACTTCGTCAGCAGGTAAAGGAATACATAGATGAATTGTCTCCTGAGAGGCTGCTCGTTGCTGCTGATTTCTTAGCTTATTTAGCAGAACGTGAAAGCAATCAAGCGACGGAGGAATTATTGCAGATTCCGGGTTTTATAGAGGCTTTTAAGCAGGCAAAAAAAGATGTAGCAGCAGGTAAGGTGACTTCCGTTGAGCAACTCAAACGAAAATACTGAGCCAAATATTGATTTATATTCGGTTGTTGTCAGCCTTGACGCTCAGGAGTTTTTTGAAGAAGCATCAGCGTCACTGCAACGGAAGCTGGACAGGTGTTTCGAGATGCTGAAAATCAACCCTTGCACCCATCCAAATATTAAGATGCTCAAAGGTGACTTGGATGGATACTATCGATATCGCGTTGGAGATTATCGGGTGGTCTATTATATTGATGATGAACAAAAACAGGTGGTTGTGACTATTATTGCTCATCGCCGTTAAGTTTATTAGTGCGATATATGAAGTAGGGCACAGATATCATATTGCAATTAATCCTGTAGGGGCGGGTTCACCAACAATATTTGAAACCAACAAACAGGTGAAATAAACCCGCCCCGGCCCTATTCGTAGTGGGGGCGGGTTTATAAATACCCTGGATGTGAATTAGAAATCTTGGCGAACCCGCCCCTACAGGATTTTCGTAATGCTGATTTCGCCTAAAACCTCACAGTCAACAAAATCACCCGCCGAGGCTGATTTTCCGCTTCAATAGTATACTCAACACGCCCAAAACCTTTCGGCCCCGGTTCAACTAAATCGTAGCGAGAAGTCACCGTCCCCGCCGCTGTGTCATATTGAGCAAAAACAGCACCAGGATTTCTCCCAGCAGAGGCATCGCTATCACCTCCCCAAGAGATCGTATCATCTATTCGCGATCGAGTTGGCAATACCGAAGCCGCGATTTCTGGCGGTGTTAATCTTTGGTCAGCTAAGACTCTTTGAGCGTTATGAATAGCGCACATTGTCGGCCCAGAAATTTTGGAATCGCTGTATTGATCTTCATACTTTTGTACGAAGCCAAAACCCACATTTGGGCCGACTTTCTCCTGTCTTTGCCGGCCCCAAAGCCGACTTGTATCGGCTGCAAAGTTAGAACCGCTGCCAGTTACGGCTAATTCGGTTCTTTTGCTGGTGAAATTGCGATTTACAAATTCTTTGTCGGCTGTGCGAATGGCGCTGGCGGCCGCTGCTTCTATTTTACTGCTAACATTACTATTGCCTTGTAAGATTGGTGATAGAACACCGGGGATAG
>CASBQF010000263.1 GCA_949127775.1 Oscillatoriales cyanobacterium PMM_0080
ATCGTGCGATCGCCCAAAAGCTGCATATCCAAGCACGATCGCAAACTCCGGCCAATCAACCGCTGGATTTCTTGAGTGCGCCCCGACAATTTCATAAATTCCCGATCTTGTCGCTGCGGCGTAGATCCTGGTAACATCCGGTACTCCGCAGTCAGCCAACCTTTTCCAGTATTCTCCAGAAACCTAGGCACTCCCGGCTTAATCGTAACGCTGCACAGTACCTGAGTGTCGCCACTTTTTGCTATCACCGATCCGCTGGCAAATTTGGTAAATTCGCGATCGAAACTAATCGGACGGAGTTGATTTGGCTGTCTGCCATCGGCACGTTTTATGGACATAAGTTATTCGTTATTCGTTATTCGTTATTTGTTATTTGTTATTCGTTATTTGTTATTGGTAACAATCAACTGCCAACTGCTTTCGGGCCAACTAACTATTAACAAATTTAAGAATATCCTGCTGTACTTCTTCTGATGGTCGATCGCCGTTGATAGTTAACAGCTTGTTGCGATACTCATAATAATCTAAAAGCGGGAGAGTTTGCTCCTCGAATAAATCGAGCCGCCGTTGTAAAATTTCTGGACTATCGTCCGATCGCGCTCGCTGGATCGATCGACTCAACAACAACTCAGTCGGAACCTTCAACCAAATCGCCCAATCTATCTCTTGTGCCAAATCGTCTAATAAAAAATCCAACTCCTCAGCTTGAAAAGCCGTTCGTGGATAGCCCTCCAACACCCAGCTATTAAAGACATCCCACAGCATCAGTCGGCGGCGAATGAAGTGAATCATAGCTATGTCGGGAACTAACTCCCCTGTTTTGACATAAGGCATCGCCAACTTGCCCAAAGCTGTTTCAGAAGCAATCGCCTCCCGCAGAATATCCCCCAAAGCGAGCAAAGGAATGCTCAAATTGTTGCACAGTAGTTTTGCCTGAGTTCCCTTTCCCGCTCCTGGCCCTCCTATAATCACTAATCTCACACTGCTTTGCTCCTACCGCTGCTACACTCAAATTTTACCTGTTATTGAGATCGATCGGGCAAAATGACTGCGAATCCGACTACAGCTAGCTTTTGACAATTTGTATATCTAGCGTGTGATGCGATGTGCGATCGGCCAAGTACACTATATATTGTTAAGCAGGCTCCATCCCAGTCAAGGTCAAAGCCACACTCCAGACTCAATTACTAATTAAATATTGCCCTATGGTTGCTCAGTTACAAACCCCTAAACTCAATTTAACCCACAGCTTGCCCTACACAGTTGAAGGGCTGGTGCAAGTTTTTACAGCCCCGCACCGCTGCTTTTTCACCAGTGTCATGGCTCAGGCGCTCCGAATTGCAGGACAGGGGAATCCGGTGTTAGCAGTGCAATTTCTCAAAGGGGGAATCAATCAAGGGCATCAGCATCCGGTGCGGCTGGGGCAGAATTTAGATTGGGTGCGATGCGATTTGTCCCGCTGCATTGACAAGGCCGATTTAGATGAGCTAGAAGTGCGATCGATCGAACAATTGTGGCAATACGTTCAAAATACGGTGCGCGAAAGCAGTTATGCCTTAGTTATTCTCGACGAATTGAGTTTAGCTGTGAATTTAGGCTTAATTCCCGAATCTGAAGTGCTGGCATTGATTGACAGCAAGCCACACCATTTAGATATTATTTTGACCGGGCCTTCGATGCCACCAGCAATTTTGGAAGTTGCCGACCAAGTTACTGAAATTCGCCGCAGTCAATGACAATTTGTAGGGTGCGCAATGCGCACCTTACCACCGATCGGTGAGAACTCAAATAACAAATAACAGCTAAAGTCGATTTGTAGCGCAATGCGCACCTTACCACCGATTATTGAAAATTCAAATAACTACTAACTACTAACAAATAACAACTAACAAATAACAACTAACAACCAACCAACAACCAACTACTAACAACTAACAACCAACTACAAATCTCGCCGTGACAGCAAAAACCACACGCCGCCCAAACCCAAAACACCGCATAAAACCCCGCCTTCCCACCCAAAAACAGTCCCCCCAGGCAAATGTCCAGGCATTGCCTTAGAAGTAAAATTTAGTTCAGAATAGTATACCCACTGACCACTAACCCGCCAGCCCACGCGATCGCCAAACTTCTCCCAAACTGTGGCATCATAAACACTAGCCTTTCCCCCCGACTTTACCCACAAACCCTTTTGCACAGAAAAGCCAAACCTGCGGTGACTATGCTTAACCCAAAGTTGGTCAATAGTCTGCAAATCCTTAGCAGGAAACCTCCTAATATCTTCCTCGCTCAAATAACCCCTTGAAACTTGCTCCATCACTTCCAGCATTTTCACAGAAGTTTCCTCATCAGCAGCCCGCCAATTTTTAGCAGCCAGCAGCCTTTCCAATTGAGAATAATCTATCCCTTTTTCCGACTCTAAGTTCATAGAAACTAGCGGAGTCTGAGTCACAGGTTGAGTCGGTATAGAAGGACTAAGAACAGTTGCCTGCTGAGAGTTTGGCGCTGGTGAAACCACCACAACAGCAGGTTTTACAAACTCCACAACTTCCAGAGCAGACTTATAGCGGTCTTTGACATATTCCTGAATCAACTTATCTAAAATTCCGCCTAAATCCTGGCTAATCTTTGTTCCTTTCGGCAAAGCCTCCCTCCACAGCCAGCGACCTTCGAGCGGGTCGTAAAGGTCATCATGAATGTCCCCGTAGATATCCAAATAAGGCATCACAGAAGTCAGCAACCGAATACAAGTCACCCCCAAACTATAAAGGTCGCTAGCAGGAACCGCCCTACCGTGGCGCTGTTCTAGTGCCGCATAACCAGGAGTTCCTAACTTCGTTCCAGCTTTAGTCGGAGCCTCAGCTACTACCTGTTTGGAAACCCCAAAATCTATCAGAACCAACTTGCGATCGCGATTGCGGCGGATTACATTCTCAGGCTTAATATCCCGGTGAATCACATTCCGCTCGTGAACAAAATTCAGCAAAGGCAACAAATCTAACAGTAGTTCTCGAATCTTAATTTCGCTATAACCACCGTACTTTTCTAACTCATCCTTTAAATTATTGCCATCAATAAACTCTTGCACCAAATACAAGCGCCCATCTTCCTCGAAATAAGAAATCAACTGAGGAATTTGCGGGTGTTTCAGTTCGTAGAGCCGTCGGGCTTCCTGTTCAAACAGTCGGACATACTTCTTAAAATGAGCAGGCTTCCGCTGAAACTCCTGCGGCGGCGACAACTGTTTGATAACGCACAGTTCCTCAAATTTTCCATGATTGACAGCTCGAAAAGTCCTGCCAAATCCTCCGTCGCGCAGCGGCTCAGTTGCTGCATAAAGGTCTTTTAGCAGCAGCTTGGAACCACAATTAAGACAATACTTTGTGCCTGGTGGGTTCTGACGCTTGTCTCTTGGGCAATCGAGATTAAGGCAGTATGTCATATATTAAAAGATGCAAACAAAATTATGCTCAGGGTGTCATTAGACTTCTTGCAAAATTCATTTTAATCAAATTTTGTAACAGGCAAGATGCCTGTTCCACAAGAAAAAAACTTTTTGTGGGATGGGCATCTTGCCCGTCCTAGTTATTTTTGCAAGAGGTCTATTTTATTCAAGAGTCCGATCGCGAGCTGTTTTTTTGTTGTTGAGGCGAGCCCCCGAACTTTACTACAGTAGCAGCTATTTTCCCGCTCTCAGAGGCGCTCTCGCTAGACTGCCTCTGAGCAAGTATACCTCTCTTGAGGGTTTGACCTCAAACTCGAAGCCCAAATCTAGCCTGAAACTCCGAGAAGGCCCAATACATTTGATTTAGCGGTCAAATAGCCAGCAGATTGGGTGGATCTGGTGCGCATTCAAATATATTCCTAGGGGCTTTCGCACTGACGGCAGTAAATCTCTGTTTCTCATTAATAAATTGCCTGCCGTCAGTGCGAGATCCCTTCCACTCATTGAGATGCACCCCAGCAGATTTAAAAAAAAATAGTAATTTATTATCGGCTCAGTTAGCTCTGCAACGCAAAAAAAACTTAGGATTCCACGTGAGATATAATTTTATTAGCAGAGAGAATCAGACTAATGGGCTCTGTGGCTGCCCTCAAGTTCGTTAGGGAAGCCCTCGAAGAGGATCGACCTTAATATTTCCCCTGTATAAACTTTTACAAAAAGCCCAGCCAAAGCAACAATCCAAAAGTCCCCAACAAACGTACATTAAAAATCAATACAAGAAGAGCACGCTGAGTAATCCGAGCGCGATCGGACAATTAGCCAGTTTTCCCTCTGCCCTTCTTTCAGCTATTGCCACTTAAATTTATTTCGCTCCGTCTACTTAATTAGGAACTGCCAGTGACACCAAAACTACAGCCCTCTAAAAAATCAAACTCTCCCGCATTAGCACCAAAAGTACCCTGGTTCGAGCGGTTTATCGCACTTGTCGCCCTCGGAAATTTCAGCCTAGTATTATTTGACATAAGTTATGTACCTTGGCGAGATTTCTACTTTCGACAATGGCCAGTTATTACCCAACTATACGACCCATTTAAAGGAATCAAACCCAACCGAGACACCGAACAATATCTAAAAACCTTACAAGAATTAAAAATTCAAGTAGTTGAAACAGGCTTGCCATCTCCCGTAGTAGCAGCAAAATTGCAGGAAATAAACAATCTGAGTACGAAAATGATCGACGAAGATCCGTTTCGAGTAGCATCCAAAAGTGGAACCCTAGAAAAAATTAAAGACCGAATGCGCGATCGCACCCCGAATCCGCAACAATCCGCCAAACAATCATTCCGAACATTCTGGAGCCAAGACCATTTAAGCAAACAAGGCTGGCAACAAGAAATAACATGGTTTGACGCCAAAATCAAGCCATTAATCGCCACCAACTATTACAGGACGATCGGAGAAAACGGCGAATTTACCGACAACTTCTGGCAAATCGACCTGCCATTTATCGCCATATTCGCGATCGAATTTTTAGCCCGTACCTACTTCATCAGCCGCCGCCACCGCAGCGTCAGTTGGCGAGCAGCCATGCTCTGGCGGTGGTACGACATCTTCCTGATCCTCCCATTCTGGCGACTGTTGCGAATATTACCAGTCACAATCCGCATCCACCAAGCCAAAATGCCCGATCTCCAACCCATACGCGCCCAAATCAGCCGAGGTTTCGTCGCCAACTTCGCCCAAGAATTAACCGAAGTAGTAGTAATTCAGCTCATCAACCAGATGCAACAATCAGTTACCACAGGCGAACTAGCTCGTCAACTATTTCAATCCCCAAAACAGCGATATTTAGACATCAACAATATCAACGAAATAGAAGCGATCGCCACCCATCTAGTCCAAATCACCATCTACAAAGTCCTCCCCCAACTCCAGCCAGACCTAGAAGCTCTCCTCCGCTACAATATTGAAGGCTTCCTCAAACAATCCCCTCTCTATCAAGGATGGAAGCAAGTACCCGGATTGGGAAACCTGCCCACACAGCTAGCAGAGCAATTAGTTGCAGAACTATCCAAATTAGTCACCGTCGGCCCCCAAGATGCCTACGAAGCCTTTAAAATCGCCAGCGAAGACCCCGTAGGCATCAAACTCTCAAGCCAGCTAGTCCAACATTTCGGGCAAGCTTTAGGAGCCGAACTGCAACAGCAGCAAACCTGGCAAGAAATACAACTGCTGCTGTGCGACTTCCTAGAAGAGTTCAAAATTAACTACATCCAGCGGTTGAGTGAAGAAGACTTCGAGAAAATTTTAGAACAAGCCAAAGAATTGCAACGGATAGCCCCGCGTTAGCAAAATGTCACTTGTTAGTTGCGCTCGCTCGCGAAGTCCCGAAGGGATGCCTTGTTTGGCCCCACTCGCCCCTCCGGGAATAGGCCAGCTCTCAAGAGGTTTGTCACTGGGCGGGCGATCGAGCTAAACTAAAAACTGAGGTCTACCTTCGATCGGAAGGAGCCCTCAAACTTCTTGGAAGAAACTGTTTCACCTAGGAGTGGGTCAAGCCCACTTTTTTTGTTGCATAAGTCGCAGGAAAAGAGTAAGACCAGTTTTAACTTCACTATCCGATATGACTCATCCTCTAATCCCACAAATCATTGACTTAGCTACCCCCGTTGCGGAAACACTGGGATTGGAAGTAGTGGGAGCAGTGTTTCACACCAACCAAAATCCTCCCGTCTTGCGGATAGACATCCGCAACCTTCAGCAAGACACCGGTTTAGCCGACTGCCAACGGATGAGTACAGCCCTGGAAGCCGAGTTAGAAGCATCCGAAATCATCCCCGATGCCTACGTGCTGGAGATTTCCAGTCCCGGCATATCCCGATTGCTCAGTAGCGATCGAGAATTCATTACCTTTAAAGGTTTCCCCGTAACAGTCAAAGCCACCGAACCGGACTCGCGAATCAAAGAGTGGAAAGGACTACTGATCAGCCGGGATGAAACAACAGTTTATCTCAACCAAAAAGGGCGACAGGTAAAAATTCCCCGCCCTCAAATTGCCAAAGTTGAACTAGACGAAGGAACAAAGGAAAGGTAAAGGGAAATTTTGAGACTTGAGATTTAAGATTTGAGATTGCCTCGCAGTAAGCTAAAAATGCTTCGCTGCGAGTTAATTTTTAAGAATCAGATATGTATCAAGGGGTTGAATTGTTACCAAAAATAAATTGTAACAGCAACCAGCTTCCTTAATCTTATCGCGGAACTCATCAATCATCAACCATCGCTTTTTCTCGAAGATTACCAACTACAAATTACCGATTACCAGTTATAGCAAATCTGTGTTCGATCGGAATTGTAAAATCTACTCAACAGTCAACCACCAGTCATTTTTTCGACTGATAGTCAACAGTTAACAGTCAACAGTTAACAGTCATTCCGGTGCAACCGGAATTGATATTACGTATTGTCAAAACAAAAAAGGAGTGTTTTATATGTCAATGGTTCCCCTGCCCGGACTAAAAGAAATGGTCGAAGGTATTAGCAAAGAACGAAACTTACCCAAACACGCCGTACAAGCAGCCTTGCGAGAAGCCCTGCTCAAAGGATACGAACGCTACCGCCGCACCCAAAAACTAGACCACTTCAGCGAAGAATACTTCGACAACTTTGATGTAGAACTCGACGCAGAACAAGAAGGTTTCCGCGTTTTAGCCAACAAAACGATTGTCGAAGAAGTCGCCAATCCCGATCACGAGATATCACTTTCCGAAGTCCAAGAAGTAGCCACCGAAGCTCAGCCTGGGAGCATCGTGCTAGTAGACGTAACACCAAATCAAAAAGAATTTGGTCGCATGGCAGCCATCCAGACCAAACAAGTGCTGGCACAAAAATTGCGCGATCAACAGCGCAAAATGATTCAAGAAGAGTTCAAAGATTTAGAAGAAACCGTTCTACAAGCAAGAGTGCTCAGGTTTGAGAGGCAGTCGGTAATTTTGGCAGTCACCAGCAGTTTCGGTCAGCCAGAAGTAGATGCAGAACTCCCGAAGCGCGAACAGTTGCCTAACGATAATTACCGGGCAAACGCCACATTTAAGGTCTATCTCAAAAAAGTAGGCGAAGGCTCTACTAGAGGCCCACAGTTACTTGTTTCTAGAGCAGATGCAGGTTTGGTGGTTTACCTATTTGCTAACGAAGTGCCAGAAATTGAAGACGGAGTGGTGAGGATTGTCGCCGTAGCCAGAGAGGCAAATCCTCCGTCGCGGCACGTCGGCCCCCGGACTAAAATAGCAGTTGATACGCTCGATCGCGACGTAGACCCAGTAGGAGCCTGCATCGGAGCACGGGGATCGCGGATTCAGGTAGTAGTCAACGAATTGCGTGGCGAAAAAATCGACGTAATCCGTTGGTCTCCCGATCCCTCAACCTATATTGCGAACGCCCTAAGTCCAGCTAGAGTAGATGAAGTGCGTTTGGTGGCGCCAGAAGGCAGGCGTGCTCATATTTTGGTGGCTGAAGACCAACTGAGTCTCGCCATAGGCAAAGAAGGTCAGAACGTGCGCCTTGCAGCCCGCTTGACAGGTTGGAAAATCGATATCAAAGATATTGCTAAGTACGATCGCGACGCCGAAGACACCAAGTTAGAAGCAGAAGCAACTAGGCTCGAAGAACTAGCAGGCGATTACTACGAAGACGACGAAGCATCAGGCAATGGCGGCGACGAGGAAACCGCAGAATTTGAGGCACATCAAGCAGCCACCACGGAAGAAACTGAAGCCCCAGTCTAAAAACTGCGACATTCACTTTTATTTTCTTGACGGGAGACTAGGAGGACTTGTCCCCTACTCCCACTCTCCCACTCTCCCCCCTCTGACAAGAAATGAAACCGAACTACCGGTGCTGTGCAAGTTGTCGAAAAATAGCTCTTAAAGAAGCTTTTTGGCGAGTAGTCAGGGTCTATCCTTCCCATCAGGTACAATTAGATCGTGGCCTCGGTCGTTCCGCTTACCTTTGTCAGGCGAGCCAATGCCTCAAAGCAGCTCAGAAAAAAAATCGACTGGGGCGATCGCTCAAAGCGCCTGTGTCTGATGAACTGTACCAAACACTTTGGCAGCGTTTAGCCACATCTGATTTAACATCTGACTGTGGCTTGTCGCTTCCCAAAAGCGACAATAGTTCGGCCTCGACTGTATAAACCCTCGCGGGCAGCGCTACCAGTAATTACCCGTAGCGCCAGCTCTCAAACCCCAATCCGATCGGCCCACCAGTCTGGAAAGATTTGTGTCAGATTATATAGGGATAGGGCTTAAAACAGTAGCCGAAATCTCTAGGTTTACCGAGGATTATAAGCTCTAATTCTCGGTATCTCTGGTCATAGCGCCGATGTGGCCCGGCTTAGCGTATAATTTGATAACGCTGGATTAATGCGGGTTGTTAAGGCTTTGACGGGGTGAAAGCCGTAAAACACCTAACGCAAATTAATCATCCAACTACAATTGAATAACTTACCCCCTCAAGGTCGCAAACTTTAACTAAGGAATCGTGGCCATGCTTAAGGTTAAGCGCAAGCGTCGCCATAAGCAAGCAGTAATGCACTACTTTTTACCTTGAGGAAGTTATACCGTAGACTTGGACTTGTGTTACATCTTGTTCTTCAAGAAAAGATTTACATAGGTTTTTAGAAGCGGTACTAGCAGAGGTATCCTCAAGGTGGAAAGACAAATTTTGAAGCTTGAAAGAATGGCTGTTGCCAAAATTCAGACTTCTCAGTTCTCTCGTTCCCCAAAAAACTTGAGAATTTTCCAACCACAAACTTCAGCGAGTTACATCTTTTTAGATAAAATTGCTGAGCGAGTACCAAAACCCCGATTCCTGACACTGAATCAATTACAGCGAATGATGTCGTCATTAGAACAAAAAATCACAATGTAAAAACTGGTTGGCACAAAAGAGGGCAGAGTGGATGAACAACGGCAAAGTAAGAATTTACGAGTTATCACGGGAACTAAATTTGGATAATAAAGACATCTTGGCAGTTTGCGAACGGCTCAATATTTCAGTCAAGAGCCACAGCAGCACAATTACAGAATCTGAAGCAGAACGAATTCGCAAAACAGCGGAAAAATACGTAGCCAGCAGCCACTCTTCCCCCGGCAAGCCAGCTCCCCCCGAAAGAGCAGCAGCGCCATCTAGAGAATCTGGCCCTCATCCCAACGATCAACAAAAAAAGCAGCAAATTTTAGAAATACGCAGTCCAAAAGTACGGCCGGCTGGTGCCTCGTCCCAGCCCGCGGGCAATGAGGAGCAAAAAACCCAGTCTGGGGCCACCGTGGCAACTCCTCCCAAATCGCCCGCCACTCAACAACAACTCCAGTCTCCAGCTAAACCAAATATCAATCGACCTGTACTGTCGAAGTCAGTCGCTGTCTCGGCGGCTCCGTCAGAAACAGTCTCAGAAACAGTCTCAGAAATAGTCTCAGAAACAGTAGGTACGGGCGCTCAGGCACCTGCGGCACTTCAACCGCCGTCAGAAAAGGCTCCCGAACGCACGCAACGCCCGCCAGTCGCCCCTCCAGCGCCGCCCGCGCCCGGGGCAAAACTCACTTCGCCACCAGTCAGAGGGGCGTCGGAGTCGGCGACGCGTAGCACACAAAATCTGGGAACTAAGCCGGTACTCAAACTTGCCAGAACTGAGCAAGAGCTGGCAGAACAGGGACAAAATCTGGAAGCGCCGGCTAGACCCAGCCGTCCTAGCAGACCGGCACCCGGAGGTACCGAATCTCGCGACGGGCAAAGACCCCGACCAGGTGGTGGGCCAGTCAGAACTCCACTTGCCGATCGACCCCAGCCTGGTGGTGGGCCGCGCCGGAGTCTAGCCCCCGCAACGTCAGCTACCGGGCTGCGTAGCCGTGGTGGCGACACCGGAGCCGCAGGGGATGACACTGATGACAACGAAGAAGATAATACGCCGGACTCCGGGATTCTTCTCCTGGAAAGGCCCTCCCTCCCTCGTCCTGCCAAAAAGACTTCGGCCATTTGGGAAGAAGACGACGACGAAAACTCAGATGCTGCCAAGGCTGCCAAGGCTGCCAAACTCAAACAACGTCGCCTCAAACCCATAGATGAGGATGACGATGACTTAGAAAGCTTGGATATGCCAGCACCAGTCACGGTCAGTCTGTCCCTAGCCCGCCCTGCTAAGGCGAAAACACAAGCAGCACCAAAATCAACACCAACTCCGGGCGCACCCGGAAGTAGTGGCAAAAATAAGAGACCGGGCCCTTCTCACGATAAAAGCTCGTCTGGTTCTTCAGGCGGACGCGGTAGCCGTGGCAAAACAGTCGAAGCTAAGGTAGAACGTCCTGAAACACTGATGCTTAGCAGGCCGATGACCGTTCAGGAACTCGCAGCTACTTTGGCTGTTCCCGAAACGGAAATTATCAAGCGGCTGTTCTCTAAAGGGATTGCGGTCAACATTACCGAAACCCTGGATATTGCAGCGGTGAGAATCGTAGCTGAAGAAATGGGCATAGAGGTAGAAACCCCTGAAAAAGTAGCCCCAGCCCTCAAAGTGATCGAGATGCTGGACGCAACGGATATGGAATACCTCCAACGCCGTCCGCCAGTAGTAACGATTATGGGTCACGTCGATCACGGTAAAACTACCTTGCTCGACTCGATCCGCAAAACCAAGGTTGCTCAAGGAGAAGCTGGGGGTATTACCCAGCACATCGGTGCTTATCACGTGGATGTGGTACACGAAGGCAAGAGCCAGCAGGTTGTATTTTTGGATACGCCCGGTCACGAAGCCTTTACAGCAATGCGGGCTCGTGGAACGCGGGTGACAGATATCGCGATCTTGGTGGTAGCGGCCGATGACGGTGTGCGTCCACAAACAATTGAAGCTATCAGTCACGCGAAAGCGGCTAAAGTGCCAATTGTTGTGGCGATTAATAAAATTGATAAGGAAGGCGCTCAGCCGGAACGAGTCAAACAAGAGTTGACAGAGTACGGCTTGGTTGCCGATGACTGGGGCGGTGATATTACGATGGTTCCTGTCAGCGCGATCCGAGGCGAAAATCTCGATATGCTGTTGGAAATGATCTTGACCGTCGCGGAAATGGAAGACCTCAACGCTAACCCGAACCGCGCGGCTAAGGGTACGGTGATTGAAGCTCACCTCGATAAGGCAAGGGGGCCTGTCGCAACTCTGCTGGTGCAGAACGGTACTCTGCGGGTAGGCGATATTGTGGTCGCAGGCTCGGCTTTGGGTAAGGTGCGGGCGATGATCGACGATCGCGGCGAACACGTAAAACAAGCAACTCCATCCTTTGCGGTGGAAGTGCTGGGGCTGCGAGAAGTTCCTCGTGCAGGAGACGAATTCGATGTCTTCGCGAACGAAAAAGAAGCTGCGGCGATCGCCGATGCCAGAGCTACATCCCAACGAGATTCACGTATATTGCAAGGTGGTCGGATCAGCCTCAGTGGCTTCTCTCAACAAGCTAAGGAAGGTGTTCTTAAGGAACTCAACTTAATCTTGAAGGCAGATGTCCAAGGCTCCCTCGAAGCAATTGTCGGCGCTCTGACTCAACTCCCTCAAAAAGAAGTTCAACTCCGACTGCTGCTATCTGCTCCTGGGGAAGTCACCGAAACTGACATTGACCTCGCAGCCGCCAGTAATGCTGTGATTGTCGGGTTCAATACTACTCTCGCCACCGGCGCTCGCCAAGCGGCCGATCAAGCAGGGGTAGACGTGCGGGAATATAGCATCATCTACAACCTCTTGGATGACATTCAAGGGGCTATGGAAGGTCTGCTGGAACCTGAACTGGTTGAAGAACCTCTGGGAAGCGTGGAAGTGCGTGCTGTCTTCGCGATCGGTCGTGGGGCTGTCGCTGGATGTATGGTACTCTCTGGCAAAGTCATCCGTAACTGTAAGGTGCGGGTGCGCCGGGGTAACAATGTCGTTTACGAAGGTATCCTCGACTCCCTCAAACGGATGAAGGAAGATGCCAAGGAAGTCAATACTGGCTTTGAATGCGGTATTTCCTTGAGTGGGTTTAGCGACTGGGCGGATGGCGATACTATTGAAGCCTACCGGATGGTTACTAAGCGCCGAACTCTCTCGGCATAATTTTGGATTCTGAATTGTGGATCTTGGACTCAAGGCAGGTTAATTAACCTGCCTTGAGTTTTAAGCATCCTTCTTTGTTCTGCTTTCTTCCTGAATTTACCCCATTGAGGGAGGCAGGGGGGCTGTTTCATTCTCTTGTAGCGGCGGTGCCAAGAGTGTCCGCCCAAGCTCTGAAACATATACAAAATAGTCTATGAAGAGGGTCGGCACGGGGGCACAACCCCTACAAAATTATCGTTTTCTTGAGAATGAAACAGCCCTGGGAGGCAGGGGGTTGACTTCTACCTGAAGCGGTTCCTGCCCTTCCACTACGCGATCGGATAAACTCCAGGAATGGTTCGACTACGCACGCGCCTACCGCCACGTAGCGGTGCGCTGAGCCCTTCTTCCTTCTACCTTCTTCCTTTTACTTATGCGTTCTTTTTGGTCAGATCCTTTTTTGTGGATTCACCTTTCTGGGGTGGCTACAGTGCCAATTTTCTTGGGACTGTGCTTGCTGGGACTCGCAGTCGGTTCTCCCATGCTCCCTGTCTGGTTAGAAGTGTTTTTAGTGGCTGTAGCAGGTATTGCTCCTGTACTTTGGATGCAATGGTTCCGCCCTTTTTACATTTTTAGTATTTTAGTTGTGGCGGTAAAACCACAGAATTTAACACTTTCACAGCAGCAGATTCTGACTCGGTTTAAAACTAAGTTAAATCAAGGACTTGCTCTTTTTGTCGCTGTTTTGCTAGCAGTAATTTTGTGGCAGCTCTACCGATTGGCTCCCCTGGCTGCAACGGTTGCTCCGTTTCCTCCTTCCTGGCGGTGGGCTGGATTGTTGTTGGCAGTTGCTGCTTTTTTAGCTAGCAATTTGTTTTTGCAGGTGTCTGCTAGTGTTATGGCTGTTTTGCTGACGCCGGAATCGGAATTTGCAGCAACAAAGCCTTATGTTTTAGAAGAAATTCGGCATGATTTTACGATCGCCCCTTGGCAAGTCGATCGACTTTTGCCGACTTTTGTGTGCGAAACAACTACCACTCCTGCTGTACCCGCAGAGTCAATGGGCCCAGCATCCGGTAGTCTTGTCAACCCAAAACCCGCAGACACCAACCTCCCTACATCGCTACCCGAACAATCCCTCGAAAAGTGAAATGAAAAAATTAAAATTGAGATCAATGTAATTTAAGCTACTTTATTTAAGACAGATATATGCTCCAAAAAAAATAGGTAGTTTTTGCCTGTGATTAGGATTATTAATAATATTAATATTTAATTTTTAATTACAGGTTGTGGATATTTTATATTGGCTATTTGGAGAGAAGAATCTATAATAGAGAGAGTCAAGGTAAGCTTTAAATCCTAATAAGGGATTAAAACAGAGGTATCACAATATGGCGAATTATCTACCGATCGCACAACCACCTCAAGCCGCAGAGCCGATCGAGCTGTGCGAAGATTCTGAAATCTGGGGCAGTCTCAAATCTGCGATCGGCGCAAGCTCAGGATTTCAACGCTGGCAGCTAGAACTCAATTTTGAGCGTCAGCACCAAAATGCCACGATCGATCAGCAGGTTCGCTCCTATCTGCGGGAAACTTTAGAAACTTTGGCTTACTGAGTCCCCCAAAACCAAATATTGTCAAGGTTTGTAACTTTTAGAAGTAAATCATGCCGACATCCCCTCCAATATGCTAGATGAGTGCCGAAAGTGAGTGCAGATCGCAACTTCGGAGATCAAATTGCAGGGGATAGTATTTCTACTTATTCAATTGGAATTAATTCCCCGGCATTTGGCAATACACTCTCAGAAAAATTAAGAAAAAATTAGCCTGAAAGCCCCATCCAAAGCGACTGCGGCTGCCATCTACTGATGTGCCTGTTTCCAAAACTCTTTATAATAAGACTGAAGCAAAAGAAAATTAACAGTCCGAGAGTGGCGATATATCCAACCACTCCAAATTAAACTGATTACAAGTATTTTGTATCGTAAGTCTGATTAAATACTATACAACCAGAGTTTAGGAAAATGCGTTTAGTCATAGTTCAGTATGCGGGCGATTATGCAGAAGCTTTTCAGCGCTTGGCCGAAGAAGGAAGCGAAAACTACTACGCTCAAAAATATTCTGTTGATGCCGTTACCGAGATGCGGAAACGAGCGGAGGTGGAGTCACTAACGGTTATTTGCTGCATCACACCAAAATTTGAGGATGTGGTTCTAGAAAACGGCGTGCGGGCGATAGCTTGTGGATTTACTGACAAAATTAATTCCCAAAAATTGATCCAGTTAATTGCCCAGCAAAATCCGACTCATTTAGTCATGCGGGCGACTGTTCCAGACGTTTTCAAGTGGGCAATTAAAAATAAAATTAGAACCATCGCTGTATTTGCCGAATCTGTAACAAAAACTTGGCGAAATAAAATCCGTAACTATTTCTTCGCTAAGTTGTTGAATCACCAGCAAATAGAATGGGTTGGGACTTACGGCATCACTTCATCTTTATTGTTCAAAGAAATTGGAGTAAAACCAGATAAAATAATTCCGTGGGACTTTCTCTTAGAGACAAATCCAGGCTCTTTGTTGCCGAAAGAATCCCCTACAGGCCTCAATACTTTGAAACTATTTTACGCTGGCGCGTTAGTCCAAAGTAAGGGAGTTGGCGATATCTTAGAAGCGGTAGCAAAGTTAAGAGAGCGGCATATCTCAGTTGACTTAAAAATGGCAGGGAAAGGCGAAGAAGAGTTTTTTTCCGAACGAGTCGAAGAGCTGAAAATCAAAGATTCTGTAGAATTTTTGGGAATGATAGCAACTTCGACTTTAGAAAATAAGATGAGAGACTCTGATGTGGTCTTAGTTACTAGCAGACACGAATATCCCGAAGGCTTTCCCCTAACAATTCAGCACGCTTTGCGCACTAGAACACCGATCGTAGCTTCGGATCACCCGATGTTTAGAACCCACTTGAAGCATGGCGTTAATTCTATGATTTTTGAAGCGGGGAACTCTGTAGCTTTAGCGGAATGTCTGGAAAAACTCATTTCTGACTCAGCACTTTATCACAATATTTCTGTGGCTTCTCACTCAACCTGGTATGAGTTGCGCTTGTCTGTAAAATGGGCGGAATTGATCGATCGCTGGCTGGATGATACCCCTGAAAGCAAACAGTGGTTGTTTGAACAACGACTAGCTTCTGAATCCTACAACTCAAAACAAAGTTAATAATTAGGTGGCTCTAATTAAACTTGAGTAGGACTTGTATCTGCTCCTGTCATCAGACAAGTAGTGAGGACGAAGAGTCATTTTTTAAAGACTTTAGCCAATCGCGACTCTTCGTCAGTCCTGTCCTAAGCTGTTCTGTATTTAAATTGCATATCAAAAAAAATTAAACTCTTGTGGGGTGTCCTGCCCGCCCTGAATATACAATTTAAATGTGGAACAGCTTATTTAGTTTTCATTTTGTGTTAATTTTTTGCCGAATCTGCTCTGCGCGCCTAGCTGCAACTTGTGGCCAAGTCAATTCCAAAGCTCGCTTGCCCGCAGCGGCTCCCATCTTAGCGCGCAAATCAGTAGAATTAGATAGTTTTCGGAGTCCCTCCACCCAGGCGTCAGTATCGTAGGGTTCAAGAATTATGCCATCAATCCCATCACGCACAATACCGCCTCCTCCCATCGGCGAAGCGAGAATGGGTAAACCATGAGCCATTGCTTCATAGATGACGAGTGCGCTACCTTCCTCCAGACTGGGAAAGGCAAAAAAGTCAGCTTGGCGATAGGCAGAACTGTAGTCCAAGGCATAATCAAAGTGAACTACATCAGGACGTTTCAGCAAATGGCTGCAACTTTGGGCGATCGCCGGTTCGAGCTCGCCAAAAATTGTCAGCTTTCCCTTAATCCCAGCTCGCTCCCAAGCCTGCAAGAGTAGGTGAGCCCCTTTACGCACGCAGGCAAAACCGAGAAACAAGACGTTAACTTCCTCTGTTGGCGGTTTGTGGGATTGATAATTGGGGAAACGCTCAGGCGACCAACCTTCAGTCGTTAGTAGCAGTTTCTCTTCAGAAACTCCGGCTTCTTGAAATGATTTTACTACTGCCGGGCTAGGGCAAAACACAAAGTCAACTACCTTGAGTTTTTGCTGTTCGTTCTGAATTTTTTCTGGGGTAATTAGGTGTTGAGGTTCCAATCCCAAGCGAGAGTAAGCATCGTCAAGGATACTCTTAGCTTGTTTTTGATAACTATTAACTCGCTCCAAAAAAATCGGCTTGCTGTGCTTGTGAACACTCTTTACCGTATCGACTGAGGTGCCTGGCCACAAGTAGGCAACATCAAATTTTTTGATATCTTTGAGAAAACGTTTCTCTGCCTTGATTTGGGGAAGACTAGGGCTACTGTAGTAAAGTTTTGCCAGAAATGAGGGAATTGCTTCAATCAGATTGGAGTCGCGGCACGATCGATCGCAACTCGGGACAACCATGCGAGCCTTCAGCTCGGAGTTTTGCCATTCTTTGCACACTGATAAAAATACGTGGCTGATGGCTCGGTCGTTGCAATGTATGGGGAATAAAGCACTCAGTTTTAACATGAGATTCCTCTTGAGTTAATTACAGTTTTCCTGCTGTTTTATAGACAACGGCATATAAAAATGAGGCTCCGTTTGGAGACCAGTTTCATTTGATTTAAAAACAGATGCACTAACTTGAAAACAATTGTATGATAAAACGATGACATTTAAGTATTATCACTGAAAAAGCCATAAAAATTAACTATGTATTTTCGCTTAGAATTATTGAAAAGTAGCATCAAAAACGCATTAAAAAAATTAATTATGTCTGGGATTTTAGTAAGTAAAGGCTTTTAGCTTTTAAACAACTTAGGGATTAAAATTGCTGCTACATATACTTTCCTCCGGGATATTACGTACTAAAGTTACCGATCGAGAACATTGAGGGTACAAACTCCCGGATCGTGGCTGCCGATCGGGTCTTACCTGGACATCCGATCGCACAAATAAAAGTACAGCCCGCTTTTGTAGCATCTAAAATCTCAAATTTCAAATCCATTGATCAGCTATTAAACCCGGATTTGGTATGGCAGAAGGAACAAGGAAGAACGAAGTTCGGCAACGACCAATGTACGGGATGTAACGGATGGAAGCAAGAAGAGAAATGGAAGTCGGAAGAGGAAGAAGTCAACTCCCCTGCTCCCTTGGGGGAAATGATATCAATTCCGGTTGCATCGGAATTAATATCACCCGAAATCAGGACACGGCAGTGCCGTATCCCTACAATTAATCGAGGTAGGGACACGGCAGTGCCGTATCCCTACAATTAATCGAGGTAGGGACACGGCACTGCCGTATCCTCGCTTATCATTCCGGCGCAGCCGGAATTGATATGAGAAGGTAAATACAATAAAATCAATGGTTTGAGCAATTAAAAACGTCCGGTGGAATCGAGAAGGTTGCTAGAGCGTTACCTTGCAAAAGGCGTTGTGGAGTAAAAAAATATCCTAGCTGCTTTGGTTAAAAAACAGCTAGGATATTTGAATTACAATTTATTTCAGGACTTTAGCCTGCGGTTGCTAAAACAGGATTTTTAGCTTTGCCGATCGCCAAACATTTTTTAACACCAGCAATTACATCTTCCACATCTGCATCTGTTAATTTTGCTGAAATCGGCAAACTAATTGTGTGCAGTCCGATGTAGCGAGCATTCGGATAGTCTTGTGGCTGCCATCCAAACATTTCTTGATACACAGGATGTTCGGCCAGACTCATGTAATGTACGCCGACACCGATATTTTCAGCATTGATAGCGTTGAGAAACTCATCGCGGCTGATGCCTGTTTTGGCTTCATCTACCAGAATTGTGTAGAGGTGATAACCGTGAATTGTATCCGCTTCTGGTTTCGCGGGCAAAGTAATCGGCAAATCGGCAAATGCTTCGTTGTAGCGCTGCCAAATTTGCTCGCGGCGCTGCCAATAGGGGGCGACTTGTTTGAGTTGATGAATGCCGATCGCAGCTTGCAGATCCATCATATTGTATTTAAAACCGATTTCCACGACTTGGTAATGCTTGTAACCTGAATCGCCGAAGCGCTTCCAAGCATCTTTGCTCATACCATGTAGCGCTAAAATTTTCAGCCTGTCAGCGTCTGCTTGAGCGCGAGCCAGAATCATGCCTCCTTCGCCCGTAGTGATGTTTTTGGTGACATAAAAGCTGAAGCATCCGAAGTCGCCAAAAGTGCCTGCTTTCTTTCCCTTGTACTCTGTTTCGATCGCGTGAGCGCAGTCTTCAATCAACTTTAAGTTGTGACGACTAGCAATCTCGCACAGGGCATCCATATCGCAAGGACGACCGGCAAAGTGAACTGGTAAAATTGCTTTAGTTTTGGAAGTTATTTTAGCTTCAACTTGAGCCGGGTCAATATTCATTGTCACCGGATCTACATCCGCCAGTACCGGTGTTGCTCCGGCGTGGACGATCGCATTAACTGTAGCGCAAAAAGTCATCGGAGTAGTAATGACTTCATCCCCAGGTTTTAACGAAGCAGCGAGGATGCTCAAGTGCAGTGCCGCCGTACAGGAATTAACTGCAATCGCGTGCGGGGAACCCTTGTAAGCTTTGAAGTCATTTTCAAAAGTCATGACTTTTGGGCCTGTACCCAACCAACCTGTTTTCATGGTTGCTACCACTTCTTGAATTTCAGCATCTTCGATTGCTGGAGAACCAAAAACCAAGAAACGATCTTTTGAACGAATAGGATTGTTGTTCATGTTGCTAGTTTTATCCAGTAAATAGAGTCGAGCGAGTGAAAGTGTACTACCCAGATAAGTAAGATTTTATTGGATTTGAGGTGCTGTTAATTTAATACAGTCTCTCACCGTCTTTTTTCAACTTTTTTGGGTCAAGAGTTTTAGGGAATGCGTTGCGTAGCATCTGCCATAGCACGAGCTGACTACTAACTAGCTATTTTTTGGGCAAGCACCTTACTTTGCGAAGGTTTCTTTATCTTAAGATAGATAATCTGCAATGTCCACCCAATTATATTTCAGTTTTTGGGGGATACAGAAGCTCTTGTCCCTATTTTTATAATCAAAATACTTTTATCAGTAAAAATACGGATATTTATTTAATCTTTTTGTACATTCTCGAACATTTATCCTGAGAATTCTCTGACACTCAAGTTAAAATCTGGAAAGTTTTATACAAATAAAATGTGACTCTGCTGTAATTGATTCAGGAGAGTGAGATATTCACCCGATCGCCCGAATCAACGGCTGTTAGACGAAAACCTCTACAATTTAGGTAGGCGAATCTTGTTCAAAATGTCTTGGAGCCGTTCTGAAACGCCGCCCAATTGTTCTGACAAGGCTACAAGTTTGCCATAAGCTTCAACTAAGCGATCGCCCTCAACGTAAACTTCTGGAGTCGGATAATTCTTGATTGTTTCCAGCAACGTAATCTCGTTATCATTAGTTGCAGATAGCACCAAGGCCGATCGCAAAGCTGCTCGATTTGCATTCCCAGAAGGAGTCCGAATTACCTGACCAACCTCATCAAGAATCACTTCTCCAACTTTACTATTCAGCGTCCGATCCAAAAACCTTTGATTGACTTTAACCGGTCTGTTCAGACTGCGGCGGATTGCTTCAGGGTCTTTTTTTGCCTTTCCCAGCAGCATTTCTAACCCGGGCGACATTTTCCCAGTTTCGGCAAAAACTTCTAATTCGCTGACTGGTAGAGTCATCCGAATCACACTATATTTGAGCACTACCTTTTCGGAGGCTACCGCCACACTGCTGTGAAATAGAATTCCCGCACCCGCTGCTAAAAATAACGTCCACCGCCCTTTGAAAAATGACCGCCCCATAGTAAATTCTCCGAACATCTTTTTGTACTTCGACTTTGGCATATTTCTCGATCTTTCGCCCATAGCACAAAGCCGAACGCCAGCTCTTCTATAGGTGAAGGCTGGCGTTCGGCTTAAATTTATTTAATATGTTTAGGGTCTTTAAATTTGCTGACCCCAATTGAACCAACCTCTTTACAATTACAGGGATCGATCGCTTTCCCAGGCTTTCGTAATAATTTCTTGATCTTTATAACTTTTGCTGGCCTCAGATATATTTTTGTGTCTATTTATAAATTTTTGTTACTTCGATTTGGGCGATCGAGCTTCGGCGCGCTGCTCAAGGCGAAACAGGAACACCATCAGAGCGACAACTCCGACTTGGAGGGCAAAATTGGGCAAAGCAGAGCCAATTTCGCGCCCAGAAGCAATTTTAGCGAGGAAAACTACGCCACCGATGAAGCCGGAAGCGCCACAAGCTACGTAGACAACCTGTCGCAGAGGCCGATAGGGAGCGGCGATTTCTGCGGTTAAACGCTCGTATTGTTGACGGCTGAGGTTGCGAGGGTTTTTGGGGATGTACGGGCGATCGTCCGAATTTGGAGCTGTCATAGATTTAGAAAATAAGTAAATTAGATCACACGGCGGTTTCAACCGCCCGGTCTTCTGTGCCTACAACAAATTATCTCACAACTGCCGAAATAAATCAGCGCTGAAGCAAAAGCACAACTGTCTGTAGACATCCGACAAAAACACCCAAAAGGCCTCCTAAATTTACAATTCCCTGCAACTCGCTTTGGACAATTCCCTGAATTGCTAACTCCAATTCTTCAGGAGAAGTACCTTTTACTCGATCGACAATTACCTGATCGATATTCAAAATGGGGATAGCCTGAGCTACAATATTTTCTAAATCCCGTTCCAGATAGCGCTCTAAAACCAAAGCCAGTTCTTTGCTGACAATTTCCAGGGAAGCGCTCATCACCGCTGAAGTTTGCAATCGATTGAGAATCAACCGCGAAATATTTTCCCAGTCAATAGATTTGCTCAACCCATCAAGTACCTCTGTACCCCGCTGTTGAACGTAGGTGCGAACGCTGTCGCGCATTGTTTTTCGTAACTGTCTCACAGTTGAAACAGGTAGATTTTGCATCGACAAATTTTGCAGCCATTCTTGAAGTCGCCCGCGAATTCCCAAAGAAATAGTTAACTCTGCTAACCGCTGATTTGTCGCTGTTTTGTCATCTAGACAAAACGTCCGCAGCCGAGTTAAAGTGTTACGCAAACCAAACAAGTTTGCTACTACCCAATAAGTGCCGCTGGTTTTTTCTCTAAACCCTTCATCGATGATTGAAATATTGCGATCGGTCAAAAAGTCAATCAATGCCTGTCGAAGGACTTCCGGCGGTATTACTATCTGCAACAGCCAATCGGCTAACTGGCCCGCCTGAGCTTCTGTTAGCTGAATTTCCAGCAAAACTTGGTCAAAAATTTGATTGAGCTGAGATTCTAAAAAATCTTCCCGGCGCGCCAAAACTTTGAGAATTCGCGGCACGGATTCCCCTAGCAAATCTCGCAGAATGTTAGCGAGAATTTTAGCAGTTTTTTGCTCTGCATCTGCTTTTACCTGATCTAATGCTAACTGCAACAGCCAGAGAATTACCGATTGCATTCGCTCAGTTTGTAGGAGGCGACGGGCTAATTTTTGCAACTCCTCCGGCGTCAGCAGCGAACCCATGATTGTGTCAGAAATTCGCTTGGCTAAGCGCTCTTGGTTGCGGGGGATCAAGCCGGGAGTGAAAGGTAATTGCCGCCCTTTAATATAAATAGCTCGATAGGGACGGAACAGCATTTTGATAGCTATATCGTTAGTGAAATAGCCAATAATTCCTCCCACTACAGGTGGGGCAAACAATAGCCAAATGTCAGACGGGTTCATCAATAATTGGGGAATTGGGAATTGGGCATTGGGCATTGGGCATTGGGCATTGGGCATAGTATTGGTTTTTTGTGGCAACTAACCAATAACAACTAACCAATAACCAATAACTAATAACTAATGACTAATGACCAATACTCCCATCATAGCTCCAGCGATGGGATAGTGGGTGGCGGTGGTAAATCCGGCTTGGCGGGCGATCGCGACTTGCTGCTGCCCGATCGGGAATTTTTCTAAACTAGGATTAATGTAGGCATATTCTTGAGTCATGCCAAATTGCTGAGCAATGGGGACAACGAGAGTGTCTAGATAGAACTGCTGAAAGCTTCGCATGACTGAATTATTGGGGCGGTGGAGGTCGAGAATCGCTGCTGAGGCGCCCGGTTTGAGGACGCGGTGCAATTCCTGAAGGCTGCGGGGGATGTCTGTCACGTTGCGCAGGCCGTAGCCCATTGTGGCGCAGTCGAAGTAATTGTCGGGAAAAGGCAATTCTAGGGCGTCAGCTTCTACCCAGGTGATGGGACTAGAAGGGGTGAGAAAAGGTCGATCGCGCGTGCCCGCAACAGCCAATTGTGCGGCGGAAAAATCTACTCCAAATACTGAACCGCTAGGGCCTGCTTGTTTGGCCAACAGCAAAGCTAAATCCCCGCTACCACAACACAAGTCTAAACAAGTATTTCCGGGGGCGACATTGCTCCATTTCACCGCCATTTGCTTCCAAATCCGGTGCTGCCCAAAGCTCAACCAGTCGTTCATTTGGTTGTAAACTGGGGCAATTCGATTAAATATAGTTTTAATTTTTTCTGAGTTATTAGTCATTGGTTATTGGTTATTGGTTATTGGTAGAAATTAACTAATGAACAATGATATCAAATCCGGTAGCATCGGAATTATTAGCCAAATTAGGAGACGGCTTGGCCTTAGTCCCTACAATTAATCACGGTAGGGACTAAGGCCAAGCCGTCTCCTCTATATCATTCCGGTGTAACCGGAAACGATGACCGATGACTAATGACTAATGACTAATGACTAATGACTAATGACTAATGACCAATGACCAATGACCAATGACTACTTATCCTGAAAACTCGTCAGTACCAAAGCAACTTGTTGAGCGGCGAGGTGAACTGTTGTGAGTTCGTCGGGGCGAAGGGAACAAGGTTGTTTCCACTGGATGGACATCAGGGCGATCGATCGACCTTTGTGAATCACCGGAACGATCAGGTGAGCTTGAATACCCGATTTCTGATAGTGTGGCAGGCTCGCTAGGGCGGTGTCACTCGCAATGTTCACAGCACCTTGAATAGTTCCAGAGGCAAGTGCTTGTTGAGCCAGGGGGTCATCTGCCAGCCAATTTTCCACAATTTGGCCGCTGGTATGACTGCCTTGGGCTGGCATTAAAACAGTTCCTTCCACCAGTTGCAAAATGCAAGTGTCCGCCAAAAAATTATCGCTTATAGCAGTAGCAATCGGTTCTAAACTTGCTGCCAAATTCGGATATTCTACAGCCGTTTGCATGATTACTGCCAACAGTTGGATTTGATTTTGGGCGTTGTGCAATTCCTCAGTCCGCTGCTTGAGAACTTCATAAGTGTCCGCCGCTTTTTGCACTACCATTTTCAATTCGTTCGGGTCCCAAGGCTTGGTGATATACTTGTAAACCTGTCCCGAGTTAATCGCATCCACCAAGTCTTCAATGTCCGTAAAACCAGTCAAAATAATTCTGACCGTATTCGGAAACTGGGGGACGGTTTTGCTCAAAAACTCCGTTCCCTTCATTTCTGGCATCCGCTGGTCAGAAATGATGACGGCAACCTCGCCCTCAATGTCGAGGACTTCCAAGGCACGAATCCCGCTTTCAGCCTTGAGGACGTTAAAATCTCGTCGGAAAGTGCGGTAGAGTAAATCCAGATTGTCTGGTTCGTCGTCTACTACCAGCATTTTGGGTTTTTTCGGTCGGTGTAGGGTCATGAGCTGGCGTTTAATTTGATCTAGCTCTGGAATGTCATTATCCATAACAATACGATAAACTCCCCTTTTTGACATACTCCCCGCCCTAAAAGGAGCGGGGATTCTAGGATACTGGCGAAAGATGCAAGGCAAACCCCGTCTGACTCTTTCTCTCCTACTGGAAAATGCCCTCACCAGTTGGATTACTCCAAGCTACCAGAGTTGGTTTTCTTCCTTTAGGCTTTATAGAACTGATTTGAATCCCGCATTTTACCGCTGGCGACTCGTATTTTTCCCAACTAAACTACTAAGCTACATTCTTACAGTGCGTCTAAGATTTTACCGACCCAACTTCTGAATCGAACCCTATACCTTAAGTATGTCGAAGAACTTATCGCTTATTTTACAATGGTTGAGGACTATGCTGTATAAATATTGTTTACCGAAATTCAGACTACAAAGCCGTCAAGCTTATGACGGGGCTTTAAACCCAATTTTCCGGTAAATTTAGGCGAGCAACTATTCTGTAACAATAGTCTCATAACTCCCTTACTATCTATAGCTCTGCCGCGACACGAGCCTTGCTGGTATCCAATCACACATAACTTAGCGCTGGTTTTTGATTTCATTATGACTGATACACCGCAAGATTTCTCACCTCCTGCATCTGCACCTGCCACAAATGCTGTGGATGTCGAAAAGTTAATTCGATCGCTCCGCCGCAAGGAAGGCACTTGGGTAGAGTGGGGACAGGCCTGCACGACTCTGCTGCAAGGGGGCTACAACTCTCAGACAATTTTTGAAGCAACTGGTTTTGAGCCAATTCAGCAAAATCAGGTAGGCGTTGCAGCACAAGTTTACACCAGCATGGTCAACGCTGGGGCTTCGGAGGAAGTTCGATCGCACTTTCTGCGAAAAGGTAGTGATATTTTATACGAATTTCGGATTCTCTCTCAAGTAGAGCGGGCCGGGGCGGCAGCTTTGATGCTAGCCCACAATTTGGATGTTGACGATGCTCGCCAAGTTGCTAAAGCGATCAAGGAGTTTTCGCACTTCGGGAGTCTCCCGCAGGGATTCACAGACACTCCTGGGGATGCTGTAGCTTACCAGTGTTGGCAGTTGGCGAGACAAAAAAGCGATTTGCAAGAGCGATCGCGCTTAATTGCTCGCGGCCTAAAATTAGCTAGTAGCCAAAGCGCTAGGGCACAAATCGAGCAGTTGCTCGTAGATTTTACCGTAGTTTCGAGGCGGGCCGCGCCCCGATTGCCTATCTACAGGCTCGATTCTGAGGAACAATTGCCCCGGATTGTGCCGGTTGTGGGCAAATTGCCCCTGTCTACGTCAGATATGCTGGCAGTGCCTTTGCCGGAGGAAATCTGGCCGTTCCGTATGGTAAAGTTTTCGGGAGCAGGAGCTTGGGTGGCGATTCCGGGATGGCAGGTAATTTTGAACGCTGAAGATCCGGTGGCGATTTTGGAAATGAGCGATCGATTGCCGGTGCCACTGGATGGGAAAGTTGAAGAAGTTTTGATTATTGCCGATCGAGCTCAAAGACTGTGGGATGCTGACAGTTATTTCCTCGCTGATAACGGCGGAAATTTAGAATTGTCTTGGTTTGAAACATCCCCGGATATTGCAATTTTGGGGCGAGTTGTGCTGGTGATGCGTCCGAAAAAGATTTTGGATGAAGACTATACCAAAGATGGATGGCAAATTGATGATTAGTCAGTTGGCAGTTGACAGTTGACAGTTGACAGTTGACAGTTAACTGTTGACTGGAAAGCTAATAACAACTAATATCTATTCCGGCTGCGCCGGAATGACAAGCGAGGACACGGCAGTGCCGTTTCCCTAGACCCGATTAATTGTAGGGAAACGGCACTGCCGTGTCCTGATTTCGGGTTATATTAATTCCGATGCAACCGGAATTTATATAACCCGAAAGCTAATAACAACTAATATCTATTCCGGCTGCGCCGGAATGACAAGCGAGGACACGGCAGTGCCGTTTCCCTACACCCGATTAATTGTAGGGAAACGGCACTGCCGTGTCCTGATTTCGGGTTATATTAATTCCGATGCAACCAGAATGGATATAACAACTGACAACTAACTACTGACAACTGACAACTAACTACTGACAACTAACAACTAACTACTGACTAATGATTAATTAGGTGGTTTCGGTTCTTGAATTTTCGGAACAGAATGCTGTTTCTTAAATCGATTAAAGCCGTAAATTCCAGCCCCAATTAGTACGATATAAGGACTGTAAGCTAACATCCAAATAGCCAAAGCAAACAAACCGAGCGTCAATTCACCCACAGAATGAGTGGCTTTTCCCCAAGTTTCCTGAACCTGCAAACCGAGAGAAGGTTCGGGTTCTTGCCTCGCTGTGACTGCTGCTTCTAAAGTTAAGTTAATAGTTGAATAGGCTACTTGATTCCGCAAACTTTTTAACTGAGCGTCGATGCGCTCGATCGACTCCCGAATCGTACTCAACTGCTCAGAAGCTTTTAGCACGTCGCCAACAGAGCCGGATCGCTCCATAATTTTTAACACAACTTCTTCCGATTTGCGGAGGTTTTTCAACCTAGCATCATTATCAACTAATTGATCGCTAACATCCTCAGCCGTCAGCCCTTGGTTTTCTACACTTCCGAGTTTTGCTAAAGCATTTAAAGTAGTTTCTAACTTTTCTTGAGGGACACGAATCTGCAAGGTTGCGGTTTGGCGCACACTAGAATCCGGCGGCTTTTGGTTTTGGAAAGCCAAGATATCGCCTTGCTGTTTTTTCACAATCTCGGTGACAGATTTAGTGCTGGTGTCAATTGATTTGACAACTACACTCATTTCGGCTTTTTTAATCAGTTGGGGAGCAGTTGCGGTCGTTTCTGCGGCTGTTTTTTTTGCGGTGTCAGCAGCAACTTTTGACGATGCGCCTGCTCGCTCTGCTGCGGGTGCGGATTGGGGAGCTGGTGCGGCAATTTGGTTTTTACCGCTCGCCGAAGGTGCGGCGCTGAGAGTGTTGGGCGACGAAGCACAGCTCGGCAAAGCAATGGCGGATGATAAAGTTAAGAATGCCACGATAGCAAATCGAGTTGTACTGTTATTGGCTAGGTTTGGCTGGTGTGGAGGAAAATTGGTTTTGAGGTGAGTTTTCATTGGGTTTTTTCCTGTAAAAAGGTTTGGGTATTGAATTTTATGCTGGTTTTAATTTAAGCTCGAATAGATAGCGTTAGTTTAGCCGATACCGAAATGGAAACGGTAGAGGTTGAAGATTTTTTGATTTTTAACCGCAGATAAACGCAGATAAACGCGGATGTAATAATGACAGATGAATTTGATCCTGATTTTAGCCGATCGACTACCGAGATCGATCGCCCGGATGTCGCTGTTTTGCGAGAACAAGCTTGCCTTAAAATTCGCGAAAGCTTGCGTGCGGGGCAGCACGAGATGGCAGATTGGCAAGGCGGCCCCCTTGCGGTTTCGGCGGTTCCCGGGGCCGGGAAGTCTACGGGAATGGCTGCTGCGTCGGCAATTGCGATCGCCCGCAACCGACTTTACAACCGCCGTCAGTTAATTGTGGTGACGTTTACGCGATCGGCTGCTGCTAACATTAAAGCTAAAATTCGCGCCAGACTGCAACAATTGTCTTTATATCAAGGCGGTTTTGCCGTCCACACTTTGCACGGTTTAGCCTTAAATATTGCGATGCGTCATCCCGATTTATCGGGTTTGAATCTCGAAAATTCAACTTTAGTTACTCCAACTCAAAGTCATCGATTAATTCGCACTTGTGTAGAACTTTGGATGGCAGAAAATCCCCGCAGATATCAAGTTTTGCTGGAAGGACAGCAATTCGATGGGGAGGAAACGGAGAGATTGCGGCGACAATCGGTTTTGCGGACGGAGATTTTGCCGCAGTTAGCTAAAACTGTGATTCACGAGGCGAAATCCTCTGGTTTATCTCCCGAAGAGTTGTTAGAAATGAACGCTGTTGATACTGGGGACGGTTATGAAATTTTAGCGGTAGCTGGGGGTTTATATCAAAAATATCAGGCTTTGTTGAGGAGTCGGGAATTCATCGATTATGACGAGATGATTTTAGCAGCTTTGCGGGTGTTGGACAATCCGGGAGCAAGGGCGATCGAGCAAAAACAAGTATTTGCGGTTTTTGAGGACGAAGCCCAGGATTCTACACCTTTGCAGACTGAACTTTTGGAAATATTAGCTCAAGATCCAGACCTTCCTAATTCACCTCCCAATTTTATCAGAGTTGGCGATCCAAATCAAGCGATTAATTCTACTTTCACTCCTGCCGATCCGATTTATTTTAACAAATTTTGTGACGACTGCGAAGTTGAAAATAAGTTAGCAACTATGGATAGTGCAGGCCGCAGCACCCAGGTGATTATCGACGCAGCTAACTTTATGTTGCAATGGGTAAATCGCTCCGAATTAGCGGGAACCGAACAGCCTTTTCGTGACCAAACTATCAAGCCGGTTCCCAGCGACGATCCGCAAAAAGATGCAAATCCCACTCCCATCGGCCGCGGCTTAGAATTGCATACTCCCCGCGATATTTATCATACAGTTGAATTGATTGGTAAGCGGATAGTTGACTTGGTTGAGGAGTTTCTACCAGCGGACTTTGAATGGGAAAGTTATAACCAAAATCTTGATTCTCGTGATGAATCGAGCAGTGAAGAAACTCGCCCAAAATTGCCAGTAGAAAATCTCAAATCAATGGCTGTTTTGGTGCGAGAAAACAAACAAGGCAAGTTTCTCAAAGAAGTCCTGGAAAATCCGCAAAAACACGGATTAAGCTTTGATTTGCGGAAATACGGGATTAAAATTGAGGATGTCGGAGAGCGAGACAGACATTCTCAAGTGCCTTGGGAAATCTTAACATTGCTGCAATTTCTCGATCGCCCGCACTCACCAGATTACCTGAAAGCAGCCTTAAAGATTTTGAGCGATCGGCAACTCATCCCCAAACAAGACTACAATGCCTTTGCCACCAGCCCCGAACAATTCCTGTACCCAGGCCCGCTAGACCCGAAACAGTCAGATCCCGTTCGCAAATGTCGCTATTTTTGCTGCGGTTTGCTGCAAGCCCGCTTAGAATTACCGCCCTATCAAATCATCTCATTTTTAGCCTTAGCGCTGCAATACGACCAAACAGAATTAGCAACCGCCGACAAATTAGCAGAAAGAGTAGCAATCCAAACCGCCGGCAACAATTTAATGAGCAACATTTTAGAAGTGCTGAGCGAAATTGTGAGCTCCGAAAGATTTGAACCTGTGGATGCAGATGACAAAATAGAAGAACGCTATACCAGCAAAGGTCAACTAACAATTATTACCATGCACAAAGCCAAAGGATTGGATTGGGATTGTGTGTTTCTACCATTTTTGCACGACCAAACTATCCCCGGAAGTTTGCGAGTTTTACCACAAGCCAGATTTTTAGGAGATTTCACTTTAGCAGAGGTAGCAAGAGCGCAAATTCGAGCGAGTTTGCACGAAAAATATCCTTTGCCAAATCTCGGGGAAGCATGGGAACAAGCAGGTTATTTGAAAACAGCAGAAGAGTTCCGATTGCTATATGTGGCGATGACGCGGGCAAAAAGTTTGCTGTGGATGGCGGCGGAGAAAAAAGGGCCTTTCACTTGGAACAAACCGGAGAATTTGCAGGAACAAAAACCTTGTCCGGTGATGCCTGTTCTGAAACAGAGATTTCCGGGAAATGTGATGTTGTAAAATAGATTTATGGACGAACCGCGAAGACGCGAAGGACGCGAAGCAGAAGAAGGGATTTCGCAAAAACACCATACCTGTAGGGGCGGGTTTAGCCCAAGATTTGGTATAATGCCAACAATATCTGTACAAAACCCGCCCTCTCTTTTCTTTTCTTTTCTTCTCTTTTCTTCCTCTGCGCCCTCTGCGCCCTCTGCGGTTAGAAAAAAAATCTAATTCACAAATGAAATAAGATTACACTAAAACTCATTATGCCTAACCCAGAAATTCGCACAGCTAATGTCACAATTCCCAACGGAGATTTGCAAATCGCTGCTTATCTAGCCCAACCCGCCACCTCCGGCGAATTTCCCGCAGTGATTGTGATTCAAGAAATCTTTGGTGTCAACTCGCACATTCGCGAAGTTACCGACAGAATAGCAAGGGAAGGATATGTGGCGATCGCCCCAGCCATCTACCAACGTCAAGCCCCCGGCTTTGAAACCGGCTACACCCCCGAATCCATCAAAATCGGCAGAGAATACAAGGAACAAACTACCGCATCCCAACTGCTGAGCGACATCCAAGCCACCATCAATTACCTCAAAACCTTACCATCCGTCCAACAGCAAGGTTTTGGCTGCATCGGTTTCTGCTTTGGCGGACACGTCGCCTACCTCGCCGCTACTTTGCCCGAAATCAAGGCTACAGCGTCGTTCTACGGCGCTGGTATCGCGACTATTACCCCCGGTGGTGGAGCCCCGACGATCGATCGTACAGCCGACATTCAAGGCACTCTCTACGCCTTTTACGGCACTCAAGACGCCAGCATTCCCAAAGAACAAATTGACCAAATCGCCGCAGAATTGCAAAAACACACAATTCCTCACCAAATTTTCCGCTACAATGCCGATCATGGCTTTTTCTGCGACCATCGCGGCAGTTACGACGCTACCGCAGCAGCCGAATCTTGGGTGCAGGTGAAGCAGCTATTTCATCAGGAACTTCAACCAGCTTAGAGAGTTGGAGATGATGTTTGTAGGGGCGGTGCCCCCGTGCCCGCCCCCGAGGAAGATGGGAAAATGGGAAAATGGGGAGAGTGAGAGAATAGGAGAATATCTTTCTTCTTCCTTCAACAACTGACAACTATCAACTGACAACTGACAACTGTCAACTTACAACTGTCAACTTACAACTAAATTACTGACAACTAAACTGACATGAATTCCAAATCTACAGGTTCTCAAAGCGCAACACCATCTTTTTCAATGGATGATTTTGCTAAAGCCCTCGAACAGCACAATTATGAGTTTCAAAAGGGACAAGTAGTGCGTGGTAAAGTGTTCGAGCACGACTCAAACGGCGCGTATGTTGATATCGGCGGCAAGTCTTCGGCTTTTTTGCCGATCGAAGAGGCTGCTTTGAGAACAATTACGGATTTGTCGGAAGTGGTTCCGCTGGATGAGGAACAGGACTTTTTAATTATCCGCGAACAAGATGCCAATGGGCAAGTTACTTTGTCTCTGCGACAGTTGCAAATTCAGCAAGCTTGGGAAGATTTGGTTCAATTGCAGGAAACAGGTAAGGTGCTTCAGGTGCGGGTTTCTGGGGCGAATAAGGGCGGTGTGACGGTGGATGTTGAGGGAATGCGCGGTTTTATTCCCCGATCGCACTTGGCGCAACGCGATAACATGGAATCGCTGATCGGTCAATCTTTGACTGTGAATTTCTTGGAGGTCGATCGCGAACGCGAAAAACTGGTACTTTCCCAGCGGATGGCAATTCAATCGAACGCTTTCACTCAGTTGCAAATCGGCCAGTTGGTGGAAGGAACAGTCAGCAGCATCAAGCCTTTTGGCGTGTTTGTAGACTTGGAAGGAGTTAGCGGTTTGCTGCACATCAAGCAAGTCAGCCAAAAATATATTGAGAACCTCGGACAAGTTTTTGCCCCTGGCCAACCGCTGAAAGCCGTGGTTGTTGACCTCGATCAAAGTCGCGGCCGAATTTCCCTTTCTACTCGGGTACTCGAAAATTATCCCGGGGAAATGGTGGACAAAATGGCAGATGTTATGGATACCGCAGAAGAGCGATCGGAACGTGCTCGGAAAACTCTTTCTTAAATAAGGGAGGACACGGCATTGCCGTGTCCCTACTTTACGTCATCCAGTGATATTAATTCCGTTTGCACCGTTAGGACAAGAGAGAAAATTGGGGAAATGTGCGATCGGGCTTCATCTCTCTATCCAGAAATACACTCCCCATTTGTGCGGCTTGACAGCAGATGATTTTAAGCAAATTGTAAACAGATTTTTCCTTGTTTATGAGTAGGAAAAATAGTCAGTATTAGAAAAATTTAAAACATAAAGGACAAGTAATGAAAATTCGTGAGGTACTCAAGCGATTAGAAGCGGATGGATGGTATGAAGCAAGAATGCGAGGAAGTCATCGAGTCCTGAAGCATCCTGAAAAATCCGGTATCGTAGTTGTACCGGGTAGTTTTTCCGATGAAGTCGCCATTGGAACTCTCAAAAGTATTTGGAAACAAGCACAACTAGAGGACGAATAATGAAAGAATATATTGTAATTTTTGAATGGGCTGGCACTAACTATTCAGCTTATGTTCCAGATTTGCCTGGTTGTATTTCTACAGGTAAGACACTTGAAGAAACAGAAAGTAATATTAAAGAAGCAATTGAGCTTTATATTGACACCCTCCGAGAGGATGGTCAACTTATTCCAGAACCATCGCTCAAGGCTAAGGCAATTTCTGTTATGGCTTAATTAGCCTAATGATCTCGAATGAAATAATTTACACAAGGAAAGTGGGATGTCCCGCCCGTCCAGAAAGAACGAGCGGGACATCCCACGCACCTTACTAACTGACCGCAGTTTCATTTTCTACCTTTACTTCGACTGGCCAAGAATGTTCCATTTCTAGTGCTTGTTTCGGCTCATAAACTGGTAAGTCAAACGAGAAAGTCGTACCCACATTAACTTCACTAACTATATTAATTTTAGTGTGGTGTTTGTCAATAATGTTTCTGACAATAGAAAGACCCAATCCGGTTCCTTCCAGAGTATGCACTCGGTTTTCTACTCGGAAAAAGCGCTCAAAAATTGCTTGTTGGTCTTTGGGATCTATGCCCATTCCAGTATCAGAAATTTCGATCCGCACTATCGGAAAATGTCTACCATTCTCTGGCAAATTGTGGTTCCCGGATGCGCCGTCTTTGTGGGTTGCAGCCTCCGGCTCTACCAAATACGCTCGAATTCCTACCTTGCCACCGGATTCGGTAAATTTCAAGGCATTTCCGACTAAATTTGCAAATACTTGTAGCAGCAAATCGTAATGACCTAAAGCTGGTGGCAATAATGGATCGACATCTTGCTCTAATTCTATTCCTTTATCCCTAGCATTTAACTGATAAGTCCGCAGGGTTTGTTCCACAGCTTGCGGCAAATCAACAGCGTCTAGGTGATAAACTCGGCAGGATTCCAACCGCGATAAGTCTAACACGTCGTTAACTAAACGGGTGAGGCGATCGGTCTCTCGATTGGCAATTTCTAGGAATTCCTTGCGCTCGCTTTCTTGAAGGTCTTCTCCGTATTCATAGAGAGTTTCAATAAAAGATTTGATATTAAACAAAGGTGTTCTCAATTCGTGAGAAACATTGCTGATAAAATTGCTTTTAGCCTCATTTAGTTCTACTTCGCGAGTGATGTCTTGGACTGTCATGGCAATGCCTTTGAGACTTTCTCGGTACTGCCCGGAACCTTGATGCTTCGGGGTTTGTTCGTAGAAAGTACACTCTACCGCGATCGGGCGTTGCGACTCGGTACAGGTATTTTCCTCATCGCGGACGCAGCTTTTGCACAGTGGTTCGGCGTCGGATGCTTTGTGCAGAATGACAGTAGTTAAAACAATCCGCATGGTACGGTTGACTGGTTCGCTGATCGAGATGCGAAATTCACCGCCTTCGCTCACGCCCGCAGCTATGTCGTACAGTGGTCTTGCCAACTCCCGCTGGACTTGAGTAGGTAAAATTTGCAAGACATTGACTCCGATCGCATTTTTACCTTCCCATCCAAAAATGCGCCTGCCTGTCGGGTTGACTAACATCACCTGCAAATTTGCATCCAACAACAGCGCCCCGTCAGCAATAGTTGAAACCAAAGTTTCTAACTTCGCTTTTTCTGCTGTCAACTCTTCAATATTTTGTTCTTCATAACTTTCTAGTTTCTCGGCCATTTCGTTAAAACTGCCAATCAACTCGCCCAATTCTCCCCCCAAAGGCAGGTCAACTCGCTGCTTAAAATTCCCGCCCGCGATGTTTTTGACCCCAAAAACTAATTGTTTGATCGGGTGAGTAATTGTCAGGGCGTTAAATACAGCGCCCAAAATAACCATCACCCAAATGGTGACAAATACTGCTAAAGTGACATCCCTAGTCAGATTTGAAGAGATAACGGCGGCGGGATTTGGGTTAATGCCGATCGCCAGCACCCCCAAATACTTGTCGTCATGAATTAGTGGCACAAATACATCAGTCACTTCTCCGTCTGGAGTCAAGTGCTGCCGCACCAAAGGCAAAGAAGTTAAATTTCTCGCTTCAATGTCGGCGATAAAATTATCCGGGAGTTTAATTTGGCGGCGCAGTGTCAGGGAAGTTTGCACTTCCGATTCCGAGAAGGGTATCCCCAGGAAAATATCTCCTGCTTCGTCGGCGTACAGCATATAGCGGACGCTGGTGGTGCTGCTATAAAATTGGCGGGAAAAGCGGGCGACTTCAGAGCGATCGTTTTTCGCAATCAACGGCGCTACATTTGCCGATAACAGCAAGCCCAGGTCGCGACCGTAGCGAGTATCGTTAAGTCTGGCATCTTGCTGGATAGTATTCACGGCCCAAAATGTTAGGCCGCTCATAATTAACGAAACTACGAGGGTAGCACCGGCCATCAGGCGAGTCTGGAGGGTAAAGTCCGACCACCAGCGAGCAATAATTTCTCCGATTTTGTTTAGTATGGCCAACATTTTACTAATTCAATATTAAAAGCAAGATTAATTCAGTTTATTCTCGATCGAATTTTCGGCTGCGACTTGTCCGCTACCGCCACCGCCTCAGATACCAAACTTCATTGTTACACTTCTACTTTGAGATTGCTTGGCTTCGCGATCGCGATCGATAGTCACACGCAATTCCTAATTTTTATCCCCCAGTGCTCGGCGGCCGATGTCCCGGCGGCAGTATACCCCTTCAAATTGGATACAATCTACTGCTCCATAAGCTTTGGAAATAGCTTGTTCCAAAGTTTCTCCCGTCGCAGTCACACCCAAAACGCGGCCGCCGTCGGTGACTAACTGCTGTTTCAACTGAGTCCCAGCGTGAAACACTTCTGCCCCTTTGGCTTCAGCTTCCTCGATTCCCGAAATAACTTTGCCTTTTTGGTAACTTCCAGGATAGCCCCCAGAAGCCAAAACTACGCAAACAGATGCCCCCGACTTCCAGCGAATGTTGGAATATTCACCTAGACGCTGCTGACAACAAGCCAGCAGCAAATCTTCCAGAGGAGTTTCTAGCAAAGATAAAACCGCTTGAGTTTCGGGATCTCCAAAGCGGCAGTTAAATTCTAAGACTGTGGGATCTCCTTCTGGCGTAATCATTAAACCTGCGTAGAGGACGCCCCGGTAGTCAATTTTGTATTTTTGTAGAGCTGCGAGGGTGGGTTCGAGAATTTCTGTTTGAATTCTCTCCATGAGTTCGGGGGTGACAATGGGCGCTGGGGCGTAGGCTCCCATACCGCCGGTGTTGGCTCCCGTGTCGCCTTCGCCGATCGATTTGTGGTCTTGGGCCGGCAGCAGCGGCTCCACTGTAACGCCGTCGGTGAGGGCGAGAATCGATATTTCTTGGCCTGTCACAAATTCTTCGACAACGACTCGGATGTTGTCACTGCCGAATTCGCCTCGAAAAATACTGTTAATGGCACTGTTAGCCATTTTGATGGTAGTGGCTACCGTGACTCCTTTGCCTGATGCGAGTCCGTCTGCTTTGATGACGATCGGAATTCCTTGCTCCACAACATAAGCTTTGGCTGCATCTGCTTTGGTAAATACGGCAGCTTTGGGCGTTGGGATGCCTGCTTCGAGCATCAATTCTTTGGCCCAGGATTTGCTGGATTCAATTTGGGCTCCGGCTTGGGTGGGGCCAAAAATCATCAGTTTTCGCTGTTGGAAGTAGTCAACGATGCCTAGCGATAGGGGAAGTTCGGGCCCGACGATGATGAGTCCGATGTTGTTGACCATCACAAAGCGCTCCATGCCTTGGAAGTCGTCGATATTGAGCGACAGATTTTGACAGCCTTTGGTGGTAGCTGTGCCACCGTTGCCCGGTACGCAGAATACCTGTTTAACCCGCGTAGATTCAAGCAATTTTTTGGCGATCGCGTGTTCGCGACCTCCGTTCCCCACAACCAAAACTTTCACAGTATCCCCACCTATAATTTTTTTGCCTGAATGGCCACTTTGCAGTGTTGATATTTATTTATCTGCTTTTTTGCAGTGCTGTCAATTATGCCATGCTTGGCGCTACGGAATTGCTAGATGTGGCACTTTTCTGGAGGGCTGGGGATCTAATGATGTTTGATAATGGGTCAACCAGTGCCACGATCGAAAACTTTCCCAGATCCAGGATGCTGCGGTTATTCTTTGATTCAATATTTTTACTTTAAGAGGTAGATTGCGATTTACTGTTGGGGCGGGCGGGTTTATTGAGATTGTTGGTACTTGTTATATATTGTTTGTGAGGAGAGCCCCTACAGGATATTCATCGAAAAATTGGGTAGAAACCCCGTCCTTTTAGGACGGCTTTGTGTTACAATATAACTTGTCAATGACCCACCCGCGACTATGTGAACATAAACCCTAATTAATAAGTTTGCGACAACCGCAACGGGAAAGAAAAATAGGTAGACCGGGAAAAGAGGACAGGGCAATGGGCAGTCCAACCCTAGAATCAAACAACAAAGATTTTTGTTGGTATTCGACACATAAAACCGCAGGGCTTGCGGGGTTAGTCTGTGGAGTGAACATAAGACCAAATCTCTTTGAGAGTGGAGGCAGTTGCTAAGAAGCAGAAATTCAAATCGTGAGGTTTGAGAATCCCCGTCCGCGACGGTCGGGGTGGATGTCAATGCGGTACTTTTTGCTATAAAATATTCTGGTTAACATAATGAAAATTACTTAGATGAAATTTACCGAAACCGCTGCGAGTTCGTCTGCCAAATTTAAGCGGGTGGGCGTTGTCGGAGGCGGCCAGCTAGCTGCGATGATGGGGGATGCTGCTAGGGCGCTGGGTATCGAATTGGTAGTGCAAACTCCTGATGCTACTGACCCGGCTGTTTCTGTTGCTGCGGGTGCTGTTTTGGCTGCTATTGATGATATTAATGCTACCGCTGAATTAGCCGCTCGTTCTGATGTTATTACTTTTGAAAATGAGTTTGTGGATTTGGATGGTTTGCGCACTTTAGAACGGCAAGGTGTGTTATTTCAGCCGAGTTTGTCGTCGCTAGATCCTTTGTTGGATAAGTACGTGCAGCGCTGTTATTTAAAAGGTTTGGGTTTGCCAACTCCCGGGTTTTGGGCATGGGATTGCAGCGCGGATTTGCCGATCGACTTTCCGTTTGTGGTCAAAGTTCGCCGTCACGGTTATGACGGGCAAGGTACTTTTATTGTCAACGATCGCGAGAGTTTTGAGTCAATTCGTGCGAAACTTAAAGGCCAGTCTTTGCTGGTGGAAAAGTTTGTGCCGTTCGATCGCGAGTTGGCAGTGATTGCCGCTCGATCGGCAAATGGGGAAATGGCGATTTACCCGATCGTCGAAACCCAACAGGAAAATCAGGTTTGCCGCCTGGTGATTGCACCGGCCCAGATTAGTTTAGATGTGAAAAGTGAGGCTGAGGCGATCGTCCGTACTCTCCTCAACAGCTTAGAAGCTGTCGGCGTATTCGGCATTGAACTATTTTTAACTAGCGACAATAAACTGTTAGTCAATGAAATTGCCCCTCGCACCCACAACTCGGGACATTTTACCATCGATGCTTGCGAAACTTCACAATTTGAACAACATTTGCGCGCAGTTTGTCAACTGCCTTTAGGCAATTGCGATTTGAACTCTGCTGGTGCTGTCATGGTAAATTTGCTGGGCTACGAGTCGGCTGAGTCTGATTATTTAGAGAAGCGCCAACAACTGGCACAAATTAGCGGTGCTTTTGTGCATTGGTATGGTAAAAAAGTATCGCGTCCAGGTCGTAAACTGGGTCACGTTACTGTCTTGCTCGATCGGGAATTGGCGCAGAATGCCGGAAAGTCAGCTAGTGCGATCGCTCAAACCGTAGAATCCATCTGGTATACAAGTTAAATTGCTCGGAGCTTGCCAAAATCTAGTTAGTTGCTGTATATTAAATAAAGGTTCTACTGCGACGTTGGTGACTGCCAATAATGTTTTTTTGATCTATAACTCTTAACTCTCGGGAATCAAGATGTTTGGACAGCAGTAAACTGGGCTTGTACCCAGAAACTTTAAGTCCGAGCCAACGGTGCCCACCTGGTAAAATACCAGGTCAAAAGCTGAGGTAAGACGGCGTTGCGGGGAGCCATTAAAATATTGATTGAGATAGGCGCTAATATGGCTAGCCTATTTTTTTTTGAGATTAAACGTAAAAATTTCGACTTTTGGTGTAATATCATGGTCGCAGAGAATGACCATATTGGTTTGATCGTTCGGACTTTAGTCCTTTGATGGATGCGGACTCGCATTCCTCACTACGAACCAATTTGACTATGGGTAATTCACTGGGGATCGTATGAATTTTGTGAATTTGCGATCGCCCCTTGCCATCCCCACTCATCTCTGCTATTCTTCAAAAAAGACCGATAGGTCTGTCAGCACCGCTCAAAATGTCAAAAGCTCAAGAAACCAGAGAGAAAATTCTCAGAGAAGCCGCAGCACTGTTCAATCAGTACGGCTACTCGGGTTCTTCTATGTCTGACATCATGCGCGTTACAGGCTTGCAAAAAGGAGGAATTTACAACCATTTCAAAAGTAAAGATGAGTTAGCCCTGCAAGCTTTTGACTTTGCTGCTGAATGTATGCGCAAAGAATATCTCCGGGCTTTGAAAGGAAAACACAATTCGGTCGATCGGCTAAAAGCTGTTATATCTTTATTTAGCACGTTTGCCGAAAATCCTCCAATACCCGGCGGCTGTCCCCTGTTAAATACAGCAGTTGAAAGCGATGATGCTCATCCAGCTTTGCGTCAGCGGGTGCAAATAGCAATGGATGGTTGGCGCGCTTTGATTTGCAAAATTATTAACAAAGGAATTGCTAAAGGCGAAGTTCGAGAAAATGTCGAAGCCGATGTCATCGCAACTATTGTGATTTCCACGCTCGAAGGAGCCGTGATGATGAGTAAACTTTACGGAGATGCAATTCATGTCAAGAGAGCCATTGAGCATTTGCACCGATATCTCGACAGTCAACTTTAGAACCGGATTTTTTTTTGTTATCAAACAGACCTTTCGGTCTCAAAAGAGCAATTTCTCCTCGCTACTACTGTACGTTCGCTCATTTTGATCGACTGATCGGAATTATCTACCAGAGAATAGGCATTACAGACATCAAGAAAATTGTTGACATACCTCGAAATATGTGCATATATCCCTGCTTGATTAAGTGGCTCTAGTCAGAGACAATATCACGCTATATATAGCGTAATATTGTCAGATATTAATTCTTGAGACACTAGAAAAAATGAGCGAACGTACAGCTACTAGGCTCTATCTTCAATTTTCCTCCCCAAGCGAGGCAGTTTTGCAATCATTAAAAATAGACTGAGAGTACCCAAAATGCAAGCATCCAGCGAACAGAAAAGACCTTTGGAAATAGAATTAAGCTTTCCCGTACAAACTTACGATATCGACTTTGCGGGAATCGTCAGCAATATTGTTTATATCCGCTGGTTGGAAGACTTGCGGATCGCACTTGCTGATGCTTATTTTCCAGTACAGAAAATGCTAGAAAATGGTGTAGCTCCGATGTTGGTAAAAACAGCAATTGAATACAAGCAGCCGATTAATATTTTCGATAAACCAACTGGTAAAATTTGGATGAGTAAAATGAAATCGCTCAAATGGATGATGGATGCTGAAATAATTGTAGCTGGTAAAGTCGCTGCCATCGCCCAACAATCTGGTTGTTTTATTGAACTATCAACTCGCAAACCAGTGGCGATTCCATCTGAGTTTTCTGAAGCATACTTTGCACAGCGGTAAATAGATAAATCTTCACCTAAAATACTGTTTACATTAAGCACTTCATTTCTTTGATTTTCCGCATTGTCAATAATGCCAAAGCCAAAAGAATGCAAACATTTACAGAACTAAATTACTTTATGAATCATTCAAAAATTGCCAATATCGAAGTTGTCCGCTTCATCACCATCCCCATCAGTCACTACTGCGAGAAAGTGCGGTGGGCCCTTGACTTGCTAAAAATTCCCTACATTGAAGAAAGACACGTACCACCTTTTCATCGATCGGCTACCATCAAACACGGAGGCAGCAGCGTTCCCGTTTTAGTTACCAAATCTGGCAATTTTACAGATTCAACAGATATTTTACATTACCTCGATACAATCAGTTCATCAGGTCAGTATTTGTATCCGACAAATGCAGAAATGCGCCAAGAAGTCGAAGAACTTGAAGAGTTATTTGATGCTAAACTGGGAGTGGATACTCGAAATTGGGGATATTTTTATCGATCGGGCGATCGCAAAACAATGCGAAGAGCTTGGTGCAACAGTACCCCCGTACTTGAGCGAATAGGGTTTGAAATAGCCTTTCCGTTGATTAGTGCCAAAGTGCGGCAAGTCTACAATATTACAGCAGAGTCAGCAGCCCTTTCGCTGCAAGGGATTCGGGAAGTTTTCGAGATAGTCAATCAAAGATTAGCAGACGATCGCCCTTATTTAGCTGGCGATCGATTATCGGCCGCAGACTTGACTTTTGCCGCATTAGCTGCTCCAGTGTTGCAGCCCCTGGAACATCCGGTTTTGGTGGCTAAAATTGAGGAATTGCCGATCGATATGGCATCAGTAATTAGAGAATTGCAGGCTACTGTTGCTGGAAATTACGCACTCCGCTTGTACCGAGAGCAGCGCTGATCAACTATTTTGCACCATCCAGACAAGCATTCCCAAAATTATCTCAACAGGTGGAAATGGATAATCTCTAACATCAATGGTCACAATTTGCCCTTCCAATTTGAGAAATCTCCAAGCAGTGCCGGTAGTTAATGAACCGTAAATGGTCGGAATTGAGTTACTATTAATTTCATTAAATCTTTGAGCCGCTATCATTTCGGCAATGCACTGTCCCAAACCACTGTTAATGTTATCTCGCTTCGCTTCTACTAACACAATAGCTGGTGCTTCTATCTCAAATTGTTCGGGAGAGCGACTAATTAAAAAATCGCAAACTCCATTTAATCCCGCCGCGCTATCGACTGTAAAATCCGTGCCGGAAAATAGGCTGATTTGGCGGTTTAGCAGTCTTTTTACTTCCAAAAGTACGGGAGCGATGATTGCTTCGGATTTAGCTTTTTCTGTTCCTACTGCGATCGCCCAAGGCACTGTATCTTCCAACAAACCTGCTAAAATGGCACTGGGTGCGATAGGTTCAACTTCCGGCAAAAAGCGCCCACCTTCAACTGCGGTCAATCCGAAGCTTTGCTTAACCTTTCGTAGTGTAAAATCGCTGTATTCCATGATTTTCAAATTTAACCAGGAATGTGCGCATTGCGCAACCTACGTTTGTTGAACTATTCATAAAATTATATCAATAAAATAGGTAATGTTGAATGTCCTACAGTGAATTTACGCTTAAAAAAGCTAAACGGGATTTTGGCTTAACAACCGTAGAAGCAGGGCGATTTCTGCCGCCAACTGAGCCGATCGCTCCTAGTGTATATTTGAGTGAATCCTTAATTGAAGGATTGCCACTGGCTACAGCTACGGGTTCAGAAAAAGCGCGATCGGAACTGATTATTAGTCCAATTTTAGTCGAAGTCAGAAAGATTTTACTGCGGCAAGTGAGTCTATTTTCTGGAGAAGATTTTACTGTAGAGCCGGAGTTGGGATTGAGCGGAGTTTGCGATTTTTTAATTAGTCGCTCTCCCGAACAAATATTAATCGAAGCGCCCGCGATTGTGATTGTTGAAGCGAAAAAAGCCGATTTAAAAGTTGGTTTGGGACAGTGCGCGGCCGAAATGGTGGCGGCTCAAAAGTTTAATGAAATTAACAATATTGCGATCGGCACAATCTACGGAAGTGTCAGCAGCGGTACTGCTTGGAGATTTTTGAAGTTGGAGGAAAAAACTCTGACAATTGACCTCAATGACTATGCTGTGCCACCTGTGGAGCCGTTGCTGGGGATGTTGGTGTGGATGGTTCGCGATGGTTAGGGCGATCGGCTTTCAACTAAAAATAAAAAAAATAACCACAGGATTTTTAGCTTGTATCAGAGGGGGAGTTTTGCAATGCGATCGACCCATTCTTCAGCACTAGATACCGCCCAAATTATTAACAATTCTTCGATAATAACTTCTATCGGTATCCTTCTTGAAACGATAATGACTCCTGCGATGCAGGCTGTTTGTTATGAATGCAGCAAACTCTGTTGGCATCGTCTTGCGATCGTGGCTAACAAGCACACGCTGCTGCTGTGCTGCAATCACCAATACATCTGAATCTTTAACGCCTTCTAGTCCGGCTACAAAAGCGGATTGGAAGTCAACTGCGGATTCTCGTCGTAAAACTCCTGTGACGATCGCATGATTCAAATCAGCATCAGCTTGGTAACGAACATTCACGATTTCACCTGCTGTCTTGTTGTCTTTGCTGCGATTAATTTGTTGTACAAAGCAGGATCTGTAGACTGTAGCGGTTGAGGCATCGCATCAAATGCGGCTTCTTCTGCCCCCAGGTAAGCATCGATTTCAGTACGATTTGCTAGATAGAAGGCGATCGATCCATAAACTTGTTCGAGAGTCAGCAAGGGAAATGATTGAACAATGCTTTCAGGCGATTCCCCTTTTTGGAAAGCACAAACAACTGAGTCAATGGCAATCCGAGTCCCTTTCACCCAGTAAGTATTGTTGCGATACTCTGTATAGGATTTAGCTGCTAGAACTTGCATAAGTTTGTTTTGATCTAAACTATGTCTAATTATAGTCTTAAGGCTAGCAATATTACCTGCTAAAATTAGCAGCGGCAGATAACCTCAAACTCAGCACCAGCGGCTTTCATCAATCCACTGCATTGGTTGTTAGACTGCCGTAACTCAATTCATTAGATGATACTAAGTAGATGAGTGGGAAAATACATAAGTCCTGGACGCAGCGAGTGAAACGAAGTAATTCGCTTACGGTTCTGGCAGCTTTACATTCGGTTACATACCCAGGTTTATTTGCACCCACCTACTTATTCACTCTGTCAATCTTGTAAACTACCTCATCTAAGATTTTGCCATTCGGAGTTTCAAGCTTCAACTCACCCACAATCTCACCACCCAAAAATTCAGGAATTTTGGAACTTGCGATGTTTTTGCGATCGACTGGATAAATCAAGTAGTCGAAATCTATATTATTCCGTGACCAGTTAACCAGTGCTTGAATAGCTTCTCGACCATAATAACTTCCGTGGGCACTCTTTTTAAGCCAAATACCAAGTTCTGGTGTTCTGACTTTACCTTCGCCATGAAGACCACAGCAGCCAAGAAACTCTCCTTTTTTTTGGGATAAGATGGCGAACACTAAGTTATTACCCGCTTGCATACTACGCCTACTTTCGACTATGAAACTGCGTGTTTCTTCAATATCCTTACGAGGTGATGGAAACATATAGAGTGTAATTTCACTGGTGAACTCTTGAAATATATCCTGTTCAAATTCATCAGAGATAGCAACTAATCGTAGCCGCTCACCTTCAATAGTGACAGACAGTAAATCTGGAGGCTGAGGGCTGAAAAACTGAAATATGTTCATACAAGACAACATCTAAGTTAGCCAATATCGCATCCAACAGTTAGTATCTCAAGTCCGCTGCACTGGGGTTGTTAGGCTGTGTCGCTGTCGGTAAGTTGTGGCATTGACTCCATTAGTGCCCTTAGCACCTTATTAACAGACTCTGATGTGGTAAAAACTTGAGCTACATCTTCATCTAAAACCACAACTTTTAGCAGTTGCTTTCCACTTTGAGCCGCAAAGCGGTTGGGCTTTGCCTTTTTATAATCAAATTGGTACTCAGCTAGAAGTTCTTCCTTTGAATCTTGTGACTCCTCAAAAGGCATTTTGTTCATAATCTTCACGCTCCCTTCGAGTGGCTAAACGGGCACTGATAATGCGAATGGTATTAGAACGTTCGGCGAAAGAAATCAACAGCAAGCGATTGTTTTGGGAGTGTCCAATAATAATCTCTCGCCTCTGGCCCACTGAGTGAGCTTCATCATCAAAAATAACTGCCAGCACATTATCAAACACGGTTTTGGCTTCTTCAAAGCTGACACCGTGCTTCTTTAGGTTAGCTGCTGCTTTTGACTCATCCCACTCAAACTCCATGCCCAGATCGTAACCGATCGCCCATCCACACAGTCAAGAGCCGGTCGATCGCCCATCCTGACATATCGCCGCAAATCTCCCTTGCAGAAAGTAGCACAAACGTGATACGGTTGAAGCTTGTGTCCAAATAACACCAGTCCATGCCAAAACTCAAAACTCGCAAAGCAGCCGCGAAGCGCTTTAGAGCGACCGGCACCGGTAAAATTGTGCGCCGCAAAGCTTACAAAAGCCACTTGCTCTCTCACAAAAGTTCAGCTCGCAAAAGCCGCTTGTCTAAATTGGTCGTCATTGACGAAACCAACGATGGTAACGTGCGGTTAATGCTTCCATACTTGTAAAGTTTAACGGTAATCAACGATGACACGGGTAAAACGCGGTAATGTCGCCAGAGCGCGCCGCAAAAAAATTCTCAAATTAGCCAAGGGATTCCGAGGCGCACAGTCGAAACAGTTCCGCACAGCTAACCAACGGGTGATGCAAGCCCTGCGAAATGGTTATCGCGATCGCAAAAAACGCAAACGCGACTTCCGCCGCCTGTGGATTGCTCGGATCAATGCAGCATCTCGCTCGCACGGTACGAGTTATAGCAAACTGATCGGCAACATGAAGAAAGCCAACATCGAAATCAACCGCAAAATGCTGGCACAAATGGCGATCATTGACCCCGCAACATTCGGTAAAGTCGTGGAAATGGCAAACCGAGCCGCAGTGTGAAAGCTCGATCGGGCTTTATAATACAGAAAGCAGAGGTAAGAAAGATTTAACTATCTGCCAGAGAAGGAAAACTCCTGATAAATTTAGGAGATTTAGACCAAGTTTCCTTCTTTGTTCTTACTTCTGGATTCTGGCTTTTTGGGAAATATCGATCTAATTAGTCGATCGCCATTTTAGTGTTTTTTATACCGTTGCAGAGATAAGTCTTAGACATTGCTAAGGCATTACAATAAATAAAACCTTCCACAGACCTACTTAATTTAAAAAAAAACATGGATAGTAAGTTGCTAATTGTTTACTTGTCAGCCCTGCTCGTTATACTGGGAAGCACTTCTTGGTTTCTGGTACGCCAGATTCTCAAAACTAGGAAGCTGGAAATGTCTCTCGAACGCTTAGAAAATAAGCTGACTACAGAAAAAGGAACAGGACAGGAATACTACGAATTGGGCAGTATTTATGTAGATAAGAAACTGTACTCCCAGGCGATCGTACTATTTCAAAAAGCCCTGAAAACCAAAGACTTAGAAGGCGAAGAAGATCAAGCCGTTGTTTACAACGCCCTCGGTTTTGCACACTTCGGGCAAGAACAGTACGACATCGCGATCCGCCAGTACAAAGAAGCCCTGAAGTTACAGCCAGAATACGTTACATCTCTCAACAATCTAGGTCACGCCTACGAGCGCAAGAAATTGACAGCTCAAGCCTTGGAAATATATGAACAAGCTCTCGTCTGCGAGCCAGACAATGTAACTGCTAAAGGGCGAGTTGAGTCCCTTCGGAAGCGTTTGGTAATCTATAACTGAGCGCCCGCCCTGTAAGTAATATAGCTCCTGCAAACCTGGTTTCATTCAGAAACCAGGTTTTTTCTTCCCAGAGTCGAAGATAGTAAACTATCGCACGCCTGAATGCGTTAGTTTTTAAGAACGGGAATTCGGCGGGACGAAGCTCGATCGCACACCAAGAAGGCAGTTTAAACTACTATCAAGACAAAAGCAGTACCTGCAATGCCGGTCAGCCTTAAACAATAGAAGGAGGAGAACGTAGTGACATCAATTCTCGTTGTCGAAGATTCGTGGTTGACTCGCAGGGTAATCTGCAAAATCCTGCGAGCAGAAGGATACGAGACTTGGGAAGCAGCGAGCGGCCCGGAAGCTCTAGAACTGCTTACCACTAAAACCCCAAACTGTATGCTGTTGGATTTGCTGATGCCGGAAATGGAAGGTAGGGAAGTCCTGCAAGCTATGCGCGATCGAGGATACAAGATTCCAGTCATCGTAATTACCGCAGACATTCAATCCACTACCAAATCCGAGTGCATGGAACTCGGAGCCCTAGCAGTCATACACAAAATGCCCAACTCAGACGAACTGATCGGGTGGATCAAAAAAGCTCTAGGTGCAAGCGAGGAGAGCACCCCATGAAATTAAGCGATCGAGAGCTCGATGCTTTGCAGGAACTCGTCAACATCGGGATTGGTCAAGCAGCAGGGATTTTGAACGACATGATCGAGTCTCCCATTCGCTTGCAAATCCCCTACCTCCAAATCCTGTCTCCAGCGGACGTGCAAGCAGAATTAGAGCAGCACCTCAACGGCGAGCAAATCTCCGCCGTCCAGCTCAAATTTACTGGCTCCTTTGGAGGCATTGCCCAGCTAGTCTTTCCCACCAACAGCGCAGCCACGCTCGTGACGATGCTGACAGGGGAAGAAGTTGGAACCCACGACCTGGATTCGGTCAAAATTGGTACGCTGAGTGAAGTGGGAAATATTGTAATCAACGGGGTAATGGGTGCAATCAGCAACGTACTTCAGCAGCGCCTGAACTACTCAATCCCCAATTACACGGAAGGGACGATCGCCAGTTTGCTGACATCTGGCGGTTTGGCTGCTGATACAGTTGTGTTATTAGCCCAAACCCGTTTCATTATTGAAAAGCTGCACATTCAAGGAGATATCATCCTTATTTTCAATGTCAGTTCCTTTGACACACTGTTGGCTGCGATCAATCAACTTGCCGGGGGTCTATGATCCAGGAGAGCAAAACTATTGAGGAAAAGTTTGGAGTTCTCGACAGCGTACCAGTCGGCGTCTGTTTGCTGCGAGATGATTTTGTAGTTCTGTTTTGGAATACCTGTCTCGAAGATTGGACGAAAATTCCCCGCGCTCAAATGTTGGGAACCAAGATCACAACTCATTTTCCTCATC
>CASBQF010000264.1 GCA_949127775.1 Oscillatoriales cyanobacterium PMM_0080
AGATGCCCAAAATTGTCGTCATTAAAACTAGCTGTAATTATAGATACAGCGGGAAATTCATGACTATCACCACCAATTTTTTCAACCTTTCTCGATTCTGTAAATGCCGATTTTGTCTGGGATGTTGGTGCTATCAAAGACTCTATTTTAGCCCGTTCCTCTCCTCGGACATTCTTGACTTGATAAATAATCGATTCCGGGAAAACCTTTGCCTGAAACTCGTTCATAACGTGACTGTAAATTTCAGCATGGCCGGTCATTAAATATCCTCCATCTCCCAGCGTCTTGGCAAATTTTTTCAATACCTGTGAAATATACTGAGATTCAAAATAAACAAAAACATTTCGGCATAAGATTAAATCTATGTTGTGAATATCTGTGTAAATATTCGGAAAATTATCTTTTACTAAATTTACACAGCTAAAGCTCACAAATTCGCGTAATTTCCGGTCAATTTCCCACTCTGTTTTTCGCTTCTCGAAATACTGCATTTGCAGTTCGGACTCAACTAAGCGAAATGACCAAGGGCTATAAATTCCCCGTCGCGCTTTGGCGATGGCGACTTGATTGATATCAGTACCTAAAACTATAATTTTCCATTTTTCCCAATCAGGAATTAGCTGTTTTAGAAGAATCACTAGAGAATAAGGTTCTTCACCGGTTGAGCAGCCGGCACTCCAGATTCGCAATGTTGGCTTGATTCCTGATTTTTCGTGCAGTTTTCTCTTCTGCTCGATTAGTTCAGGAAAAATAACTTTTTTCAGGAGCGAAAACTGTCCTTTGTCCCGCATGAAATAACTTTCATTGGTTGTCAGCAACAGCGCGAGTTCTCGCCATTCGCTTTGACTTTTGTGATTCGGAGTGGCTAAGATTTGATAATATTTGTCAGGAAAAGCTATTTTTAGAGCTTTCATCCGAGTCAAAAGTTTTTGAGATAAGCCCGATCGATCTTGCGGGCGAGTTTCTAGACCCATGTGAGCCGCAATTAATTCGATAAATAGCTGAATTTGTGCATCATTCATGTCAACCCACATTCAAAAAAATCATACGAACGGCAGTAATACTATCATCTTTGGTCGATCGACCACAAGATGCGGGTTAGGGCTAGTTTGCGAGCCGAAATTAGGAGACGGCAGTGCCGTGTCCCTACCCAAAATAATATTGTAGGGACACGGCACTGCCGTCTCCTCTATGTTATTCCGGTGTAACCGGTAAGGTGCGCAGTGCGCACCCTACATGAGGACTGTTTAAGCTGGAAAAATCCGCAGGCGGCGGTTTGGTTCTTCGCCAAAACTGTGGGATTTCAGGTGATAGTGTTCCACAAGTTCGTGCTGCATTTTGCGGACGTTGGAAGAACGAGGTAGAAGTTCCACCGGCTGTCCCTTGGGAATCACAATTTGCTCGACTGCTAAGCGGGTTTCTTCGAGAGCTTCGAGCTCGTCAGAATTACCGCTGCGGGCGAATAAGGCGAGGTCTGCCACTTCCGGCGTGCCCGGGTCATCCATGTCCAACAGACGCCGCAAAGCTCTCGCTACGTGGGGAATGGTGCCGGCTTTAATTGTGTGCAGGGGAACTTGGCGAGTTTTTGCCAACTGCCTCAATTTTGACTGGTTCCGCACGTTCGATCGCAAAGCCAACACCACGTCAGCACTTTCAATATCCTTCGTCAACTGCACCGGCAGGTTCAGGGTCGAAATCACCTGTTCGAGCTGGTGGCGAGCTATGCCGTAAGGATAAACGTGGAGCGGCAAATCTTCGCCGTTAGGGCCGACATTCTGGGAATAACGTCCCCGGTGCTGCGGTACCGGTTCGACGGAGAGGGATTCTTCAAGCATTTGCTCGAAATACCTAGTCTCAGTCGCCGGCGCGCTGTTAGCAGCGTTAGCAGCCGCGAATTTCTCGCCTTGAGGAGGCATCGGTACCATTTTGCCGGCACTCCGCCACCCAGAAATCGGTGTGACTGGCCGCATTCCTGATGCCGCAGCGGGGCCTGATGCGGAAGCTGGCATCCCTGGAAACCGGGCGGGGGGAGCGACTGACTCGCGCTCGATAATTACTTCTCCAGTGTCGCTGATGCTTCTGGTTTGCTGGGAAGGTTCGCGTCCTCGCAACAGAGTGTCGATCGACTCTGAGACTCGTTCGTGGATCACCCAGCGCTGGCGTTCCAGCATTTCGACGGCAATTTCAAAAGTTGGCGGTGATTTGCGTTCCAAAACTGTCTTTTGAGAACCGCGCCGTCTCGCCTCGTCATCTCCCAGCGTCACCGCTTGGATGCCCCCAATTAAATCGGCCAGAGTCGGGTTTTTCATCAAGTTTTCGAGCCGGTTCCCGTGGGCGGTACCGACCAACTGCACGCCCCTTTCCGCGATCGTCCGAGCGGCCAAAGCTTCCAATTCCGTGCCGATTTCGTCAATCACGATCACTTCGGGCATATGGTTTTCCACTGCTTCGATCATGACTTGGTGTTGGAGTTCGGGACGGGAAACTTGCATTCTGCGAGCTCTGCCGATCGCCGGATGCGGAATATCTCCATCTCCGGCGATTTCGTTGGAGGTGTCGATAATGACTACTCGTTTGTGCAAGTCATCGGCGAGCACGCGGGCAATTTCGCGTAATGCTGTAGTTTTGCCGACTCCGGGGCGGCCGAGCATCAAAATTGACTGACCGGTTTCCACCAAATCGCGGATAATCCCGATCGTCCCGAACACAGCGCGGCCCACCCTCAAAGTCAAGCCGATAATCTCGCCGCTGCGGTTACGAAGGGCGCTAATTCGGTGCAGGGTTTGCTCGATACCGGCTCGATTGTCGCCGCCGAAGCTGCCGACTCGATCGATGCAATAGCTGATGTCTGCTTTGGAAACTGGTGTTTGGGAAAGATATTCGGCCGAGAATGGAAAACGAGCTTCTGGTAGACGGCCCAAATCCATCACAACCTCAATGAGATTGTTGCGCTGCGGGTGCTGCTCTAAGGGCTGCCGGATCTCATCTGGCACGATGTCTAATAGTCTGTTGAGGTCGTCTGTAATCTGCATTCGCCTCGGTGTGTTCGGTGACAGTTGACAGTGGACAGTGGACAGTTGACAGTTTTCAGTGGACGGTTGGTAGTTCACGGATTACGCATCGGTGCGTCGAAACCCGATTTCTATGAGTTTTGCCAACACAAACGAGAAATCACGAAAGAAACCGGGTTTCTGAAGTCGCAAGTGCGATCGCGAACTACAGTTGTTAGTTATCAGTTTTCAGTTTTTTTGATTAATAACTAACAACTAACAACTGACAACTGTCAACTGTCAACTGTCAACTGATTTTTGAGCTGGGAAACTAGAGAACGAGCTAAACTCACGGCCTCCCAGAGAAGTTCTGGGACGGCTTCGAGCTGAGTTAGTCCAGGTATTTGAGCAGGGGCTACTGACGACGCGATTGCGACAGGAATAGCCAATGCTCGATCGGTCTGCATTGTTTCTAATTGTTCTAAAATTGGTGACAGCAAAACCCTGGCATAGCTGCCATAAGCTATACCGGCAATGTGTGGGGGATCAGGAATTGACAAATTTTTCCGATGCTCCCTCATCAGTCCAGAGGCTCTGAGTTTGCTGACAGTATGAGCATTAGTGCCGCCTGCAAGTTGCACGTATCCGGGTAAGCCGGCCGCCAAAACTTTTTGACCGAGTTTGACAGCGGCTCTAGTAGTTCCTGTTCCGATATCTCCACTCATTGGCCGACCATCGGTTTGCCAAATTAGGGGACAAGGAAGGGGGGAAATTATTTGATAGAGTGTCCGCAAATAGTCAATCAAACCGTCTCCATCGGGGCAACTAATTGCGATTACCTTGAGTTTGCCAACCCAGGGAATTATGCTCGACCAAAGTCGTGCAAAATCTGCTTCTCTGCCTACTTGCGTGTGAATTTCTAGGGCGTCCGCACCAGATTCTAAAATTAAAGGTGCGATCGCGCCTGGAGCAGACACGTAAGAACGAGTGTAAATTAATTGGCTCGGACAAACCGGCAGACAGCGACCGCAGCCATAGCACTGCTGGTCTATCACCCCGGAAAAACCTTCGCCAGCACTCTCAAAAACTATTGCTTCGGCTGGACATATTTTTTCGCACGGCCGCCAGCAGTCCACCGGACACTCGGCTGGGTTGAATTCGGCCTTGCGAAAATGCGGGTCTTCTCCATCGTTTAAACTCACCATCAGCAGCGGCAACCCTTGCCCGCCAAACCTGCGGTTTTGAGTTCTTGCCTGTATTTCGCTGGCAACTTGTAGGGCTTCTTTCGCTGCTGCGACGGCGGCGGGATCTGCCGCGACATCGATACAGTCAGCACCTGCTAGGGTGTAAGCCAATGTGAGATTCCGAACAGCCGGCAGGTGTTGAAAGCTGGCCCCACAGATTAGCTTGAACCAATGGCCGCCTTTTAATGAGTTTAGTGGATGATAATGTTCTGTCACCCTTATATGCTAATCCTTTCAGCTAAAAATTACTATGTGAAAATTTTTACTTGATTTTTTAATTTAGGCTGATAAAAGCTGGAAACGCTACTGATAGCAGTATCCCAGACGCTGTTAGCCCTATATGTAGAGTTATGCCTGAATTTTTTTTGCTTAAATCTGATTTTTGCGATAGTGGCTCGTGAAGTGCGATCGACTTTATTTTAGACAGGAACTCCACAAAATACCATATTTGGATGATTTTGGCAAGAAGCAACTCAAAAATCAATTTTGGCGATCGATTGGTGTCGAGGGGTTCAAAACCGCAGATGAAAATTGTTCCCCCTGATTAGAACTCAATTCATCTGCGTTAATCTGAAATTCAACTAGCTAGACTGCTTGCTCAGCCTCTTGTAAACCGTAGCTAAAGCATTGCTATCTCCCACATTTCCGGGAAACAAAACCACTGGTAAATTTGGAAATAGAGGATGATCTTCCTCCAGTTTTACCACAGAACAACCTGCGATAATTTGACCAATTTGCCTAACACTTTTCAGCGAAAAAGCGGTACTCAAAACATCATTAGAAGTAATGCCGCCCTTGCTAATTAAAAATCCGATATCCGCAGGCATTCCCCGCACGACATCCATCAACAAAGCCGAAACGGCAGCCCCAAATTTCAACCGGATTTCTACACTATCAAATTGTAGTTCCTTGCGACTGGTAAAAATTACTGGCGTTTTGCCATCAGCATGAGCAGTGCGGACTTTTTCCAGAATTTCATTGAGTATTTGGGTACGATACTCTGGCGAATCTTCTAGCAAATGAGATACATCTACTTCAATGCTAACTGTATCGGGTTCTTCTAACAAACGTTCCAATTGGTCTGTAGTTTTTTTAACGTGGGAACCAACTATTACCGCACCCGGTTTGCCGTCCCTCACGTATTTTGCCATTTCGTCCGCCGCTATTGGCTGCGGGCCGAGGTCAGCTAAGGATGTTAAGATACTCGCTCCACTGCGGAATAAAAACTTTTTGCCTTGACTGACTACATCGAGAATATGTTTGGCAAATGAGTCTAAATCGGCTTGACTTTCGCCGTCAACAACTGCACATTGGTTGTCTGTCATCTCCATGAGTCGGTCTAAACTTCCGTAGCGGATGTCTGCGAGTAAAATACGATCGACAGTATCGGCACGGATGCCACCTTTGGTTTTTTCTTCTACGTAGTCTGGCAGGTAACTGTGACTGTAGCCGAAGACTGAATCCTTAGCATATTCGGTTTCGTGAACTGGCGTTGGGACGCTATTAACCATTAGGTAGTGGACGCTGTTGCGAGTAATTCTGCCTCCTTCAAAAAAGGCAGGAATTAGAAAATGGGCGTCGAAGGGGCCTAGTTCTTCGGCGATCACGTCGGTTTCGATTGGATAGTGGCCGCGCAGGGTAGAATCGGAACGGCTAACTATTAAGAAGTCTTCGATTTCTTCGATCGCGATCGCCCTTTTGAGATTTTGGCACACTTCGCGGGTGACGGAGGCTGCTTTTTCGGGAGTTAGCGATCGAGTATTTGTGAGGATGAAAAAAATCGGGGACTTGTCTCGCAGTCCCAAACGCAGGGTTTCTTCCTCCCAACGTGTCAGCAGCAAGCAACTGTGCACGGTTTGAGAACCCGTCGGATCGTCATCGAGAACTATAATCTTAGGTGTGGCAGAAGACATACTGACCTGGTTGTTAACGTCACCTTTCCAAGATATCCTTACCTGTTACCGAACAGGTAAAAATTTACAATTATGATTTTTCTTAACAATTCTCATGATTCATGAATTTTAAAATGTGTGGGAGTTCGATCGGTTCGCGGTTGGTGCGCGTTGCTACTGGGTAAGGCGATGCACGCAGAGGTGTCAACTTAAGTCTAAAACCTTTGTATCTCTCGTTCATAGCCGAGTCCAGATCCCCCTAAATCCCCCGGATAGTCGGGGGACTTTGAGAATGCTGTTTTCCCTACTTAACAAGGGGGGTTAGGGGAGAGCGAGAGCCTAACTAATTGGTTGCGATTTTTTTAATTAGCAGCATTTCGATCTTGCAACTTTTTCATTTCTGCTTGAACTCCCACAGCTAGCTGCAAAGCTTCATTCAACAATCGCCCTTGTTCGCTAGCCATATCGCTAATTTGTAAAGCATTCAAAGTTACCAAATTATTGGCAAACAGTTCTGAGTTAGTAGCGACAAATTTTTTATTTTCCCTGAGAATTCTCTCGGTTTTCAAAGCTCTGACTAAATCGTTTCTGATGAGCTGCAATGCTTGAATGACTTTTGGGCGATCGGCTATTTTGACTTCTGCATTGCCAGCATCTTCGATCTTGTCATTTATTTCGATCGCTCTGACTATACCATTATAGCGATCGACATCATCAAAAAGATTGATTAAATGTTTGTTTTGGCTGCTGCACCAAATTTTCCAGGCATCCTCAAAGATTAAACCGACGATCGCAGCGAGGTGGAAAGCGAACCAAAACAAATAAGCTCTAGGAAATATCCCCACCAGCAGCCAACAACTGATTATAACCAAAACAATTAAACCCACAGTTTTCAAAGCTTCCCGGGCAAACTTAGTGGCACTTGCGGGCCGGTATAGGCGATCGGGCCCACCACCGCTGAGGTGCTTGAGCTCACCGACAGTAATTTCTAATCCCTGAATGTCAGCTCGCATAAATCTTCACAAATGTTTGTTAATTATAAAGTTTTGTGATAGAACAAAGAGCTCGTCTACAATAAACCTAACACCTTTTTCAACCAAAATTTCACTATGTCCGCACGTCCTATATACCTCGATAATCACGCCACAACCCCCGTAGACAAACGGGTACTTGATGCCATGTTGCCGTATTTCACCGAACAATTCGGCAACGCAGCCAGCATCAACCACGTCTACGGCTGGGAAGCAGAAGCAGCGGTTAAACAATCGCGACAAATCATCGCAGAAGCGATCAATGCCTCCCCAGAAGAAATTGTTTTTACTAGCGGTGCAACGGAAGCAAATAATTTAGCGATTAAAGGCGTCGCTGAAGCCTATTTCAGTAAAGGAAAGCACATTATCACCGTAAAAACAGAACATAATGCAATTCTTGATCCTTGTACGTATTTGGAAAAATTGGGATTTGACATTACCGTTTTACCCGTAAAAAGTGACGGACTGGTCGATATAGGAGATTTGATCAAAGCGATTCGATCAGAGACAATTTTAGTTTCAGTGATGACTGCGAATAATGAAATTGGTGTGATTCAGCCGATCGCCGAAATAGCAGCAATTTGTCGCGGAAATGACATTCTGTTCCACACAGATGCGGCTCAGGCGATCGGCAAAATTCCCCTAGACGTACAGGACATGAATATTGATTTAATGTCTTTGACAGCGCACAAAATCTACGGGCCAAAAGGCATTGGTGCTCTCTACGTCCGCCGCCACAAACCGAGAGTGCAGCTAGCCCAGCAAATGCACGGAGGAGGCCATGAACGGGGAATGCGATCGGGCACTCTCTACCCACCACAAATCGTCGGATTTGCCAAAGCAGTAGAATTGGCAGTTGCGGATATGGAGTCGGAAACAGCACGAGCGATCGGTTTGCGCGATCGTTTGTGGGAAAATTTGAATGAATTGGGTGATGTTGTTCTCAACGGTCACGCGACTAAAAGATTGCCAGGAAATCTCAATATTAGTGTAGGCGGTGTGGACGGTCAAGCATTGATGTTGGGTTTGCAACCGGCGGCGGCACTTTCTTCGGGTTCTGCTTGTACTTCGGCGAAAATAGCTCCATCTCATGTTTTAGCAGCGATCGGGCGATCGGACAAATTAGCCTACGCTTCGATTCGATTTGGGATTGGCCGTTTCAATACCGCAGCAGAAATAGATGCAGTATCGGAGCACGCTAGAGCAACTATTACATCACTCCGACAAGCCCAAAAAGTCATGAGTTAGATCATTCGGCGGTTGAAACCGCGTCTACACAAACGTAGGCGTTAGCCTTCCCGAAGGGTAGTCCGGATGGTGCGCGGACTAAGAGATAAAGGGCGTTTTAAACCCGGATTTGGGATTAAAACTTTCCTATTTCTTCAGTCCGCGAAGGCGGACTTTGTTTGTGTAGTAGCGATTTCAATCGCCGAGTATAATTGGTATTAATCGTTTACTTAGAACCAAGTACCTCGCGCACTCGATAAATTGGTTTTCCCTGAGATTCATGATAAGTCCGCATCATCACTTCCGCCAGCAAACCAAAACAAAATAACTGCACGCCAGTCAACAGCAAAACAACAGCCAAAATCAGCAAAGGACGATTGCCAATAATTTGACCAAAACCCAATTTTAAGACTGTCAAATAAATTCCTAAAACTGCTCCCAGCGTCATCGAACTCAGTCCCAAAAGCCCAAATACGTGCATCGGCCGAGTTAAAAACTTCTTCATAAAAGAAATAGTCAGCAGATCCATCAACACCCGAAAAGTCCGCCAAATACCGTACTTGCTTTTACCGAAACGGCGGGCGTGATGGCGCACCGGCAGTTCCGTAATTCTCGCCCCTTCAATAAACGCCAAGGCCGGCAAAAATCGGTGTAATTCCCCGTAGAGATTCAAGTCTGCTACTAACTCGGATTTATAAGCTTTCAAAGAACAGCCGTAGTCGTGCAAAGTTACGCCTGTAACGCGACCAATTAACCAGTTGGCAATCTTAGAAGGAATCAGGCGACTAATAGTATTATCCTGCCGATTTTTCCGCCAGCCACTGACTAAATCGTAGCCTTCATCTAACTTTTCCAGCAACATCGGAATATCAGCAGGGTCATTTTGCAAATCACCATCTAGGGTGACAATAGCACGACCGATCGCGCGATCGAAGCCCGCCGACATGGCAGCAGTTTGCCCGTAATTGCGGCGCAAAATTACCGCACAAAGGTCATCGCGACTGCTGGCTAATTGCTTGAGAAGTTCAGCAGAACCGTCCTGAGAACCGTCATCGACACAAATAATTTGATAGCTGAGTCCAGATGGTTGAATCGAAGAGGCGATCGCCTCAATCAAATGAGGCAAACTTTCCACCTCATTATACACCGGCACTACCACTGAAACATCCAGAACAACCTCAGCCTCAGCTTGCTGTCTCGCCAATTTTTCCAAAAATAATGCAGCGTCCATTTCTTTATTCAATAACATCAGTAATTATTAGTCATTGGTTACTGGTTAGTTGTTATTTGTTACTTGTTGGCAATAATAACAAGTAACGAATAACCAATAACTAACAACTAGATTGATAACTTGCCACCACTTTACCATATCCTCGTAATTGCTGATAATAAATTTGACTAACTTTATCCCCATTTTCTGACAAAACATCGATAGCGATACCATTGCGGCCTTGCTCTTTTCCCGAACTATGAATATAACGATTATCTCCGAGATACAATCCTACGTGAGTTGCTTTTTCTAATGTACCAAAAAATACTAAATCTCCCGATTTTAACTCGCTAAAACTAATAGGTTTAGTGAAAGCTTCCTGCTGATAAGCATCTCTCGGCAACCAGATACCTGTAGACAAAAAAGCCGCCTGCATTAATCCAGAACAATCATAATTTGGTGCAACAGTACCACCCCAAAGATAATAGTTGGATTGATTCATCGCTTGATGAGCGAAATTAATGACTGTTGGCAATTTTGCTCTAATTTCAGTCTCAGAAAGTACGTCAGGGCGATCGAGTGTTTGCGAAACATCCAGCAAACCAACATCTCGAATATTCAGCCATCCCGGATAATCATCTTCGCACAGCCGCACCATCACAGCCGTGGCATCCCCCTGCGCAAGGGGTTTTATGTCATCTCTCCCCCCCGCAGCCTGGGGGGGCTCAACTACTCGCAAGTGCCGCCCAGCCGCCGCCTGAGTTGCGAGTCGATCGCAATCAGGCGAATCGTAAATATTTATGTGCGATCGTACCCGGTACTCCAGAACATCAGATAATTGATAATTGGCCATTGCTAATTGTTTGCTGTTAATTGTTCGCATTTAGCGATCGATTGCCATGAGCTACGAGCCATTAGTCGTTACCCATCAGCCATCAACCATGACATTTTTTCACAAAGACGAACAATTAGAAACCCTCGGCAGTAGCATTATAGATGCAGCCAAGGCAAAATTTACAGGATTAACGGGCGATCGTACAGCCATTACTTGGATAGTCTACGATCCACCGGTGCGAGTTAACACAGGCGGAGCTCTGAGCCCAGAAGAATTTTGGAAATATCAACCGCGAGGTTTTGGAAGCCGAGCTTCCGAACGAATTTATCCCGCCAGCATCGTCAAATTATTTTACCTCGTTGCCGTCTGGGAATGGTCACAAAAAGGGATGATTAAAACATCGCCAGAATTAGAACGTGCCGTCCGAGATATGATAGTTGATTCCAGTAACGATGCTACCAGTTTAGTAGTAGATGCACTCACAGGTACAACTAGCGGCCCAGAATTATCAGCAGGCCCATTTGAAACTTGGAAACAGCAGCGAAACATCGTTAATCGTTACTTTCAATCATTGGATTGGCCGGAATTACAAAATATTAACGCCAACCAAAAAACCTGGTGCGATGGCCCCTACGGGCGCGAGCGAGCATTTCTGGGCGAATTAATGGAAAATAGAAATATGCTCACCACAAATGCAGCGGCGCGTTTGCTACACAGTATAATCGGCGGCGTCGCTGTCTCTGCACAAGCATCTCAAGACATGATGAGTTTAATGAAACGTAGTTTAGAACCAGCAGAATTAGAAGCAGATCCAGAAAATCAAGTTACAGGTTTTTTAGGTAGTGGATTGCCATTAGAAGCGAATTTGTGGTCAAAAGCTGGACTGACAAGTCAGGTGCGTCATGATGCTGCTTATATTGAAATACCGGGTTTGCGGCCGTATTTGTTAGTTGTATTTACCGAGGGGAAAGATCATAGCAGAAATGAAGAAATTTTACCTTTTATATCGCACCAAGTTGTCGAAGCGATGAAGGCAATTGATTAGATATAATCCCAAAAGCCGATCGCCCTATTCTTTCAACACCTCAACCAAATCTTCCACCATCACATAAAACGTCCGCGCCAATTTGAGCAAGCACGTAAAATCAACCATTGCCATTCCCGGAGAACGCGAATAGGTGCTGAGGGTGCTGTAGTTGACTCCCGATCGGTCTGAAACCTCTTTGATCGTCCAGCCTTTCTCAGCAGCAAACTCTCGAACCCGCAATCTAATTAAGCCCATTGACAGAAAATCAGATTTAGTTTTTAAGCATTTTATCGTCAAGGTCGATCGGCTATTCCTGCACAATGTCGTACAAATCTTCAATCATCACATCGAATGTTCTGGCTAACTTGTGCAAAGCCGTTACGTCAATCGTTGCTAATCCGGGCGATCGCGCGTAGGTTCTCAGCGAACTGTACACCACTCCAGAGCGATCGGACACTTCTTTGAGCGTCCACCCCTTCTCGTCCGCAAATTCTCGAATCCGCAATTTAATTAATCCCATAAGCTCTTGACAGATGCTCTATATAGGTCGGATAATGATTTTATCGTAAAAAGCGATCGCCCTTACGCCTGGAAAACTAAAGGACGATCGCCTGTTCAAATCAAAATATTGCTTTCACAGAGGTCAACTAGCCACTTTCTGAGAGTTCAAACACCCGTAAACGACAGGTCAACTACTCATCTCAAACGACAGGTCAACTACTCATTTCAAACAATTACAGACTATGGTAGCAAACTTTTCGCCGAAATCAACCCCCGTTCATCCCTTAAGCCGGTTTGCGACTAAAGAGTCGATCGCGCGTCTCCTCAAAATCAAGGTAGAACAAATATATCGCATCGAGCGCTGGCGGCATATCCTTTACGTGCACGCCCAAGGTATGAGTCGCTTTGTCAGCTACGCCGACTTACCGCCAATTTTGGGAGTAGAATCGCCCAAAGGTTTAGATTTTGGTTACTGGAAGCGGCGGATGATTAGCCAGAAACAGAGAAATGCACCGGATTTTTGGGTGGATTTCTATGCGGAGAGATTTCGTCAAGCTGTTTCTGTTGTTGAATTGTTCGACTGGGGGCGATTGGTGGGAGTGATTAAATTTATGTTGCCGCAAATATCCGTTGAGTCGCTGCGGAATGTTTACGCACAGGAAAAACATCTGCTCGAACATTTCTAATTTGTAGCACATATTTTCAGCAAGGGCGATCGTTAAAATAGAATTGGACTACCTAAAATATCCCTAGAAAACAAGCCGAGGCAAAAAACAATGACAACAGAACGTTGGACAGACGCAATGATGGATGATTTGGCTTCTACCGTTGAGGATTTGTCTTCCACTGTAGATCGAACCACTCAGAATATCGAACAAACTAACCGCAATGTCGATATGCTTGTAGGTGCTGTCAACGCTCTTTTAGAAAGAGACAGTGAGCGGGATGAAGAAATGCGCCGGCGGGATGAAGAAATGCGGCGGCGGAATGAGGATTTTCAACAGTACAAATTAGAAAATGACCAGAGATTTAATACCTTGCTCGAAGAAGTCAGATTTTTAATCAGAAAACTGGGTGATAATCAATGAGAGATACTTTGTAGTGTGACAACTGCGAACCTTACCTGTAACAATATCTGTTCAAATCATCCCAACAATTCCCAGCGCATCAGCCATAATAGTATTAGCGAACCATCCAAAATTGAGGAAACACCGATGCTCGCGACAACCAGCGAATTACCCAAAGTTGAGGAAACCGCTCTGCTGGCGACTGTCAACCTACAGGATAATCTTACCATAGAAGACTTCATGGCCAATCCGCCCAAGAATATGGAATGGGTAGATGGTCAAATCGTAGAGAAACATGGAGCCACAGTCAAGCATGGTAAAATTCAATCAAGCCTGGGTTGTGCTTGGGCAAATTACAAAACTTTCAGCAAACAAGGAGGAGAATTTTATATTTCACCACCTTGCCGCACAAATCGACAAGTTCGCCGCCCCGATGTAGCTTATCTCACACCGGAATTAGTTGCACAATTCGGTGATGTTCCTACTTTGCCGCAGAGTTTCCCGCTAGTTGCCGAGATAGTTTCACCCACAGATATTGCTGAAGATGTATTTCTTAAAGCACAGGAATATTTACCATCTAGCTGCGTCGAAGGGCTACGCAACCTACTACTACAATATTCTTAGGTTTATGACCAAGAAAGGGAGTCAAACAAAATGACAACTATCCAATCAATAACAACTGCAATAACATCTCTTTACGAACGGGATTTTTATCTGTGGTTACAGACAACAATCAACTTATTAAAAGAGGGAAAGTTTTCTGAAATAGATTTAGAGAACTTACTAGAGGAACTGGAAAGTATGGGGAGAAGCGATAAGAATGCTTTAAAAAGTAATTTGAGGGTACTTTTAATGCACTTACTTAAGTATCAATATCAGCCTGAAAAACGAACAAATAGTTGGGTATATACCATTCGTGAACATCGTAAGCGGATCAGAGATACCTTCAAGACCAGTCCGAGTTTATATCGCTTTTTTGAAGAGATTTTCAATGAATCTTATCAAGATGCTAGGGAATTAGCCGCAGATGAAACAGGTTTATCTATTCAAATATTTCCCCTAGAGTCTCCCTTTACTGGAGAAGAAGTTCTTAATCCTGATTTTTTACCGCTTGAGTGCGATCGGCCTGAAAATCCTGAAAATATTGAATAATTGAATCAGATATCCTTTCCACTGGTTCTGAAATCAAATTGCTACAATATATTTGAGACTTCTGAGTCCGCGTAGGCGGACTTCGTTTGTGTAGCCCCGAATTTTATTCGGTGGTCTTAAAATTAAAAATGAATGCTTAATCCTTAATATCCCATCATTCTCGAAACCGCCATGTCAGACGACTTTTCCTTAGACGAACTTTTGATCAAAAGTTACGATGCCTTCAAAGAGGCAGAAAATGATGTGGGACAGTGCAATGTTTTAGTCATCGGCAAAACTGGTGTCGGCAAAAGTACCCTGATCAATTCTGTGTTTCGCCAACGCTTAGCAGAAACCGGAGTCGGCCGCCCTGTCACTCACGGTATTCGCCAATATACCAAACCGAATTGCCCGATCGCAGTTTACGACACTCCCGGACTCGAACTCAACGCCGAACAAATTAAAATTATTCAATTAAACGTTGCTAAACTCATTGAAGACCAAAGACTCCTGCACCCCAAAGAACACATTCACGTCATCTGGTACTGCATCAATCACGGCGCAAATCGCATAGAATCCGTGGAGGAAAGCTGGTTAAGAGAAATGGAAATCATGGATGTACCAGTAATTTTAGTTCTCACTCAAACTACATCGAAAAAACCGAGCGAGTTTTTCAAGCAACTGGAACACATGAATTTGCCAGTCAGTCAAGTTATCCCAGTCATGGCGGAACCGGAAGAAATTGATGAGGATTATACAGTAAAATCTCACGGTTTAGATAAGTTGGTAGATGCAACTTTTCAACTACTGCCGGAAGTAGCGAAAAAAGCCTTTGTGAAAGAACAAATTGCCAATATTGGACTCAAATCTGACATGGCATTTAAGTATTTGAGTGCCTATGTTGCCGGTTCTGCGATTATCGGTGCAACTCCTGTACCTTTTGCTGATGCGCCAATTTTGATGACGATGCAAACGGCAATGATTGCTAATATTACTGTGATTTTTGGAATGCCCTTTGATAAGGGTTTTATCTCGGCGATGCTGTCAGCTATTAGCGGTGCTGGTGGGGTGACTGCTGTTGGTAGAAGTATTGTGACTAATTTGATTAAAATGATTCCCGGTGCGGGTACAATTGTCGGTGGTGCTATCTCCGGTGCAACGGCAGCAACTCTCACCCTTGCTCTCGGTTTGGCTTATATTGAAGTGCTCAAAACTTATATGAAAGCTCAAATTAATGGGGAACAACTTTCTTTGCAGCAGTTGACAAAGATGTTTGTGGATTTGTATAAGGATTATGCAACTTCCGGGCGCAAAACTTTGAAGGATGAGAAACAAAATCAACCGAAGCCTCCTAATCAAATTGATATTGAGTAAATTGGGTATGGGGCATAGGGCATGGGGCCTATGCCATAGGGCATGGGGCATGGGGCATAGGTGAGTTTCAATTCCCAATTACCAATTACCCATTACTACAATCAAGTATTTTCGTGAAAAAACCCGGTTTCTGAGCTCTTATGCGTTCAGGAGTATAAATTTTGTCAACTTGCACAGAATCACCAATGGCGGTAAAATACTGATTGCTTTGTTTGCAAATCTACCGTAGATTCCAATTGGGAATTATAACCAATAGTTGAAATATGTCTCAAACTTACACTGTTGAATTACTCTGCCAAGGCAGCACTTATACCGTAGAAGTGCCGGAAGATCAACCAATTCTGCAAACTGCTCTCGCTGCGGGGATTGATTTGCCCAACTCTTGCAATTCAGGCGTCTGTACTACTTGCGCTGCTAAAGTGATTGAGGGTCAACTTAAGCAGGTTGATTGTATGGGCGTTAGTCCTGAACTTCAGGCTGAAGGTTATGTGTTACTTTGCGTTTCTTTTCCCCGATCGAACTTGAAGATAGAAACTGAAAAAGAAGACATCGTTTACGATCGCCAATTCGGGAAATCCTAGAATTAAGTTAAAATGGATACAAATACCGATCGCGGTCAAATCATTATGGATCGCCAGATGACCACCAGTTTCATTTCCGCAGAAGTTGATCTCCACGATACCGCCGAAGAATTGCACTCAGCGATTGAAAGTGAACTGCAAAAGCACGGTGAACCCCTGCGCTGGGCTGTCACAGACGTTGATGTCGATCGGCAAAAAGCAGTCGTAGAAGGCTATGTCCTCCTAGAATCTCCCGTAGCACCATCCCCCACAACAGCGTGATCCTCCGTCCTTTCACAGTGGTTTTGATAGTCCCAACAGGCGTTGGAGCGTCCATCGGGGGCTTTGCGGGCGATGCGCTACCTGTCGCTAGGGCGATCGCCCAAATCTCCGACACTCTGATCACTCACCCCAATGTCCTCAACGGCGCTCAACTCTATTGGCCCATACCTAACGCTCTTTATGTCGAAGGCTATGCCCTTGACAAATTTGCACAAGGATGCTGGGGTTTACAACCAGTACATCAAAATCGCATTGGCTTAATCTTGGACTCTGGTATCGAACCTGAGTTACAATTGCGCCATTTGCAAGCCGTTGATGCTTCTAGAGCCACACTAGGTTTGAACATCACTGATTACGTTTTAACCGACGCTCCCCTGAATGTAGAATTGCGAATGTCAGAATCAGGTGCATCTTGGGGGACGATCGCAAATCCCGACAGTTTACTACGCGCCGCTGAAAAGTTAATTACTCAAGCAAAAGTCGAGGCGATCGCCGTTGTGGCCAGATTTCCCGACGACGTAGACAGTCTCGCCCTCGCAAACTACCGCCACGGCAAAGGAGTTGACCCTCTGGCTGGCGCAGAAGCAGTGATCAGTCACCTCATTGTCAGGACATTTAAAATCCCCTGTGCTCACGCTCCTGCCCTGTTGCCGCTACCCCTCGATCCACATCTGTCACCGCGATCGGCTGCTGAAGAAATCGGCTATACTTTCCTATCTTGCGTGCTCGCAGGCCTCAGCAAAGCACCCCAGTTTGTCACTCATGCTGTGGCACAGGCATCTTGCCTGTCACAGGTATTGGGCGGGCAAGATGCCCACCCCACAAGAGAAAACTTTCATACAAACAGGCGAGATTTCGAGTCTCAGGGTTTGTGGGCAGATCGAGTCGATGCAGTGGTCATACCCGCCACAGCCTGCGGTGGTAGTGCTATCCTGAGTTTGAGTGGGCGATCGACAGTCCAAATTATTGCTGTGGGTGACAACAAAACCCAGATGCAAGCTTCCCCAGAAAAACTCGGAATCAAAGCTTTGCAGGTAAACTCATATTTAGAGGCGATCGGCGTATTGGTCGCTTTACGAGCCGGCATCACTCCAGCTTCCTTGGGTGCAGACATCTCCTCTTTGCGGTGTTTGTCTGACTCTACTAAACAAATCTAAAATCTAAAACCTAAAATCTAAAATTTATTAAGTGGCAGAAAAACTTCCCGAAAATCCCGAAATTGAACCGTTGACTCGCACTCAAGTTTTAGTAGCAATGGGCGTGACAGCAATTATGTTGCTGGCGGTAGCTAAATTGTGGTTGATATTTGGATCGGTATCGCTTTTGCCCGTAAAATTGATTGTCATAGATTTGCTCAAAGGATGTGCGATCGGACTAGCAATCACAGGCGGCAGTGCGATCGTATATCAACTCTGGCCTGGTTATCGTCGCAGTGCAGACGTTTACCTAGAAGTAGTCCTCAAACCCTTATTTTGGCCAGATTTAATCTGGCTGGGACTGCTGCCGGGACTTAGCGAAGAATTGCTATTTCGAGGTGTAATGCTGTCTGCTTTGGGATTGAATGCGATCGGTTTAGTGTTATCGAGTTTTTGTTTCGGCATTCTGCACTTGGGAGGAATGGATCAGTGGCCTTATGCTGTTTGGGCAACTGCTGTCGGATTGCTGTTGGGTTACAGTGTTTTAGCTACTGGCAATTTGTTAGTGCCAATTACGGCTCATATCTGCACGAATTTGATTTCTAGCTGTGTTTGGAAGTGGGAAAACGATGCGGGGAAGCGGTAGGGCGATCGCACAGATTGGCTCGATCGTTCGGACTTTAGTCAGCATAAATCAGAGGACTAAAGTCCCTACTACAAACCTTTTATATGGGTTTGTAGTGGGGACTTTAGTCCGCATCCAAGAAAAACTAAAGTCCCCACTACAAACCTTTTGTATTGCTAGTAATTTACGGGACATCAGAGCAATTGACTTTTTAACTGTTCTAACCGCCAAATCCGGTTTTTGTTAAGGCAATTGATAACTGCTCGATCGCACAATCAGTTCACCTTGACTGGGATTGCGGCTGAAAATAAAAGCTCCTTCTTGAGTTTCACCACTTGACAAAAAATCAATTTGTTGATCCCCGGATTCCAAGACTTCGCCGCCCGCGCGCAATTCTGCAATAATCTGCACTGATTCGGCCGTTTCGCCGCCCGTATTAGTAACTGTAAACGGTATGTAAAATTGCCCTTTAGTTTCGCGAATGGGCGCATTGCGAGTGACAGAAATAACCGGAGGTTCCTGTTTTTTAGTCACCCAGTTATAGAGTACCAGTCCGGTGAGAGTAGAAAGGATCGAGCAGGCGATCGCAAATGTCACCCATTCAGCAAAAGTTCTTTTGTGCGGCTGTTCGTGATTACTTTCTTGATTGCTTTCCGTCATACCGCCAACCTCCCCGCCGCGCCGCCAATTGTCGCTGGTAATCCCAATACTAACGTATAGCTCAACCAAATCGACCACGGGTCGTCAAAACTGAGTTTGTGGAAGAAAAACAGCATAAATGCAGAAGCCACCAGCGATACTAAATACGCCATCACAGTCTCGCTGAGGGGACTCTGAAAAATTCCTTGCTGCTGCTGGCGTTTTGCTTGATAAGTAAAGTCGGCTGCGAATACAATACCGTAGGAAATTAGCAGCGAAGCGGCGATAATTGCTAATTGCCAAGGCGGCGAAATAGCTCCTGCTAGCATGGGAATTTCGTCAGTTGGGGCGATGTTGAAAGCAATGATCATCGCGCCGATTAAAGTAGCGCCGATATCTGCTACAGTCGGATTAATCATCGGTTCGCTGTCGCTGTCTGAGCTTTCATAGCGATCGCCACTCAAGAAACCGCTTGCCAGGGCCACTCCCAAGGCAAACGGCAAACCTTCAAAGACGATTTTACCCAAAGTTTCTTGCAGCGGAGTCTCCAGCGTAATTTCTTGCAGCAAAAACAGGACAAAAGCCGCGCAGACAATGCCGATGGCGATCGCTTCAACGGTATCGATTGCAGCATCTCGCCAGCGGATGTCCTTAGTTTTGCGAAAACCTTCGGTGCGAGTCAGCAACAAAACGACTGCAAAAGTAGTTACAATGGCGATCGACATTTGCGCTGGTTTAGTAGAGGAACCGATCCACCAAACCTCCATCGTATACAGCAGCGGAATCCCGAACAAAAATCCGCCCGATGCACCTCGAATGATGTCGTTTAGTTCATTTGACCACTTATTTTTGCGTCTTTTTGACTTGTTCATGTTTTCGTGAAAACAGCCTCAAAAAATTGGAAAATCAACTCTTTTTTAAACCTATTAAATAGAATACCAGATTAGTTGTATTTTTTCTCTAACTTGCGTCCAGTCGCTAGCGGTTAAAATTCCCAATCGACGATTGACCAAACGCTTTTCTATTGTGTTCACCTTATGCAGCCGAACCACTGACAACCGCAGCAAACCTGCCTGTTCGTATTCTACAATCTCAACATCAAAAACAGTCCTACTTATTTGACTTGTCACTCGTGCAACAACAATATCTTCATCTCCTGTATCCAAAAGTACCAGCACTGGACGGAGTTTTGATGTTGTTACATCAGCAAAAGGTAGTGCCAGTAAGAGAACTTCTCCTGATTGATAATTTTGCATATTTCAAATATTGTCATAGATAGCATCTTCCTCGCTGTAGCCAGCCAATAATTGCTCAGCAGCAAGACGATGCCAAGCAGCGTTTTCCTCTTCTGTGTCAGTTGTTTCTTGCACCAGAACAATAACTCTGACTTCTTGGTTAGCTGCCAAGTATTTTAAGATGGTATCAGGAAATTCGATTTTTCCTTCATCTGTGACTTTTGTTGGAAACTCGTAGGCTTTCATGATTGTTTTAATGAGTATTTTACATAAATTTGTGAAGGCAGTTATAGTGCAAGTTGAATTTCGGCTGATTCTCCCAAAGCTTCGTTGACAACAATCAGTTTTCCTTGACTATCTGCCCCTAATTGTTGATTCGCATTGAGTAATTCAATTCCATAAATAGTACCGTCGGGGGCAATGTCTACATTCATTTGATCGCTAACCTGGATAGTTTCTACCTGTGCGGTTTTTTCTTGCAGGTATATATAAGCTACGTTGTATCTCGGATCGTAAGTCAGTTTCACGGAAACCTCCTGCTCATTTTCCAAATATCTCGATGTAGCAGCGAATAGCTGACTTGACATCAGCTAAGGCTTCCTCATAGGTGTCACCTTCACCAACTACGACACCTTGGATGCCAAGGGGATAGGCTACATAACCGTCGGAATGTTTTTCAATGATGATTCTAAAATGTTTCATCTTGGCCTCTTTATTTTTATACTAACTTAATTCACCACAGACGTGCGATCGCATAAACATCAAAGTCATTCCATATATTCTTTAAACTCTTCTAGCGGTTCATCAAAATCATCGGACATCCAAACCATTCCTTTCGCACTTCCTGCTTGCCGATTGGGTTTAGCTTGTTTGGGAATCCCTACCAATTTTACAACAGGCTGGTTATCTTGAGTAATCTCAATTTCTTCACCTCTGATCGCCGCTTCGATTAATTCCAGAAGCTTTTCTTTGGCCTCAACAACATCTACTTGATACATAAATTGTGTCTCCTTACTGTCAATTTACAAGCTCACCATTGTAATAGCTGTAAGATTCGCAGTGCAAACATTACAAGCTCAGCCGGTGCGCACTGCGCACCCTACAAGTCTAACTCAATATGATAAATCCTCTTCCTCCAAATCAACAGCCTGTACTTCCATATTATCAGACTCCAACTGAGTCGGTGTAGCCGGAATCGCTGCAATAATTGCATCAATCACTTTAGCCACCGGAATAATTTCTATCCCTAATTCTGGTACGGATTGATTCTTAGGAATAATCGCCCTTTTGAAACCCAATTTCGCCGCCTCCCTCAGTCGTAACTCTAATTGGGAAACTGGCCGCACCTGTCCTCCCAAACCGACTTCTCCGAGCAAAACTGTGCGCGCATCAATTACCCGATCGCGAAAACTGGCCACAATCGCGATCGCAACTGCCAAATCCGACGCCGGTTCCTCCACCTTCAGCCCGCCCACCGAGGCCAAAATCACATCTAACTTAGATAAAGGAATCCCAACTCTTTTCTCCAAAACAGCTAAAATTTGCTGCAATCTACCATTATCCACACCCGTAGTAGTGCGACGCGGCGCACCAAAACTCGCAGGGCTGACTAACGCCTGAATCTCCACTAAAATCGGTCTAGTTCCCTCACAAGCAACCGTTGTCGAAGTACCCGGCGAAAATTCATCTTTATTCCCCAAAAACAACTCCGACGGATTATCTACTTCTCGCAAACCGTTGGCTACCATCTCAAAAACACCGATTTCATGAGTCGCGCCAAAACGATTTTTCATCGATCGCAAAAGCCGATGAGAAGCAAAGCGATCGCCCTCAAAATAAAGTACAGTATCTACCAAATGTTCCAAAACCCTCGGCCCCGCCAAAGATCCATCCTTAGTAACATGGCCAACCAAAAACAAAGTAATATTTTCCCGTTTCGCAACCTGCATCAAAGCAGACGTACATTCCCGCACCTGAGCCACCGAACCCGGAGCCGATGTTAACCTAGCAAAATAAATAGTTTGGATACTGTCAATCACCGCCACATTCGGTTTCAGCGCTTCCAACTCCCGCAAAATAACTTCTAAATCAGTCTCAGGAAGCAAATAGAAATTGTCCGCTGAATTGTCCTGGGAATCCGTTTTAGCTTCCCCATTGCTGTCAGGTTTTTGTCCGTCATTGCTTGACAAATCAACCGGATTAGCCACGCCCAAACGCTGCGATCGCAACTTCACCTGCTGGCCAGACTCCTCCGCACTCACATAGAGTATTCTATCCTTGCGTGCGACCATATTCGCCACCTGCAACAGCAGCGTCGATTTCCCGATTCCCGGTTCCCCGCCAATCAACACCAGCGAGCCCGGAACAATCCCGCCTCCCAAAACTCGATCGAACTCCCCGTAGCCAGAAGGCCAGCGAGACAGAGTTTGGTCGGAAATCTGCGATAATCTAAAAGATGCCTTTGGTTGACCCTTCGACTTATCAGGAGGCGAACCGCCCACTGTCTTAGTTGTCACCCCGGTTAAACCAGCCCGAGGCGCACCAGCAGTATGTTGTTCTACCTGCTCGTCAAAAGAATCCCACTTGTGACAGCTAGGACACCTGCCAAAATATTGCGGTGAATCATACCCGCATTCCCGACAAATATATTGGATTCGAGGCTTAGCCATTGTTTACAGATATCATAAATAGTCAACCTTAACATTTGAAAAAGTCTGAGTAAAAGCAATTATCAAGCTTTCAGACCGATCGCACTTCTGCCAATCAGTTTGTGTCTTCTATGATAGGGTGAAAAAAAATAACATTATCTGAAATGTAACTTAAGGAGTGCTCGGTAAATTGGAAAATCATAAAGAAAAAATTCTGGTAGTCGATGACGAAGCCAGTATCCGGCGCATTCTGGAGACTCGCCTTTCCATGATTGGCTACGATGTCGTCACCGCGGCTGACGGCGAAGAAGCTCTCGAAACATTTCGCAACACCGAACCAGACTTAGTAGTTTTGGACGTGATGATGCCAAAACTCGACGGTTACGGCGTGTGTCAGGAGTTGCGCAAAGAATCAGACGTTCCCATCATCATGCTAACCGCTTTGGGAGATGTAGCCGATCGCATCACCGGTTTAGAATTAGGCGCCGACGATTACGTCGTCAAACCCTTCTCTCCCAAAGAGCTCGAAGCCCGCATCCGCTCGGTACTACGACGAGTTGACAAAAACGGTACGTCAGGGATTCCCAGCTCTGGAGTCATCCAAGTCACCAATATTAGGATTGACACCAACAAGCGCCAAGTTTATAAAGGCGACGAACGAATTCGGCTCACGGGCATGGAATTTAGCTTGTTAGAACTGCTTGTCAGCCGATCGGGAGAGCCTTTTTCGCGATCGGAAATTTTGCAAGAAGTTTGGGGATACACGCCAGAACGCCACGTAGACACCCGCGTCGTGGACGTTCACATCTCTCGACTTAGAGCAAAGTTGGAAGACGATCCTAGCAATCCTGAATTAATTCTCACAGCCCGCGGCACCGGCTATCTATTCCAGCGCATTGTCGAAATTGGAGAAGTCGGTTGATAGTTGACGGTTGACAGTTGACAGTTGACAGTTGTCAGTTGTCAGTTGTCAAATTACCAATGACAAATGACTAATGACAAAATCTGACCCAAATAAAGTTTTGCGGCAATTGCCCTTAGTGGCGGGAGGGTTAGCAGGTACGCTACTGATGGTTAACCGCTTACTGACGACGCAAATTACCGACTCTCAAGCTCGATCGGACGCTTTGGGAGTAATTATCAGCGCCCTGCTGATTTTAACAGGTTTGCTGTGGCAACAGGTGCAAGCTCGATCGCCCGATTCCGTACAGCTTATCGGAGAAGAAGGCTTTGAGTTTGCGCCGGATTTGCCCGATGTTGTCAAGCTAGAATTAGCTTGGGCATCGCGTTTGCTGTTGACAAATACCGCTACAAGGGCGATCGTCATTGTATATCAAGGAAAAGTCCTCTTGCGCCGGGGCATCTTAGGCACAAATCCCGAAGTCAAACCAGGGCCAATATTGCAGCGAGTGCTCGACAAAAACAAACCAGTTTATTTAGTAAAGCTCGATATTTATCCCGGCAAAATCGAATTTGACTACTTGCCCGAAAATACTCAAGGAGTCATCTGTCAGCCGATCGGAACCCAAGGCGTGTTAATCTTAGGTGCTAACGCGCCGCGCAGCTACACAAAACAAGATGAAAACTGGGTAGAAGGAATTGCCGACAAACTAGAAAATACGATCAGCCAATTTTAGATTTTAGCTGGTATAGTGCTGGTGGATGCACCTTCGGCTAAACGCAGAGTGACCAGAAACCGGGTTTTTTCGCCAAAATACTGCGTTAAAACCCTCAATTTAGGTGAAAAACCCGGTTTCTTGAGTCTGCTGACGTAAGTCGTAGGTGCGTCAGAGTGGATGATTTTTCCTAATCATCCAAAAGCTACCAACTGACGCACCCTAATACCATACTCAGATTATGCGGAAATCGTTAACACCAATGGAGGTGGCATTGACTCCAGTTAGCGAAGCAAATACTTCTCCACTTCCCTTGAATTTAATCAGAACATTGTTATTATTCTGACTAATTTCTAACTGGTCAAAACTCAAACCTCCTGACAATCCGATCGAATCTTGACCTGTCACAAAATCAGAGACAATATCAAATCCTTGATTGAATCCGATGACAAAAGTATCATTACCCAAACCGCCACTCAAGCTGTTATTGCCTAAACCTCCAAACAAGAAATCATTACCTTCGCAACCAAAAAGCGTATCGTTACCTAAGTCTCCATAAATCGAATCGTTGCCTTGGCCGCCATCAATTAAATCATTGCCTTGACCCCCATAAACTAGGTCATTTCCAGCACCGCCACACAAAGTATCATCCCCGAGTTGTCCGTAGAGACTATCATTACCTTCGCTGCCAAGAATTAAATCATCTCCTTTGCCACCGTAAATTAAATCGTCTCCTTTGCCACCGTCGATGAAGTCATTGCCTTCATTGCCAAAGATTAAGTCATTATCTTCTTTGCCATTAATTGAATCATTTCCCTGATTCCCGAAAATAATATCTTCACCAAAACCACCAAGAATGATGTCGTTTCCTTTGCCGCCAAATAGGAGGTCGTCTCCCTTGCCACCGTCGATGAAGTCATTGCCTTCATTGCCATTGAAGATATCTTTAAATTCGCCACCAATCAGGTTGTCGTTGCCTTCTTTAGCATCGAAAATATTGGGCTTGTTGCTGCCAAAATATGCCTCGTTTTTGGCAGTACCAATTAGCAGAACACCACCATTGATAATATTATCAATTTGTTGGTTGGGTTGGTTGAGATTGGGAGACTCAATTTTGTCGCAAATGCAGTCTGTATCTGGAGTGTTAACAGGCGTTGGCGTGGGTACCGGTGCAGGTGTCGGCGTGGGTACTGGGGCTGGAGTTGGGGTTGGCGTTTCTGTCGGTACTCGTGCAGGCGTTGGCGTGGATACTGGTGCGGGCGTTGGCGTGCGCACAGGAGTTGGTATTGGAGTTACTACAAGTGCAGGTGTCGGAGTTACTACAAGTGCAGGTGTCGGAGTTGGTACAGGCGCAGGTGTCGGAGTTGGTATAGGTGCAGGTGTCGGAGTTGGTACAGGCGCAGGGGTTGGTGTCGTTACAGGTGCAGGCGTTGGTGTCGTTACAGGTGCAG
>CASBQF010000265.1 GCA_949127775.1 Oscillatoriales cyanobacterium PMM_0080
ACTTCTGCAAGTAATCCAAGTACGAGGGATTACATTCAAGGCCGTTTCGGTTGATAAGTAGTCTAAATCCCACTGTGACATCAGAAACCGGGTTTCTACGAGATTTGAGGTTGAGTAGCGACAAATATAGGAAGAAACCCGGTTTCTCGCCCCCCATGCGAGGATTCCGATCGCATATAATTCCAATGTTACCGTATTTGAACTCAGTCATTACTGCGAACAATTTTTATATGTCTCCCCCACTTTTAAAGCGAGAATTGGGTGTTTTCGGTGCAACTCTCATGGGCTTGGGCTCAATTGTGGGCACGGGAGTATTTGTGAGTATCGGGATTGCGGCGCAAATTGCGGGGCCAGGAGTAATTGTGGCTGTGGCTATTGCGGCTTTAGTTGCTGTTTGTAATGGCCTTAACAGTGCTCAATTAGCGGCAAATCATCCGGTTAGCGGCGGTACATATGAATATGGTTACAAATATTTGAATCCTTGGCTGGGTTTTACAGCGGGCTGGATGTTTCTGTTAGCTAAAACGGCTTCGGCTGCTACTGCTGCTTTGGGTTTTGCTGGGTATTTTTTGAATGCCGTTGGTGTTGCCGATCGCACTTACATCATCCTAACAGCATTAGTCGCCACCGCCACCGTAACTCTGGTTGTCTTGACGGGAATTAGGCGATCGAATATCGCGAATACTGCCATAGTCTCAGTTACACTGCTATCTCTAGCTGTGTTTATTGTGGCTGGTTTACCAGAAATAAGCTGGACATTAGCCACCGTACAGAATGATAGCTCGATCGCGTCCATCCTCCACGCCACCGCCCTAATGTTTGTCGCCTACACAGGTTACGGGCGCATCGCCACCATGAGCGAAGAAGTACGAGAACCACAAGAAACCATTCCAAAAGCCATAATTTTCACTTTGGTAGTGACAATGCTGCTTTATATGGTAGTAGCAATAGTATTTGTTGGCGTGGGAGGTGTTGATAAATTGTCTCTGGAAACAGCCACCACTGCCGCACCTTTGGAAGTCATCGCCCGCAGTTTCCGAATCCCAGGAGTTTCTCAACTACTAGCCATCGGCGCAATTACCGCCATGCTGGGAGTCTTGCTGAACTTAATTTTAGGACTGTCGCGCGTCTGGTTGGCGATGGGGCGACGGTTGGATATGCCGAGAGTCTTGGCGCGACTGAATCCTGCGGGGACAACGCCCTATGTGGCTGTCGTGTTTGTCGAAATTACGATCGCACTTTTAATCCTCATCGGCGATATCAAAACAACTTGGTCGTTTAGCGCCTTTAGCGTTTTGATCTACTACGCTATCACCAACGGAGCCGCGCTGCAACTTACAAGCGCCGAAAGGCTTTACCCGCAATGGTTAGCTTGGGTGGGTTTGGGGAGTTGTCTGTTTCTGGCTTTCTGGGTGGAAAGACAAATTTGGCTGACAGGGCTGGCGTTAATTATCGCCGGTTTGATTTGGCGGGCGATCGTCCGACTGCCAGTAAGAAAGTAGAATTGTGATAGATTAAAACAGCATTCTGCATTGTAGAGGGCCATGCCCGATCGAACTCCCTTGTTAGCGACTCAAGAATCAGCCGCATTCAGCGTCATCAGTCGCTATATCGCTCAAACACTAATTTCCATTCAGGAAAAGCATCCCGAATGGATAGCTGAAAAATACAGGAAAACCCCCTGGGCAAAACCTGATTTTCAGTCAGTTTTGATTGGAAAATTGACAAAAAGTTTCAAAGTAGCCAGCGATACAGCTTCCCTGATGCTGACTGCGAAAAAATACTTACAAATTCTGCTGATTCCCGAATTCATTAATTCACCTCAATTCACCAAATTATTTTCCAAAATTCAGCAGCTAGCCGAATCCAAAATAGCACCAGCTAAATCACCAAACTCAGATTCCCCAAAACCTCCAACTCTCACCGCCAATCAAACATCCCCGCTTCCTATCGGCATTGCCATCTTGCTGCTAGATGTCGAAAACTTGCAACTCACCATCGAAACCGAAAAATTCCTAGAGGGAATTTGCCACTATCCCATCCAAATAAAAGTAGCCTTTGCCAACTGGCGCAGCATGGGCAAAAAAGATGCCGAATTTCACCAGCGCGGGTATCAACTGATACACGTCCCCCCCGGTAAAGACAGCGCCGACTTGAAAATGGCTACAGTCGGCGCATCAATTTTCGTACATTATCCCACAGCCAAGGAGATTTTTGTCTGTTCGTCCGATCGGGCTCTCACTCACCTCAGCAATACACTGCAAGCCCACGGATTGACCGTATTTCAAGTCCGCAAGCAAATAGATAAAATCATAGTTTTAAACAGCAAAACCGGACAAGTTGAAACCCATTCCCTCGTAACTCTACTCGAAATTACACCCCTAGAACAATTAGTGATTCAGCTAAAAGAATTAATCAAAAAAGAGCAACAACGCACATCTGCTCAGTGGATAAAACTTTCTACAATTTCTGCTCTATTTAGGGATAATTACGGTTTAGTCCTCAATGAAGTTGTTGCCCATCATTTGCCAGACACTAAAACCAGGGATATATTTATCAAATATCCCACCGATTTTGTAGTCCACAAACCCTCAGAAACTTCTCAAACTTACGTCACTCTTTTTGAAGTAAAGTTGTCACCCCAACCGCCAATACTTAATAAAGAAAATCCGAATAATAGTAGCATAACAGCACCTAATAAATTGACAGATATTAACTCCCTGGAAGACTTGGAAATAGCAATTGTCAAAATAGTTGGCGACTTAACTGGCAACTCTCCTAACAATTCTGTATTTCTCTCCAATGTAGGCAGCGAATTTCACCGACAATACGGCAAACAAATCACCCAAATAATTAAGGACTTTAATCTGGGTAGAAAGTTTCCTAAATTCTTACAATCCTGCGATTCTCTCCAGCTAAGAAAAGCAGAAAAAGGCTGGCAAGTTTCTCTAAAATAATTATTGGCATCGAGAATGGGTAATTGGTAATTGGAAATTGGTAATTGGTGATATCAATTCCGGTTGCGCCGGAATGATGTTAACAGTTAACAGTTAACTGTTAACTGTTAACTGTTTGAATAATACCGATGCAACCAGAAACGATATGATTGGTTATTGATTATTAGTTAAGCTGTTCTACATTTAAATTGTGTGTCAAGAATCAATTAAAGTCTTGTGGGATGGGCTTCTAGCCCGTCCCGAATATACAATTTAAATGCGTAACAGCTTATTGGTTATTGGTCAGTACGGCTCACTTAAGAAGATAATGGCTCAGCGTGCACCAACTTAACAGAGAAGTCTCATAGTCACGGAGATTGCCGCGCTAAGAGCTCGCAATGACAAAAAACGTTAAGTGAACCGTATTGGATTATTGGTTATTTGTTCCCCATGCCCAATTCCCAATTCCCAATTCCCATAACTTGAGTTATCATACAATCTGGACGTAAAGAAATGTAAAGGGATATGCAAGACAAAGTTGTGGTTGTGGTGGGTGCGACTGGCGGCATCGGTTCAGCAGTAGCCCGCAAACTCGCCGACGCGGGTGCGACGCTAGTGCTCGCCGCCAGAGACAGCAGTAAATTAGACGCTTTAGCAGGCGAATTGTCGGCAACAGAGGTACTGTGCGTACCGACAGATATCACCGATTTGCAGCAAGTCGAGACGCTAATGCAGACAACTGTCGAACATTTTGGACAAATTGATGCTCTTATAAATGCTGCCGGTGCAGGAATTCTCAAGCAGTGGAACAAGTTAGAACCCGCTGATTTAGATGCGATGCTTGACTTGAATTTGAAAGGCAGTTTTTACACATCTCAAGCAGCGGCGAATGTGATGAAAGACCGCAAATCCGGCCATATCTGCAATGTCATCGGGATTTTGGGCAAGCATTCGATGGCAATGGGAACGGCTTATTGCGCTTCAAAGTTTGGAGTAGTTGGTTTCAGCAAGTGCATGGCTGATGAGTTACGACGCTACGGTGTTAAGTTTACGCTATTCTATTTTGGTGGAGTCGATTCTCCGTTTTGGGATAATGTGAGTTTGAAGGTAGACAGATCAAAAATGCTGAGTACCGAAACTGCTGCAAATGCGATTATGTTTGCTCTTTCTGCTGACCCGCAAGCTGTACCCTTAGAAATTAATATTCAACCAGAAAGTCATTTGTTCTTTTAGTAGTTTGTAGGGTGCGCAATGCGCACCGATTGAGTCCCCACTAATTAGCACGTCAACCATTTTTTGAGCCCAGAACTGCTGGCGAAGGCCTCACCACCAAACTCAAGTCATCCCAGACACCGCGTTTCTTCTAAGTGCCGATGTATTTCTGCCTTCAGAGGGAGCTAAGATATTCAATTTTTGAGTTATTATTAAGCCATTATACAAAAAATTAATGAAAAATCTCCATTCCTCAGTCTCTCCCTTGCAGTTTGGCCCTGAAAATCAGCCGATTCTCAATTTTTCACGTTCCATTTTCAATTATTGATTATGGAGTTCGATCGCATTCACTTCTACGTAGAAAATGCTAAAGTATCCCGCGACTGGTTTGTCAACCAGTTAGGCTTCCAATCAATAGCACATTCTGCCAACAGTCACACTCATACTGAAACTGTCAGCAGTGGCAATGTATGTTTTGTTTTATCTTCGCCCTTGACATCGGCTAGTCCCGCTGCTAGTTGGTTGAAGTATCATCCTCCAGGGATTTGTGATGTAGGTTTTCGGGTAAAAAATATCGAATTAGTGATAGCTAGAGCCGCCACCGCAGGTGCTAAAATCCTGAAACCGATTGAAGAAGACCTAACAGCAGGAGTCTTTTGTAAACGGGCAAAAATCGCTGGTTGGGGAGATTTAAGCCACACGCTAGTTGAGCGAATGGGCGAGAATTCACTATTACGGGCTTCTGCTAAGCTGCCACTGTTTACCCTCATCGATCATGTAGTGTTAAATGTGGAATCTGGTGATTTGGAAGTTGCCGTCAATTGGTATCAAAAAATATTAGGTTTTCAGACTGAGCAAAATTTTGACATTCAGACTGAGAAATCAGCTTTGCGCAGCCGAGTTATGATTCACTCTGAAGGTGGGGTGCAGTTGCCTATTAATGAATCGGCATCAGCTAATTCTCAAATTCAAGAATTTTTGACTGCAAATCGGGGGCCGGGTATTCAGCACATGGCTTTGCAAACTACGGATATTGTGGGGGTTGTTACTGATTTGCGATCGCGCGGTTTGCCTTTTCTGCCAGTGCCTCCAACATATTACTCCGAATTGCAGCAGCGGCAAAACTATTTGCCCGAAGATTGGCAAGCAATTGCAGCTTCTGAAGTTTTGGCAGATTGGCAAGAAGATACTCCCGCAGCAATGCTGCTGCAAATATTTACCCAGCCAATTTTTGCTGAACCGACTTTCTTTTTCGAGATTATTGAGCGTCGA
>CASBQF010000266.1 GCA_949127775.1 Oscillatoriales cyanobacterium PMM_0080
CCACCAAGGAATATCGGGATTTATTTCTATTGCCTTAAAAAACGATTTCGCTGCTTCATCCCAATATTTTTGGTGGCTTAAAACAGCACCTAAATTGTAATAAGACCAGCAATCATCTGGTTTTTGGGCGACTATTTCGCGAGATGAAGCTAAAGCGCGATTGCATTTTTCTTGTTCTTGCAAAAATTCCCCTAATTGCGCCGCCCATCTATCACAAGTTGGCTGATCTGTCAAGAGTAGTTTACAAAAAATAATTGCGCTTTTTGGGCGATCGCACCGTGCTAAACTTCTCCCTAAATCCAGATAAAACTGCCGATTTTCCGCTGTAATTTGCAATTGACATTGTTGTAAAACCGACTTTAAATCAGACTCAGTTTGTCGGAGAGCATATCCCAACTTCTCGTAAATTCCCGGCAAATTTCCGTCAATTTTAACAGCTTTTAAATACGCCGCGATAGCTTCATCCCAATATTTGAGCTGAGTTAAAGCATCGCCTAAATTGCCAAAAGACCAAGCAAAATCAGACTTTAATTCAATCTCGCAGCGGTAAGCGGCGATAGCATCCTCCCAGCGTTCGAGTTTCAGCAAAGCATCACCCAAATTATGATAAGACCATGCAAAATCGGGATTTAACTCAACAGCTTTTCTGTAGGCGCAGACAGCTTCCTCCCACCGTTCAAGTTTCAGCAAAACATCACCCAAACTGTGATAAGACCACGAAAAATCTGGATGTAACTCAACAGCTTGTTTATAAGCAGCAGCAGCTTCATCAAATCTCCCACTTTCTTGCAGGGAATTACCCAAATTATGGTACTCATTATCCATGCAAAACTCCTGCAAGATTCATTAACTTCTCCAGCGATTTCACATCCACACGCATATCTTTATGTCCCTGGTATTTCTGAGTTTTGTCATCAAATAATTCAGCAATTAAATAGTAATGTTCTAACTCGCACAAATTGCTGATAGTCCAAAAGCAACTTGGCACATAAATCGGAGAAAAAATCTCAATTACTTTAGTTCCCGGAGTGCAAAAAACTAAATTAGTCAATCCCCCTCCGTGGGGTGATACAACTACTTTAGCCGCAGCCAAACACGCAGCTTGTTCTGCTACGGACATCGTTTCCAACATAACTCTACGAAACCCAAATTTTTCTAAACAGCCGACAACCTCTTCCTCATTGACTATTCGCCGATAGGATGCTTTTTCTCGGCTGATATAAATTCGTTCAGAATAATCTGTATTTAGCGAATACTGTTCATTTAAAAACATTCGTTTCAGATATTCACACTTCCATTTCGAGGTTCCCGAACCACCATCGCAAATTGAGGGAACTATTAATTTATCCGCTGTAAAGTGTGGCTGGTAACGACTTTCTAAAATTCGATCTAGTGGAATTCCTAAAGTATTTAAAGTTTCTTTTTCATAACCCGAATCGCAAGCATTGATCGCAAATTTATCAATACTATCTATCAATCCGCTTTGCTGCAAAAGATGGAACCGCGTCACCACATCAAACATCCAGTGAAAATAAGCTGCTCCTCCCCAACGAGCCGATAGAAAAGCCACATTTCCTTCGACGTGTTGGGCGGGAGGCAATTTGTCGGAAGTTATTACCAATTCAGGACAACCCATTGAAATATCGGTGACAAGTTTATTGTCTGAAGTAATAACGGCGGTAGTAGCAATATCAGCCCAAGCTCGTGCGTTTGTTAATACAGCAACGAAAGCTTTTTCTATATGGAAAATTTCATCTTCCCAACATCTACAGTTAGTGTCGATTGTTTGGGAATTCGATAAATTGATTTGACTTGCAGGATAGATGTCAATACAAGTAATACTCGGATCTGACTCGGCTGCAATTGCTAAATCGTCAGTAAATATAGAGTATTTTTTAATCACACTTAATGGGAGCATTTTGTGACCAAATTTTATGATATCTGCTTCATCGACTTCTCCTTGCTGTTCCAAAGCATAAGCTATATGATAGTAAATTCCAAACAAATCTGGTTTAATTTGGAGTGTTTGAATTAAATTAGTTATTGCCGATTCCCACTCCTGTTTTGCCAGGAAACTCAAGCCCAATCCTTCGTAAAACCAGCAGGATTTTGGATCGAGAGCGATCCCTTTTTCATAAATTGTGATCGCGCTTTCCAATTCCCCTTGCTTCCGCAGAGCATCGCCCAGCTTTTTGTATAGCCAGCTATCTTCCGGTTCCCGCTCAACAGCACAGCCGAAAGCAACTGCTGCTTCTGGCCACTTTTCTTGCTCTTCCAGCACTTCTCCCAAACTATTATGTAGCCAACAAAAGTCAGGATTTAACTCAACAGCTTTGCGATAAGCAACAGTAGCTTCCTCCCAATTTTTCACTGCAATCAAAGCCTTACCTAGCTTGTCGTAAGCCCAACAAAATTCGGGATTCAACTCGATAGACTTGCGATAAGCCACAGTAGCTCCTTCCAAATCAACAAGCTCCATCAAAACATCGCCCAAACTGCTGTAAGTCCAACAAAATTCGGGATTCAATACAATCGCTTTGCGGTAAGCAGCAGCAGCATCAGCATATGCCTCAATTTCCTGGAAACTTTCCCCTAGATAGTGGTAAGCCCAACTGAAATTTGGATTCAATTGAATTGCCTGTCTATAAGCGCTGATAGCTTTGTCAAATAGTTTCTTCTCCTGCAAACTTTTACCCAACTTGTGGTAAGCTAAGTAATTATCAGACTTAATTTTAGCAGCAGTTTCATAGCGGGCGATCGCCTCATCGACATAACCCGTACTTGCCGCCACATCACCCAACTTTTCCCAGCCTTGAGAAAGTAGAGCTTGCTCATCGCCCAAGTTTTGATTACCAGTTTTTTTGACAATCAGTTGATAGCCCTTGTGCACTACTTCTAACTGACTTGTAAACATCTCCAGAAAAACATCTATCCCGATTTTAGTATCTTGCTCCGGGCTGTCGGGAAACGTGAATTCATAATCATCAAAAATCATCAGTCCCCCAACTTTTACCAACCTCCAAGATAAAATCGCATCTTGCAAAGCACTGGTGGGTTTGTGACAGCCATCAACGTAAGCAATGTCGTAATATTCCGAAGTCAAATCAACTAATAAATCTTGAGAATAGCCTTCTAATTCGATTACTTGCTGTGCTAGTCCAGTTTTCGCAATATTGCCCTTAAAATCTTGTTGGAAGTATAAGTCAATGCAAGTAATTTTTGCCGTCGGATGAGTTAAAATTTTATCTAACAGCCAGCAAGCAGACATTCCCTGAAAACTGCCGATTTCCACAACTTGAAAATCTGCAATTCCCGTAAATTGCTGTAAATGTCGTTGCCAAATCGGGATATTGTGGGTGAACCAATCTTGCGTAAATTGATAATTTTTCGCCGCACACTCAGCCCAACCCCTCAATTGGCTCGCTTTTTGGTGACAAACGATTGCTTCCTCCAATTCGCCTAATTGTGGTAGAATGTTCCCTAGGTCGTTGTAGGCTTGAGAATCATTCGGGGCGATCGCAATTTGGTGACGATAACTGGCAATTTGTGCATATAACTCCTGCTGTTTCCGACGCACCTCATCCAGTTTGGCGACAACTTCCGCAGCATTTGGTTCGATTTGCAGCGCCATGCTATAAAAGACGATCGCACCTTCCAACTGTTTCTGTTTAGCTAAACTATTTCCTAAATTTAGATAAAACTCCGTTCCCTCCAACTCAATTCCCAGCAATTTGTGGTAATTTTTCCCATTTGCAAGTACCTCAATACCTTGACAATAACTGAGAATTGTCTCGTCTAAACCTGATTCGCTTCGCTTCCGCAAAACATATCCTAATCTCTGATTAATTCCAGTTAAATTCGGCTCAATCTGAACGGCATGGAGATAAGCCGCAACAGCTTCATCCCAAGATTTTTCGCAGGTTAAGGCAATTCCCAAATTGATGTAAAACCAAGGAATACTTGGATTTAATTCAATCGCTTTGTGGTAAGAAATAATAGATTCTTGCCATAGCTTTTTTTGAGCAAAAGCTTCGCCTAAATAATTGTGCGCCCAAGCGGAATTACCGTTAATGTTAATCGCTTGACGGTAACAGTTAATTGCTGAATCAAACTCGCCCTTTTGCACCAAAACATTACCCAAACTCAGGCAAGCACGAGCGTAATTTGGATTAATTTCAATGCTTTTGCGGTGACAGGCAATTGCCCGATCGCATTCTCCTCGCTCTGCCCAAGTTTTACCCAAACTGTGGTAAGATTCAAAAGAATTCGGATTGATGGCAATGGCTTGTCGATAATTGGCGATCGCATCTTCCCACCTTTTTTCACGAAACA
>CASBQF010000267.1 GCA_949127775.1 Oscillatoriales cyanobacterium PMM_0080
AACTCTATCAAGAAGATGGCAAACCTCTACCAGAACCTCAGACCTTGGGGAAACGATTACAGATAGCATAAAATGAAACAATTGAGGTGCTCAATAAAATCGAAGCAGAGGAGACAGAACTATGAAATATACAATTGTTAATCATCTAGTGATTGATAGCACCAACTTGGACGGCGCAGGAGATTGAATGTATCTAGATATCGAACTTGAGCGGACGGCTCTACTGTAGCAATCGCTTCATTCAATAAGCCTTGAGGGTTCTCTTTGTTCCACAAAGGATGAACAATAATCACCATTTTATCGCCCACATTCAAACCCGGTAGAGCACCGAACTGTTGTGAAGAGCAATTGCTAAATGAAGCACAGAACGTATCACGCAGTTTAGTTGCTGTCTCTACCCAATTTTCCAAGTCTGGAGTAGAAAAGTCTTCATCTAATCCGCATTGAAAATCACTGCTAGCCAATCCCCTCAGCAGGGAAAGCCCCAAACGCCAATCCAGCAAACCGTGATAGTTCATATTGCGGTACTGCTGCAAGCAATCGTAACAGGAAGAGTCGCATTTTTGGCGGTGTTCTGGTGACATTATCGCCTCAGCAAAGCTATTTTGAGAATTCAGAATTTTGTTTGTCAGGATGTCTTCCCAGTGCTCAGCTAGCCAGTAAGTGAATCCCGATCCATTAGCAAGCCGATCGCTAATTACAATCTCTCCTACTTTTTCATCCCCTAATTCAACCTGCCGCAAACCGCTGATGTCTAATTCTTCTGGATCGATATCTAACTCCTGTGCCGCTACAGCACGAACCATGAAAGCGGCTGAGTAGAAAGCAGCTTTGACGGCGGAACCGAGTGCAATAGGATAGAGGCACAATCCATCCGGTACAGCAACGGGCTTAATTCGCAGTACGCCAGTGGTTTTTGGGGCAATTATGGCGATCGCCTCTAATTCGCCCTGCGGTTTAAACCTCACCCCGTCAGGCTTATTCTGGAATCGCTCATCAATCCACTGATCGGGTAAGAGTTTGTCACCGCGTCCAAATGTGGCATTTCCGATCGCTCCCTTAAATAGCTGTCCTCGATTGTCATTCACCCGAAAAACGCGGCCGGACTCAGAGAAAGCTATCTGAGTATTCGTGTTATTTACTAAGTTAAAATCTTGAGGTTGTGCCTCGGCGACGCTACCTGCACCTGTAATTAACAAATCATATTCATCTTTCGCGTCAGATCCAGGATTGATGCTGGTACGGAAAGCTAAAGGAACAGCCCACTGAAAAACTCGAAATCCCTGTTCTTCAGTTGCCCCGCATTTCGGACAGATTATATGTTCAAACTTTGTATGAGAGGTTTCCGTATGTTGGCAGCGCTGACACCTCAACATCCACTTGCGATCGCTCAGAGGTTTGCCAGCAGGAACTAGCCCGTTTTTAGTGTCGGGAATTAACGATGCAGTAAACCCGATCGCAGTATAAATTCGCTTGTCTTTAGTTTTTTCGGAACCAGGGGCAAATTCAGAGACAGCTAAATCTAAATCTCGATCGATAGTAGGAAGAACTCTTTGTTTTCGGGATGGATCGTGATGATACAAATCGCGCACTCTTGAGGGCATCCCGTACATCGGCATAATCCCGCCCTCCGCTAAGCGTTCCGCCATTCCATCTCCAGTCAATTCTAAGTTATTGGCGCACTCATTAATTTTATCAAACAACTGCTGACGTGCATAGATTTCTAAGTTATTGCGATCGATACCTGCAACGCCGACTAGCAGAGAATTTATAACCTGGGTTACTTCAGAAGAAGTCTTCAACCAATTACAAATTTGATCGCGGCGTTGTTCAGTATTCTTCCAATTTTCAACTGTGCCAAACTCACCGTGACTGTCAGGCTTTTTTTCCACTTCCCAGCAGTTGACACCAGCAGCAATAAATGCTCGTCTCAAACATTCTTTGGTTAGGAGCCGCTGGGTTATCTCAACCTGTGACATAGCCAGAAAAGGTACCGGCGGCGGATCGCCCGTAATTTTTTCAGGATGTCGGTAATAAAACTCATCGTGCGATCGACCTCGACAAAGAGTAAGTACGATCGCAAAAGGCTGACCGCGACGACCCCCGCGACCCGCACGTTGCTGATAATTAAAGCGCATAGGCGGCATATTTGCCATCACAACAGCCATTAAACTGCCAATATCAATTCCCACCTCCATTGTGGTTGTGACGCTCAGAATATCGATAGTATCTACCTCTGGGATAAAATCTCTGTCTTGTTCGCCAAAATTCACGATGATATTGCGGAAATGCCGCTGTCTTTCAGCTTGATCGTCGGTTTGCCCGGTCAACTCTTCACAGTGCAACCGCAACGGTTGATGCTTATTTACAGCTTGGGTGGCGAAATAATTGCGATCGTACAAATCCGCACAAATTTTATTAGGTTCAGTCGGTAAAGGTGCCAAACAATTAGTACAAATACCTCCGGCGCGGTGCAGATGATGGCGCTGGCAAGACTCGCACTGCCACACGGGGTCATCGGACACAGCAACTCGTACAGATAAATGCCGGGGATTAAGTATAAAGTGGTGGTGCTGACCGCATTCGCAAATGGCATATTTCAATGCGGGTTTCAATTCCTGTTCTGAAATGCCACAAATCTCGGCACATTTTTTAATATAGTTACGCAAGTTTGCTCGCGCATCACCCCAATCTTTCCAGTCATTTAGCGGATACTCTTGAGGTTGTCTTGGATATCTGTACAATTCACCCAAAATTCGCAATACACCATCGCAAATACTCTCAAATACTAAGCTTGAAAGCCCGCATTGAATGGCTAGCTGTTCTAATTGATTTGGCTGTAAATTCAGGCGAATATAACCCAATCCCGATGCTTCAAGCCCAAAGTATAGGCGACTAAAAAGTGTGTCGCAGACCTCAGATTTAACTTTCTCTCGCAGTGTGGCATCTCGCCTTGTTAGTGCTTCAGGAGGCAAATTAGGTTTCCACCCAGGAGTTTCAAAGTCAAATATTTTTGTCCAATGGTGGTACTTTCCATCATAGGAGAAGTCTTGGTAAAGAACATCGTTACCAGCCGGATTAACACCCAACTTTACTAATCGCTGGATCAGGATTCCTGGGTCTTGCGGATTTTCAAGACCTTCAAACAGTATTCTGAGAGGAACTGTGCGGGTATTGCCTATTTGCTGGATTTCGTTTAGTACCTTCTGAGCGTTATCTCGATCTTCCTGCAAGTTTTTTACGACCACAGGCGAAAGTTCTGCTGGCCAGGTCGAGTTAGCTAATTCAAGCTTTTCCTCTAACTCGCTTACTATATTGGGGTGACGTTGAACAAAAAACATAGATTCAGAACGAGTAGGCTCACCGTATTGTTGAATATCTTCTAACAGGTGCGATTTGCCTATAGCAAGTTGTCCAAGTTCATCAAAAAGTGCTTCTCGTATAAGATCGTCATAGTGAGCTCGCTCAATTCCATTTGATATTGAAGCGGCATCCTCGCGGCTGTCAGAAAAAACTACCAATTTTCGAGACTCTTGGTTGTCAGGTAACTGATAAAAAAGTTCTTTAGACAGAAGTTGACTCACTTTAGAAAAACCTGTTCTGAAGTCGCGAATGGAAGATTTTCGATACAGTTTTTTACTATAGTCAGCACCGCAGCAAGGACAAACTGAAGGCAAAGCTTTAACTTTTCCCTCATTTTCTGGTAGCAAGTTCGGTCGATAAAAAATATAACCTTTTACTGTCAAGTCATCAGATGAATTAGGAGCGTCCAAACTAACTATACCGCTGCGAGTATCTAGCCATGCTTTGCTCCAGTGACCTGACTCTGCTTTCTTAGACTGTCCCCAACGCTCTGAATCTTCATCGATTTTTCTGGAGGGCCAAAATATAGCAAATTCTTTGTAAGTCATCTGCTCAATAAATTGTCCAGATTTTCTGTCAGGAATTCCCTCAATATCTGGTTCCGTAGGCAAAAGTTCCCATCCGTCATTATTCTGTCTTGTCAGCCTGTTTCCCCCAAAAAACACAGTTCTGCACTGTTCGCAATAAAGCAGTTTTAAAACTCGGTACTCGTCACAAAGTATGGGAGGATTTTCGACAAATAGTTTGCCAACTAATCGATTTTTACTAATTTCATTTTCTTCGCACCCGTGATTCGGTTTAGTGCAAGCCCAAAGCCCCTCAATATTCCTGAAAAACCAGTGCATCCGGAAAGATGGCAAAGATTCTTGGTCTGATAAACCGCGAGTGGCTAGAAGTCCTGTTACTGCGAGTCTGAGGTTTTCATCGGATAAGTCATCGCCGAAAATCTTTTTAGCAAAATTCGCGCTCGATACGGCACGAATTTTGTCATCAATGTTACAAGCATCGACCATTCTAGCCCCAACCTGCGCGGTTTCAGATTCCACAATTTGGCGGCAAACATTGTATGCAGCAGTTTCCTTTAAAGTTTCTGCATTGTTAATTTCTGGTGCTGCTGCTAAAGCGATAAACGGTTCGCTATCCAGAAAATCTTGACCTTCAATTGGTGGAATTTGTTCTAAATGACCCGGTATAATTTGATCAGAATTCCATTCGGCACCAAAGAATTGATTTAGAAATTCTAAGCTTTTTGGATCGTCTGGTTCCAAAGATGCGCTAGAGGCAAGAATCCGCAATTTTGGATGACCGGGATGCAGCCCTAAACGTTGCAGCAAAAGTCGCAACAAATAAGCTACTTCTGTCCCAGAAGTGCCGCGATACAAGTGCAATTCGTCAACAATTAAATGAAAGACGCTACCATCTTTCTTTAACCATTCCTTTGTTTTTTCAAAAATATCTCGCTCGATATCCCGCATCAGCATGATACTGAGCATAGAATAGTTGGTGATTAAGATATCTGGCGGGGCATCCTTCATATCCCAGCGACAGCGCATTTCTGACCCATCTAAACGCGGAAAAAAGAACCTCACATCTTCATCGCCAGTTTGACTTGTGTGTTCGCTAGCGCGATCGGCTGATTCCTCGATTTTCTGTATTGCTTCCAGGAGTTCTTCTATTTTTTTGCCGTTAGGTTTACGATTTTCTTTGTATTCATGCCCCGGTACGGGAGTAACGCCATTATATCTCCCAAAATAAACTCGGTTGCCTTTTCGATTATTTTGAAACCACTCTCTCGCTAAATCGGAATCTAGGGCGCGGCGAAGTCGAGTTAGCTGGTCTTCAACTAAGGCATTCATGGGATATAAAATCAGGGCACGAACTGCTGCATCCCGCTTTTCGTGACTCCTTTGAGGAACGCGATAAGACCTTTTAAAACTGCGATTTTTTGTTACCCGTGGGTTACATTTGTTCTGCCAATCCTGATTTTTCCACCAGTCATTGAGGTAGGCTGGCTCTGGTTTAGGAGCATTCCAATTTCTCGATTCTTTGGCAAGGTAAGCAAATAGCGGTAACATAAAAGATTCAGTTTTACCTGAACCAGTACCTGCCGTTACTACAGCATTTTGACCCGCTAATGCCTGCCGCAGCATTTGGATTTGGTGGCTGTATAGTTCGTAATTACCTACAAGTCCGCAGGAGGCAAGTTGTTTAAAGTCTTGAAGGGCAGTTTCATCTAATCCCGGTACATTTGAAATATCTAAATCATGGATAGTTTTACCTGATTTTTGATAGCGGGGCATTGGTTCAATCCAGGGTTCTTGATGGAATGCACCGGGTTGGCGCAGCAGTCTTTCGCGTTCTTGTTCAATTTCGGGGAATTGAGTTCCGAAAGCGGTTTTTATGTACAGTAAAAAGTTGTCACGAATTGTGTTAAAAGCGTTAATTGGGTCGTGCATAAATCACCTCACTATGTTATATTTAAAGATTGCTGCAAAAGTGTTTGCCCTAATTTAGCTGCGGTCATTTCTGCTATTTTAGGGGGAATTGCGGAGAATAACTTGAATCCCTGAATTTGCGGATCGTGCGGCATTTTTTTTACATATGTTGCTGCATAACCGGAACAAAGAGTTAAGGCTCTTTCTAGGAGTCGTGGCAGATTCGCGCTGGCTGGTACTGCCATATGGAATGTGCGTTTGTCGTAGATCAGGACATTCCGCCGCAGTGCTTTGAGAACGGCATACCTTCCCCAATCAAGGTCTATTTCGGTACACCTTTCGTCTTGCCAAAGATAGTAAGATTTGGTGTTTCGCGATGGATGATTGTATCGGCCTAGGCGGATATTAGTGTCGGTTTCTTTGGGTGGTTTAAACTGTAATGAATTAGGTTCAAAGGTTTCGCGTTTCCAGTTCAATTCTGGAGCGTTAGACGATTTGAGGGTAGCTAAGTAGTCGTCGATACTGGCGGCAAAATGCAGCAAAGACCAGGCTGAGGGCGTTTCCATGAATGGTATTTTAAGGGAATTGCATATCGCCTCTAATTCCCTCACATCCTCTGCTTCTACAGCCACTCGCTTCGGTATCAGCACTGATTCACTGGCTTGTGCTGTGACTTCGAGCTTGATGTGATGTCCCACCGACTGACAAGTATTTGATAATTGTGCGATCGTATTGGGCGATCGCGCTCCTGCTAAAATGGCTTGAGGAAAGCCAGCACAAGGCAACCGCACCAGAACTGGAGGAGCTGCATAAACCTTATTCTTGCTGCTATCATCGCTAAAATTAAAGTCACAGTGACCCAGAGAATCGAGGGCGCGAATTGCTTGCAATCTTTTATTCTTAATTCCATCTTTGTCTGTATTTTCCTCTCTCACACCCGTCTCAAGATTATACAAATAATCAAAGGTTTCCTTAAAGGATAGCCAAGCAACTTCCTTCTTTGCTGAAATAACGTAGAGCAGTTTTTCGCTAGTTTCAGACACGTTCTGCCTCCTTTTGAAATTTTTTCCACAATACTCTTAACTCTTGTCGATCGGGCGGAGAAATTATTTTGCGATCGTGCCACAATATTTCTTTCCACTCCCGCATTTTCTTGCGGTTTCTGCACTTGGATAATGCCGGTTCTGAGTCGGATAAATTAGTGCCACAAAACATTACTTGACCGCGATGGCGACCTTTGGAAATAGCCCAAACAGGCTCCCAATCTGTCGGCAGCGATTCCCCAGGCAAAGTTACTATTTGACCTGCTTGTTTGCCTACAAATAAGATTCGCTGCTTTCCTTGCATTGGCAAACAAGTGTTGAAGTTAAAGGGAGGAAAATCAACAATGTTCTGCACCAATGCACCTGCAACGCCCGCGCTTTCATTATCTGCGTGAGTCAGGTGATGCCCGAAGCGATCGAACTGTTGCGCGGAAATTTCGGATGGCAAAGAATAGTTTTCTACTAATAACAGAGAACAGCGCCTGATAATATCCTCCCCATTCCTGGCTTCAATTAGCAACTTCGTTTCCGCTGGAGTATCGGCTGGCAGTTCATAATTACCTGCTGAGTTTCTGCAATCTAATAGCTGATTATTGCAATATACTTTCATTGATTCGCTACCACCTTGTAAAAATAATTTTGGCGGGGCAAACTTAAAAAATTTATTGCCTCTTTCCAGGCGGATTCCTCCAGCTAACTCTAGCCGTACATTAGTCGGGAAAGCTAAGATTGGGTATTGTTGTTTAATTAACTCGTCACTGCAAGCAGCCTGCGCTTTGAACAAGTGCCACTCACTGGGTAAACCATCTGTAATTGGCAACTTTTGAAAGTCTTGACAGCTCAATTCTCCCCATTTTGTTAGCAATTCTAAACACTCTTGATGAGCCGCCAAATAAAATGGCTTTTGAATTGGCAACTGTCGCACTTCCACTAAGCCGGGTAATCCCTCACTTTCTCCATTAACAAATACTCGAATGGGCGAGGCTGGTAGCTTAAAACACCATGTAGAGTCAGCCGATCGCATTTTTAGACCTTCTCGCCAATTAAAGCCTGAAGCAGCAACCGTTTTTCGGTCTGACTCACATATTAGAGATGAAGACAAACCCCCACTCTCTTCGTAACAGGAAAAAGCTTGAGAATTGTCTTCTAAAAATAACAGCAAATCCTCTTCAGGAAATTCGTATTTGGTACTGCAACGCAAGCTTATGGTAGCGCGTTTGGCAATTGAATCGAGTTTACAGCACAATCTCAAGAGTCCGTAAATCTGCGTTTTACCTGAATCTTCAGCAGTTCCATCCCAATCGCGCAATTCATCAACAATCCATTCGAGCAATGCTTGGCGAATTTCGTCGCTGTCACTGGTTTCTTTTAACAAGTCCAGCGTCCGTTTTCGCAGTTGTGTGCGGCCGTGTTTGGCTAACAAAAGTGCGATCGCCTCTTCCGAGGGAGGCGCGGTAGGATCTAGATCGGCACTAGCAAAAATAGAGGGAAGTTCGCGACGTTCTTCCTCAGTCAAAAGAGTTTGTGCAAGTGGTCTACCAACATGAATCCAATGTCCAGCAATATTGATATTAAATATCCCTAATTCACCTGATTTGTATTCATTTGTCCATCGCGCCAAATCATCCCAAAGTTTCCCCATCTGGTCGAATCCTTGATACTGTCCAGATGTCGGTTTTTCATCCAGTAATTTCCGCAGACGGGGGTAGTAAGCCTGGGCTGAAAAATGTTCTTCGATACCAGCGGCGAGAACGAATATCGCCAAATAGCCGATGTAAAAAGGATAATCTTTTTGCCCGTGTCGGTACTTCCACCGATCCATACTGTTCCAGGCTTTCTGGCAGATGCCATTTCCTTGCACGCCAACAGGGCCAGTCTTAACTGCTTTGATAAAATCGGGAAGATCCGCACCGTAGTTTTGACCAATATCGGTTATTAGTTGCTGTGTGACATACAGGTGAACGGTACTGCCTGCCATTTCGGGTTTAAAGAAATGAGCTGCGATTGAATTATTCCATTTTAAATAATCCATTTTTATATTTCATATAATTTAATTGCACTCGATAATTTCAAGTATTATAACCCATGAATAGCCATTATAGTCCGATCGTCCAATGGTCAAAAGAAGATCGAGTTTTTGTTGTCGGCTTGCGTGAATTTACTGAGTTTGTGCAGCCTTGCACTCACGGTCACACTTACGAGAAAACCGCCAAACACGGACAAGAATAGTTATAAACGAGGATGATGAACCATGAAAGACTATCACATAAATATTTTTTACAGCAGCGAAGACGAGGGTTATATTGCGGATATTCCTGACTTAAAATACTGCTCTGCTTTTGGTGAAACCCCAGAAGCAGCTTTGCAGGAAGTACACATTGCTAAAGCAGCATGGCTAGAATCTGCAAAAGCTGAGGGGAAAACCATTCCTGAACCTAAATATCGACCTGCAATCTATCAAGTTATGACTTGAAAAACGATCGCAAATAATATCACTCAATCCGATCGATTGTACGATACTTAACAGCCTCCCCCGCATAGTTAGTAGTTAGTAGGGTGTTCACACGGCACACCTTGCTAGAAAATTTAATATTTCGTTTGTTCCGGATATTGCGTTTGCGTCGCGAAAAGTGTTATAGTCAAAACAACCCAGTATTTGCCGAAAGACTTACACACGGGTAGCCAGAAACCGGGTTTTTTACGAAAATACATCGTTACAGCCCGCAGATTCGCGAAAAAACCCGGTTTCTAAGGGTCTGAGTACATCCAGGACTACATAAATCAGACAAAAAACATTAAAAGAGAGACTTGCTATGTTGAAGCAAAAAGAGTCCCCAAAGTCGGTTTTGATTCCAGATCAAGAAAAAGAAGCAATAGCGCAATTAGAGCAGATTCTCAGCCTCGAATCTTCACAACTAAAATTAGTGGCAAGTAACGGAGAAGAAATTGCTATTCCCGAATCAGTTTACACTGTACTTGGTCAAGTTGTGCGCGCAATGGCATCAGGTCAATCGATTTCCATCGTGCCTCAGAATCGGGAACTGACAACACAAGAAGCTGCTAATATTCTGAATGTATCGCGACCATTTTTAGTCAAATTACTGGAAAACGGAGAAATTCCCCATATCAAAGTTGGTTCCCATCGACGCATACTTTTCCAAGATTTAATGATTTATAAGGAACAACGTAAAGTCAAGCGCCGCCAACTCTTGGATGAGCTAATCGAGATGACTGAAGAAGCTGGTTTGTACGAATAATAGGACTAATTTAACCCCTAATATGACTAAAATTGGTGTTGTACTTGATGCTTGTGTCCTGTTCCCGATGTATTTGCGCGATACTCTGCTTTCCACTGCTGACGAAGGTTTGTATTTACCATATTGGTCTCAGAAAATCTTAGATGAGGCAATAGGCAACCTGATTAGTGGAGGAAAACTTTCGCAGGAGAAAGCAAAGAATCTTGAAAATCAAATCAAATTAGCTTTTCCTGAAGCGATGGTTCAAGTGCCTGTCGGGCTAGAGGAAGCAATGACAAATGACCCTAAAGACCGTCATGTTCTTGCCGCAGCCGTAACGGCTAAGGCTGATGTCATCGTTACCAATAATCTCCAGGATTTCAGAGAAAACGATCTAGCTCCTTGGAACATTAAAGCACAGTCACCAGATGATTTTCTGAGCGAGCTATTTGACGACTACCCGGACTCAATACTTGAGTTATTACAGCAACAGTCTCAAAAATACAAAAATCCCCCCAAGACTTTTGCTGAATTAATGATTTTTTTGAGTGAAAAAGCAGGCACACCAAAATTTGCCAGTAATGTTCTGTTATACGAACAGAACTTACGCAGGGACTCTATTAATACAGTAGATTCTAACTGATTACTAGATTAACTCGTATTTTCTACTGCATCCGATCGATCGTCCGATACTGCACCGCCTCACCCACATGATTAGTTTTCAGACTGTCATCCCCCGATAAATCAGCAATAGTTCTCGCAACCTTCAAAATGCGATCGCTAGCCCGCGCCGAAAGCCCCAATTTCCGAATCGCCATCTCCAACAAATTCCGAGAAGCATCATCCAACTGACACCATTGGTTAATATGGCTGCTTTGCATCTCCGCATTACACCGCAAGCCAGATTCTGACTTAAAGCGATCGGTTGCGATCGCCCGTGCCCGCTGAACCCTCACCCGCACCGGTTCCGACTCCTCACCCGTCGGCTGTCGCGTAATCTCCTCCGGTTTCAAACGATTCACCGCCACTTGCAAATCGATCCGATCCATCAAAGGCCCCGAAAGTTTTGCCCAATATTGTTCCCTCTTTTGCGGCGAACAAGTACATTGTTGGATAGAATCGCCGTAATAACCGCAAGCGCAAGGATTCGTACTTGCAACTAAAGTGAATTGTGCCGGAAACATTACCGATTGTCGGGTTCGAGAAATCGTCACATAACCATCTTCCAATGGTTGCCGCAAAAACTCCAAAACATCTCGTTTGAATTCGGTTAATTCATCCAAGAAAAGTATGCCGCGATGTGCTAACGAAATTTCACCCGGACGCGGAAAACTGCCGCCGCCAACTAGAGAAGGCCCCGATGCTGAATGGTGAGGACTGCGAAAAGGCCGATCGCCCACCAAGCTTCCCTTATCCTTCAACAACCCAGCCACCGAATGAATTTGAGTCACATCCAAAGCTTCCTCAAAAGTCAGCGGTGGCAAAATACCAGGCAAACGTCTCGCCAGCATAGTCTTACCGCTCCCTGGAGGCCCCACAAAAATCAAATTGTGTCCCCCCGCGGCCGCAATTTCCAAAGCCCGCCGCGCGTGAATTTGCCCCTTGACATCCTTTAAATCTAGACCCGGAATTCGCCGTTTTGCCAACTCTTCTCTACCATTTACCTTGACAGGCGAATACACATGAGGATTGTTTAAAAAATCAGTAACTGCAAAAATATTCTCAAAACCATAAACAGATATACCATGTACCAAAGCCGCTTCCTGCGCGTTACCAGCAGGTACGATCAATCCTGAAATACCCATTTTTTGGGCAGCAGCGGCGATCGGCAAAACCCCAGCCACAGCCCGCAAAGTCCCATCTAAGGACAGTTCCCCCAAAAATAAATAATCTCCCAAAAGTTCAGCGCTGACTTGTTCCGATGCTGCTAAAATGCCAATGGCGATCGGCAAATCGAAACTCGGCCCTTCCTTCCGCAAATCCGCCGGAGTCAAATTAATTACAATACTCCGCATCGGAAAAGAGTATCCCGAATTTTTCAGCGTCGCCCTAACCCTTTCCTTAGCTTCTTGTACCGCCGAATCGGGCAATCCCACAACCACAATTTTCGGCAGTCCCCCCGACACATCCGCCTCAACACCCACCTTTACCGCGTCAACTCCAACTATCGATGCACTCCAAACCCTAGCAAGCATTTTTTTATCCTTAATTTGCCTGTCTTTGATTCATCATATATTATGATTAACAATGACTAATGAATATCGGAAGAAGCAAGAAAAACTTTTCGTTGCCTCTTCCTTTTCTCCTCTTCCTTTTCTCCTCCTGCCTCTTCCCCCTTCCCCTTCTGCCTTCCGCCTTCTGCCTTCCGTCTTCCCTGAAAATTTATCCGTTACATCCGTTACACAATCCGTTGCCGAACTTCTTTAACACCCATGACAACTCCAGAAACACTTTTCAGCAAAATTATTCGCAAAGAGATTCCGGCAGACATCGTTTATGAAGACGACTTGGCCCTCGCCTTCAGAGATATCAATCCGCAAGCGCCTGTCCACATCCTAGTCATTCCCAAAAAACCTATTCCCAAATTAGCAGATGCCGAGCCGGGAGACCATGCTCTCATGGGACACCTGCTGCTGACTGTCAAGCTGGTGGCGGAACAACTCGGACTCACCAACGGCTATCGCGTCGTGATTAATACCGGCAATGACGGTGGCCAAACTGTAGATCATCTGCACCTTCACATTCTCGGCGGACGACATATGAACTGGCCCCCAGGCTAAAGGCTAATTTTGACGTAGGATTTAATAACTCATGCTCAGAAACCCGGTTTGTTTGAAACTGGGTTTATTTTTTAGTCAATAAACCCGGTTGATGGGACAAGATTGAGAATGCAGCCCGATCGCACTAGAAACCCGTTACTTAAAAGTGCACCCCAGAAACCGGGTTTCTTTACAGTTCTAGGCCAGAAAATGATTCTGTTCAAGAAACCCGGTTTCTCGCTCTCTACATCTACATGGAATATCCTGTATCCATATAAAAGATTACTCTTACTATATCCACCGATGATATGTAAACAAATATTAAAAAGAATCTGTTCAAGACCTAATTATATCAAATTCGGTAGCATCGGAATTATTAGCCCAAATTAGGAGACCGCGAGTGCCTTTGTCCCTACAATTAATCTGGCGTAGGGACAAAGGC
>CASBQF010000268.1 GCA_949127775.1 Oscillatoriales cyanobacterium PMM_0080
GATGAGTTAGATAAGCGAGAAATCTGGATTCAAGACCAGCGTGGCTCCATTAGTCTAGCTACCAAAATAGCCCTGGCAGAAGGTATCGAACAAGGTATCGAACAAGGTATCGAACAAGGTATCGAACAAGGTATCGAACAAGGTATCAAGCAAGGGAATTTGCGATTAATTACTCGCCTGTTGGAACGTAGTGTAGGCGCACTGTCCCCGGATATCCAAGCCTGTATAAGTCAGTTATCCGTTGAGGAATTAGAGAGTTTAGGAGAGGCTGTATTAGACTTTGCCACTTTGTCGGATTTGACAACTTGGTTGCAAGCACATAACAATCCTTGATGAGATTGGTCAAATAGGTGTAGGGCAATCCCCCGTGGTGGTAGCGCGTGCTAAGTCGAAACCATTGCCCTTATGGATCACCTATGTCACATTTGAGTCTGACCTGACATTGAAATATCTAAAGTCGAAAATTCTATGAGCAAATTTGTGTTTGTGACTGGTGGCGTAGTTTCTAGTATCGGCAAGGGAATTGTCGCTGCTTCCCTCGGCCGCTTATTGAAGTCCCGAGATTATTCTGTCTCGATTTTGAAGCTAGACCCCTATATTAACGTTGATCCAGGCACTCTCAGCCCGTTTCAGCACGGAGAAGTCTTTGTCACGGAAGATGGTGCGGAAACTGACCTCGATTTGGGGCATTACGAGCGTTTTACCGATACTTCCATGTCTCGCCTCAACAGCGTCACCACGGGCTCGATTTATCAAGCGGTGATTAATAAGGAACGTCGCGGCGAGTATCAGGGGAGTACGGTGCAGGTGATTCCCCACATCACTAACGAAATTAAAGAGCGAATTCTCCGTGTAGCAAAAAATACTAATCCAGATGTGGTGATTACGGAAATCGGTGGAACCGTGGGAGATATTGAATCTTTGCCGTTTTTGGAGGCAATTCGGCAGTTTCGCAAGGATGTCGGGCGGCAAAATGTTTTGTATATGCACGTGACGCTGATACCTTGGATTCCGTCGGCTGGTGAGATGAAAACTAAACCGACTCAGCACTCGGTGAAGGAGTTGCGGTCGATCGGCATTCAACCAGATATTCTAGTCTGTAGGTGCGATCGGCCTTTACCTTTGGGCCTCAAACAAAAATTGTCGGAATTCTGCAACGTACCCGAAGAATGCGTCATTACCGCTCAAGATGCCAAAAGTATCTATGAAGTGCCGCTGATGATGGAACAGGAAGGTTTAGCGGAACAAACCATCAATTTGCTGAAACTCGAACCGCGGCAACCAGATTTGACTCAGTGGCAAACCTTAGTCAACCGACTTTACAGCCCCAATCATAAAGTTGATATTGCTTTGGTTGGCAAATACGTGCGGTTGAACGATGCTTATCTTTCCGTTGTCGAAGCTTTGAGACACGCAGCAATTGCGATCGGCTGCGACCTAAATTTGCACTGGATTAACTCAGAAGATTTAGAATCGGGAAACATCGAACATTATTTCAAAGATATCAACGGCATTGTTGTACCCGGAGGTTTTGGGATTCGGGGAGTAGACGGCAAAATAGCGGCTATAGAATATGCCAAACACCATAAAATACCCTTTTTGGGATTGTGTTTGGGGATGCAGTGTGCTGTGATTGAATGGGCACGCAACACTGCCCAACTAAAAGATGCCAACAGCGCTGAATTTAACCCGGATACGGCAAATCCAGTCATTAACTTATTGCCAGAACAGCAAGATGTAGTCGATTTGGGCGGTACAATGCGACTGGGTTTGTATCCGTGCCGCGTCAACCCAGACACGCTAGCTTTCCAACTTTATCAGAAAGAAGTGATTTACGAGCGACACCGCCACCGCTATGAATTCAACAACGCCTACCGCAATCTTTTATTAGAATCAGGTTATGTAGTCTCGGGCACATCTCCCGACGGCCGATTAGTAGAAATGATCGAATTGCCCAACCATCCCTTTTTCATAGCCAGTCAATTTCACCCCGAATTCCAATCTAGGCCTAGCGCCCCCCACCCTTTGTTTCAGGGGTTTATCCAGGCAGCCAGCAGCCAGGGAAAGCAGGATAATTTAGAAACTGAAGGCCCCAACTTGGTGGCTGGGAAACTGGCAGGAAGCTAATCTGCTCTAAATGTGCGATCGATTAGTTCTGATATATTAGAAGTCTGTAGGGTCGGGTGAGTGCAGACAATATTCAAATAGGGCAGATAGTCGATCGTACTCTCACCCACCCAACCCAACAATCGGATTTGATTCGGGTTGCATCTACTGGACATGATATCGGGCAGCATTCTCAACAAGCGTAAAACCTCACCCCGGCCCTAGCATCAGGGTTGGGAGGGCTAGTACCCGAAGGGAGAAGGCAGAAGGTAAAAATGCTGATATTTTTACTTAACTTTTTAGCTGGGATTTCAAGGGTGAGTTGTCAAACTATCCTAAAATACCAGGAAACGCAGGTTTGAGGAGGGTTTTGTGGTTTATTGGAGCAAATTTACTTATGAGAAAAGTACATATATAATTGACCTTGACACTATTAGTGCTTTTTCTAGCGAACTAGATAACAAGCGTGTTACATTTTGGCTGCCTAATAGCAGTCTGCCGATTATCCTCAATCCCCAAGGCAATCAGGAGGCTTACAAGCAAGTTCTCGATTACCTAAAAAAAACGATCGATCGCAATTCTAAAGGTTCGTGGATTAAGATTAATTACGATCGCAAGGAATTTGCGATCGATCTGAGTAGAATTAGCTCTTTTATTTGCGAACAAAACGGTCGGCTAATCAGCTTTTGCCTGCCTGACAGCGCCACTAATATTATTCTCATGCGCGAAGGCAACTCGGACGATTATCAAAAAATTCTGGATTACATTAAAAATACGACTGGACACTCTTTGACATGAGGGAGTCATTGGTCATTAAGTGATTTGAGCGACTTGCCAAGCTAATTTTGCTGCGCCTACCATGCCTGCTTGATTGCCTAATTCAGCTACCAATAACTGCAAATCTTCGCGAGAACTCGGAAGTACGCGTCGCTCAATTTCAGCTCGAACTGCTGGTAAGAAAAACTCTGCACCGGCACTAATTCCGCCACCGATAATAATAGCTTCCGGTGTTAAGATATAAATTATACTTGCCAAACCCGTACCGAGATATCGCCCGTAATTTTGCCAATATTCTAAAGCTTTGGCATTTCCAGACTTGGCTAAATCAGCTAATTCTAGGGGTTTTAAACCAGTTTCTCGGCGAATTGCTTGCACCGAAACGTATTGTTCTAAGGAGCCGCGATTGCCACTATTACACTCTGGGCCATCGGGATTTATCGAAATCAATCCTAATTCTCCGGCTGCACCTAAATGACCTGAAAACAGTTTGCCATCTAGGATAATTGCACCACCGACTCCTGTTCCTAAAGTTAGTAAAATTAGGTTTTTAAAGTGCTTTCCTGCGCCTAACCAAGATTCTCCTAATCCGGCACAATCAGCATCATTTGCTAATATTGTGGGGAGTCCGGTTTTGGCTTCCAACCAGTCGGCTAGGGGGACGTTATGCCAGTTTTTGAGGTTGATTGCGACTCTGGCTATGCGGCCGGCTGCGTCTGCTGGGCCTGGTGTGCCAATGCCGATCGCACATACTTGATCCCCCCCCTGCCCCCCCTTAAGAAAGGGGGGAGTTTGAAGTTGTAAAATAGCATCGGTGATGGCGGCTAACACAGCTTCTGGAGTTGCGGGTTGAGGCGTGGGGACTGTTAAGGATTGGTGACAAATGCCGTCTGCGCTAAATCTGCCGAGTTTGATTGCGGTGCCGCCTAAGTCGATGCCGATTACTTGTGCCATGAGGATTTTTGATTTTAGATTGGATGTTGGGGGCTGGAAACGGCAATGCCGTGTCCCTACGGTGGACGATATCTGTAGGGAAACGGCACTGCCGTGTCCGGGATTTCTTTATAATTTAATGTGGCGCTTAATTGCTAAGAATATCATGTAGATCGCCACTGGGAGGATATGGTTTACCGTCAGCAATGGTATAAATGTCTTCTTCGGAGTCAAAAATCGAACCAGAATTAGGATCGATCGCTGTTTTAATCCATTCTGAGTCGTGGAATGGCAAGCCATCAGCCAAAGTGTAGATATCTTCGGCTGAGTCTCTCAGAGAATCAAAGGCTGGATTTGCGATCGCAACTTTTAGCCATTCATATTCTTCTAGTTTTGCTTTGTTAATGAGGGCAGCTTCTAGTGCTTCTAGTCGCTTCAGATCGGCATAAGTAATGATAGCAGCGATCGCCCTTCCTTCCTGTTCTATGACGATTCGTTCTCCGGTATCTTCAACACGGGCGATGAGTTCGGGAAATTTGTTATTATTTACAGTTACATTTAGTTGAGTCATCTTTCTTTTACCTCGCTATTAATTATTCTATCAGATCGCGTCTGCTAGCTATGACTATTCTTGAATCAAGGCTTGAAACTGAGGGTGCGATCGCACGTTGTCAAAATCTGAGTCTGTTTTTGCCATTTCTCGGTATTTGTTAGGATTTAGATTAATTGCACGCTGTAAGTTTTGAATAGATAAGTCAACCTGATCTTGTAGTGCATATTTATTATAAAATGCTTTTATGTCATAATGATAGATATCCTAAATCTGTGGTGACGATGAACGTTATTCTTGCCATACCAAAAGATCTGCAAACCTATATTGAAGCTCAAATTCAGGCAGGGGCTTACACCAGTGCAGTAGAGTATTTCCTAGATTTGGTGCAGCAAGATCGCCAGCGAAAACAGGCACAAGCCAAGTTAGAAAATTTGTTGCAAGAGGGTTTAGACTCAGATAGCGAACCCGTAACGGCTGCATACTGGCAAAATTTGCGCGCATCGGTTTTCGGTGGCGATTCGCAACAGACATGAGTTATCAGTTAATTGTCAAAAATCGTGCTACTCAAGATATCAGGCAACAAGCAAACTATATTCTGGTAAATGGGAATGTTCGTACTGCGGAGCGATTTCTAGAGTTAGCTGAAGCTACTTTTGCCCAATTAGCGACGATACCCGGAATGGGGAAGATCGTGCGATTGGTATCTTCTCGCATGGGGGAAATTCGTCAGTGGCGAATTAAAGATTTTCAGGATTATCTAATCTTTTACCAAATTCAGGACGATCGGGTGGAAATTCTTCGGGTTTTGCATGGTGCTCGGGATTTGGAAGACATTTTATCTAACATTGATGAAGAAGTTTAACCTAGTACAGACTGATTGCCGATCGATCCATTAACAGAAGTTCGATCGCCCCACTTCCGCGTTAAGTGCGATCGAACTATCCTTGAATCAAGGCTTGAAACTGAGGGTGCGATCGCACGTTGTCAAAATCCGAGTCTGTTTTTGCCATTTCTCGGTATTCGTCAGGATTTAGATTAATTGCACGCTGTAAGTTTTGAATAGATAAGTCAACCTGATCTTGTAGTGCATAGCAGCAAGCTTTATTATAAAATGCGCCTGGGTCATTTGGTTTGAATTCTAAGGCTTTATCGAAGGAGGCGATCGCATCTTCCAATCTGCCTAAATTACGCAGTGTAGTGCCCCGATTGTTCCATGCTTCGTGTTGATCTGGTTTGAACTCTAAGGCTTTGTCGTAGGAGGCGATCGCACCTAACAAATCTCCTTTCATCAACTGCTCATTACCTCGATCGCGCCAAGCTTCAGCCTCAGCATCTACATCCTCTCCACCTCCACGATTTCCATCCCCAGAAACACCCAAACCATCCCCAACAAACACCACCTCAATCACCTTCCCATATCCACCATCATCCTCAACCACCGGCAGCGGAAATCGCGTCAAAATCTCCCGCCCAATATCCCCCGCTACCTGCGACAATTCCCCGCTGCGAATTCTCCCCAACAATTCCAGCCTGCGCGCCAATTCCTGAAGCGAAGCCACCGCATCAGTAGGGGCGGTGCCCCCGTGCC
>CASBQF010000269.1 GCA_949127775.1 Oscillatoriales cyanobacterium PMM_0080
GCCCTGGGAAGGCTTAAATAAGGAGAGTGTATGAAATTAGCGATCGCCAAAGAAATAGCAGCAGAGGAACGCCGGGTGGCTTTAGTCCCCGACGCTGTGGCAAAATTAGTCAAACAAGGTGTCGAAGTTTTGGTTGAGTCCGGTGCAGGGGCAAAATCCTTTTTCTCGGATCTGGCTTACGAAACAGCCGGAGCTCGTGTTGTCGCCGATACCGCTACGCTGTGGGGCGAAGCCGATGTCGTCGTCAAAATCGGGGAATTGCAAGAGTCAGAAGTTCATCAGTTGCGGGAAGGAGCAGTTTTCATCGGCTTTTTGAATCCCTTGGGAAATCCGGCTTTGGTACAGCGTTTGGCCGATCGCAATGTTACCGCATTCAGCATGGAAATGATCCCGCGTACCAGCCGTGCTCAAAGCATGGATGCGCTGTCATCCCAGGCTAACGTCGCCGGTTACAAAGCGGTACTGATCGCAGCAGCGGCTTTACCGAAGTATTTCCCGATGCTGACAACGGCGGCGGGTACAATTCGCCCCGCGAAAGTGTTGGTAATGGGTGTGGGCGTTGCGGGCTTACAGGCGATCGCGACAGCACGTCGTTTGGGCGCAGTAGTCGAAGCCTTCGACATCCGCCCGGAAACAAAAGAACAAGTGCAAAGTTTGGGTGCTAAATTTATTGATGTCGAACTTAAGGAAGAAACTGTAGCAGCAGGCGGCTATGCCAAAGAATTATCAGAAGCAGCTAAAGAACATACTCGCCAAGTGCTCACTCAGCACGTCGGCGCTTCCGATGCAGTAATTACAACTGCTCAAGTTCCTGGTAGAAAAGCCCCGATTTTAGTTACCAGAGAAATGGTTTCTCAGATGAAACCGGGAGCAATAATTGTTGACCTCGCGGCAGAACAAGGTGGGAATTGCGAGTGCACAGAAGCGGGGAAAGATGTTGAATGGAACGGTGTTAATGTGATTGGGCCGATTAATTTGCCTGGTTCAATGCCTGTTCATGCTAGCGAAACTTACTCGAAGAATGTCTCATCTTTACTTCAGTTAATGCTGAAAGATCGGGAACTAATTTTGAATTTTGAAGATGATATCATCGCTGGTTCCTGTGTGGCTCGTGATGGCGAAATTAGTAACCAGCGCGTGCGGGATGCTTTGGCTGCTCAGGCTTCAGTAGTCAGTTAGTCATTAGACCTCTTGCATAAGTCTTTGATTGATGCAAAAACCGCAGATGTAAGGCAGATAAACACAGATAAACGCAGATAATTTCAGGATTGGAAAGTGATTTTTGCAAGAGGTCTATTAGTCATTGGTTATTAGTCATTGGTGGGGAGGGCTGGTTTTGAAACAGTAAAATAGATATCTGGTATTTATTAGATAGCTCTTCTTGAAATTATCTGCGTGCATCTGCGTTTATCTGTCTTATATCTGCGGTTTCCCGATCTAAGATTCATGAATGACCAATGACCAAATTACCAAATTACCAAATTACCAAATGTTATGACAGAAGGATTGATTGCAGGTTTAGTGGTGTTTACCCTAGCATCGTTTGTGGGATTTGAAGTTATTAACAAAGTCCCCCCGACGCTACACACACCTTTGATGTCGGGTTCCAATGCGATTTCAGGAATTGCGGTTTTAGGCGCAATTCTAATTTCAGGCCAAGGTAATGTAACTGTTACTTCTATTTTAGGGACGATCGCGATCGCCCTAGCCACAATTAATGTAGTCGCCGGTTTCTTAGTCACCGATCGAATGCTACAAATGTTCAAGAAAAAGGAGGTTAAACCGTGAGTGATTTTCTGCCAAGTGCCATTCAACTAGGTTATTTAGTTGCCGCATCTTTGTTTATTGTCGGTTTGAAACAGTTGGGATCGCCCGCAACCGCGCGTCAAGGAAACGTGTTAGCTGCGATCGGGATGTTGATTGCGATCGCCGGTACGCTACTCGAAAAGCAAGTCATCAGCTACGAACTAATTGTAGTCGGAATTATCATCGGTTCGATCGCCGGAACAATTATGGCGAAAACCGTCGCGATGACGGATATGCCGCAGATGGTAGGTTTGCTCAACGGCTTTGGTGGTGCGGCTTCTGCACTCGTTGCTGTGGGCGAATTCTGGCGCTATCTCAGCATCCCGGAATCGCCGGCACCTGATGCGACAATCACGATCCTTCTGGGCGTGCTGATTGGCGGAATCACTTTCACTGGTAGCCTTGTGGCGTTTGCGAAGCTGCAAGAATTGCTACCGGGTGCGCCGATGACGTTTCCGCTACAACAGCCGTTTAATGCCATGCTGGCGATCGCGCTTTTAGCCGGCAGTGGTTATATGCTGACGAATCCCGAAAATGTGCCGGTATTCCTCGGTTTGGTGGCGATTTCCAATATCCTGGGAATCATGTTTGTGCTACCGATTGGCGGTGGTGATATGCCCGTGGTGGTGTCGCTGCTTAACTCCTATTCAGGGATTGCGGCGAGTGTGGCTGGGTTCATTTTGATGAACAATATGCTGATTATCGCTGGTGCATTGGTGGGCGCGTCGGGAATCATTTTGACGCAAATCATGTGTAAGGCGATGAATCGATCGCTTGGTAGCGTGCTGTTTAGCGCCTTTGGTAGCGGTGGCGGAAGTGCTGCGGTGGCGGGTGCGGTTGCGGGCGCTACTGACAAAACTGTTCGCAGCATCAATCTCGAAGAAAGTGCGATGATGTTAGGCTATGCGCGATCGGTGGTAATTATTCCCGGTTACGGGATGGCTGTAGCGCAAGCACAACACGCCGTGCGCGAGTTAGCCGACGGTTTGGAAAAAATGGGTGTTGACGTGAAATACGCGATTCACCCGGTGGCTGGGCGGATGCCTGGGCACATGAATGTGTTGCTGGCGGAAGCAAATGTGCCTTATCCGCAGTTGTACGATATGGACGATATCAA
>CASBQF010000270.1 GCA_949127775.1 Oscillatoriales cyanobacterium PMM_0080
AACCCCCATCTCCAATGCTGGGTAAGGCTTTACGGATGGAAATAAGCGTAAATTTGCTGCGCCAGACGCGGGCCAATTCCCGCAACTTCTGCCAACTGTTCGGGAGTCGCTAAACGCAAATAGTCGATCGACCGAAAATGCGCTAACAACAGTTTTTGACGGTGGTGTCCCAATCCGGGAATGTCATCTAAGCGCGATCGCTTCATTCTGGCACTTCTTTGATCCCGGTGAAAACTTACAGCAAATCTGTGCGCCTCATCCCGCACCCGGCGCAATAACTGTACACCAGGTTGCTCAGAATTAGTTGGCAGTGGCAAAGATTCCCCCGGCAAAAATATCTCCTCTCGCTGCTTTGCCAAACTGACAACACGCAACTCTTCTAGCAAATTCATCTCGCGCAAAACAGCCACAACTGCTGACAATTGGCCTTTGCCACCATCTATCATAATTAAGTCAGGTTTGTCAACAATAGTATGAGAAACTGAAGACAAACTACTAATTTCTTCCAGTTCTCCCATATTACTAAATTCATCTTCCTTCCTACCATCCGTTAAATCCGCTACATAATCCGTTGCCGAACTTCCTTCTTCCTTCTTCCCATCCGTTAAATCCGTTACACAATCCGCTGCCGAACTTCCTTCTTCCTTCTTATCTCGGAATCGTCTGCCAATAACTTCTGCTAAACTAGCAAAGTCATCAGAATGACCAGACTTAATTTCAGGATTTCTAATTTTGTAGTGGCGGTAATGTTGATTGGCCGGCAAACCGTCAATAAATACGACACGAGAAGCTACGGCGTCAGAACCTTGAATATGAGAAATATCGTAACCTTCAATGCGGTGCGGAACTTCTGGCAAATCGAGAACTTCTGCTAAATCTTGCATTGCTTGAGAATTGCGATCGCTGAATCGTTGCATTCTCGCCAATTCATACTCAGCATTGCGTTCCACCATCTCAATTAACTCTGCCTTAGTTTGCCGCTGCGGTGTCAAAATTGTCACTTTTCGACCCTTACGATTGCTCAACCAATCTGCTAATATTTCGCCCTCTGGTAAATCATATTGTACTGAGATTTCGCTGGGAATTTCTACCGATTCAACATTTTGATAATGTTCCTCCAACACCCGTTGCAAAATCGCTCCGGCCTCCACCGCCCCCAGCCTGGGAGGCGGCGAAAGAGCAAGTTGAGATAACTCTTCTTCCTCGAAACCTAGGGGCGGTGTCCCCGTGTCCGCCCTGGGTATTTCCGCCATAAATCCCAGTCTTCCGACTAATTGACCGGCACGAATTTGGAATAGTTGAATGCAAGCGTGCTCGGTGTCTGCTGCAAGGGCGATCGCATCTCGGGAAACCGTATCATCGGGTAAAGACACTTTTTGACCCGCACTCAAAGACTGCAAACCTTTAATTTGATCGCGAATTCGCGCCGCAGTTTCAAAGTTTAAATCTTCCGCTGCTTGTTCCATTTGCGGTTCCAGAATATCCAGCAATTCTTGAGTCCTTCCCTGAAAAATCATCGCTACTTTTTGGATAATTTTTTGGTAATCTTCCGCAGACACTAACCCTTGACAAACACCCACACAGCGCCCGATGTCGTAGTTTAAACACGGACGATCTTTAAACAGTGGTTGAGGGCGTTGCCGCAAAGGGAAAATCCGCTTTATTAAATGCAGCGTACTCCGCAGCGCGCCTGTATCGACGTAGGGGCCGTAGTAGCGGTCTTTTGCACTACCCGCGCGGCGTTTGCGGGTGATGTAAATGCGCGGATATTTTTCCGACCAAGTTATGCACAAATAAGGATATTTTTTATCATCTTTGAGGAGGACATTAAAGTGAGGTTGGTGTTGTTTTACTAGGTTGGCTTCTAATGCTAAAGCTTCGGCTTCTGTGTCGGTGGCGATGAACTCTATTTCGCGCACTTGCTGCACCATCATCGCGATGCGGGGACTGAGGTTTTGGCTTTCGCGGAAGTAGGAACGGACACGGTTTCGGAGTTTTTTTGATTTACCGATGTACAGGATGCGATCGCTCTCATCGCGCATCAAGTATACACCAGGAACTGCCGGAATTTCTTTGAGGCGACTTTCTAGGCGTTCTGCATCTTTAATCAGCGGCAGTGTTTTTGTGGACGGCATATAAATTTGAGACTTTCTGACTTATATCTACTATTATAACGCTGTTATCTGGGTCAAGGGAATGAATCACAAATAATAGTTCGTAGTGAGGACTTTAGTCCTCTGATTAAATGCGGACTAAAGTCCTCACTACGAACTTATTACTGTTTTTAATGATGAGTTTAGTCCTCTGATTGGATGCGGACTAAAGTCCTCACTACGAACCTATTATATCGGATTGGATGCGGACTAAAGTCCTCACTACGAACCTATTATATCGGATTGGATGCGGACTTTAGTCCTCACTACGAACCTATCACGACGTAAGTTCAGTTTACAATATCTGAGATAAAAACTTGCGCGTGCGTTCTTCTTTCGGATTCTGAAAAAACTCTTCCGGCGTTGCTTCTTCAACTAAAACGCCGCCGTCCATCAATACAATGCGATCGGCAACTTCGCGCGCAAATCCGACTTCGTGAGTTACCACCACCATTGTAATTCCTGTTTTTGCCAAAGTGCGCATGACATCTAAAACTTCCCGCACCATTTCCGGATCTAATGCTGATGTCGGTTCGTCAAACAGCATGATTTTCGGCTGCATTGCCAAGGAACGGGCAATTGCTACCCGCTGTTGCTGTCCCCCAGAAAGTTGTCCTGGATATTTTTGTGCTTGTTCCAAAATCCCCACTCTTTCTAACAGTTGCATCGCCACTTCTTCTGCTTTTCTCTTGGGCCAACGACGTACCCACACAGGCGCTAGCATCACGTTTTGCAAGACTGATAGGTGGGGAAATAGGTTGAATTGCTGAAACACCATTCCTACTTCCTGGCGAATTTTATCGATGTTGCGCAAGTCGTGGGAAAGTTCGATTCCGTCGATCGTGATTTTACCTTGCTGATATGCCTCTAAAGCGTTGAAAGTGCGGATAAATGTGGATTTGCCGGAACCTGAAGGGCCCATCACAACGACTACTTCGCCCCGGTTTACGTTCATGCTGACGCCGCGTAGTACGTGAAATTTTCCGTACCATTTGTGGACGTTTTCTGCTACGATTACTGTTTCTGGGGCTGTTTGCTGAGTTTGCATAGTTTTGTTTTTTAAATAATGACGGGTAATTATTGTTTGATGATTGTTGACTGCTTCAGCGGAGGGGGGTTTATATATATTTGGGTTGGGAGGGCGGGTTTATATATATTTGGGTTGGGAGTTCTATTTTGTTGGTGAACCCGCCCCTACAGATTGCGGACTAATGACTTTTTTCGAGACTTCTTTCGATTTTACGGCTGGCTTGTGACATTGAGTAGCAAAATACCCAATAGATGACGCCGACGAATATGTAAACTTCAGCGTACCTGCCGATGTAGGATGGATTTGCTAAAACTGCGCGGGATATGCCGATTAATTCTAACATTCCGAACAAAGAAAGCAGAGAGGTATCCATGAATAATCCGATGAATTGTCCGCCGATCGCCGGAATGACAGTTCGCAACGCTTGAGGCAGTACAATCAGAATGGTCAGTAGGGGTGTGTTTAGCCCGATCGCCCTTGCCGCTTCTATTTGCCCTCTGGGGACAGCCTGCAAGCCGCCACGCACGTTTTCCGCCAAGTATGCTGCACTAAATAATGTTAATCCGGCGATCGCCCGAATCACTCTATCTAATTTGGGATATTCTGGCGGCAAAAATAATTGCAGCATCACTTGACCTAAAAACAGAATGCCAATTAATGGCAAACCCCGAACAATTTCAATGTATAATGTTGAAAACAGTTTGACGACTGGCAAAGAACTTTGTCTGCCGAGGGCGAGCAATACTCCCAAGGGAAAAGAAAGCACAATGCTAATAATTGCTAAAAACAGCGTCAACACTAAACCGCCCCAATCATTTGTTGACACTTCTGTCAGTCCCAAACCGCCTTTAATCAACCACAGAATTACTGGGAAGGAAAGAGCCCAAATTGCGGGCATCCAACCCATGATTTTAGGGTTAATTTGTCTGGCGGCGACATAGCTGGCGGTGGCTGCGATAATAATTCCTAAAAGGTAGAGGCGGGAGGTTAAGTCGATCGGCGAAATGACCGCACCGACAACCGCAGCACCAAGTATAATTAGTAAAGGCGGATTCCAAAGACGTTCTTCCCGCTGAATGTTTCCCCAAGTCAAGCCGCCCAACAAAGCAATTATCGCCGTTACTATCCACAGCCGCCAGTAGGATTCGCTGGGAAATCTGCCTACAAAAAATAGTGGCAAGTTGGCTTCTAACACACGCCACTGAGCTTTTGTAGTTGCCCAAACGATAATTCCTTTAACTGTTTGGAAGGCGACAATCAGGCAAACTATTGTCAGAATGCTGTTGTACCAGGTACTGAATAAGTTTTTGCGCGCCCAATTCCAAGGTGTGGGCGATTCGGTGGCTGGAGGTGGAAGTACGGGGCTTGTTTCCATAGTTTTTACGATTTTAGATGTTAGATTGCCTGCTGAATTGCACTTGCTAATATTCCTAATATTTTATTGACATCTATTAGGTAATATTCTGTCAAGTCAATTTCAATGACTTGCTCTTTTAGTTTCAAAAATCTCCAGTTAGTCCCGCTAGTCACACATCCATAAATTGTCGCAATCTGGTTGTTTTCACGTTCATTAAATATTCTAGCTGCCAACATTTCTGCTACGCACTGTCCCAAGCCACCATTAATATTTTCTTTTTTCGCTTCTACAATTATAATGACTGGCGCGGTAAGAACTAATAATTCTGGAGAACGACTGATCATAAAATCGCAACTTCCATTTAGTCCTTTTTCGACATCAACCGTAAAATCTATTCCTGAAAAAAAGCTAATCTCAGAATTCAACTGTTTTCTAAGTTCTATTAAAATTGGTGCAATAATCATTTCCGAGCGAGCTTTCTCAGTATTACTGCTAATAGCTAATGGCACACTGTATAGAAGAGTTTCCGTTAAAAAACTACTGCTTTCTAACTCTGATATGGTAGAAAACATATTAATTTTATCGGAGATTTTTAATTCAAATGTTTTAGATACTTTGGCTAAACTAAAATCACTATATGCCATTGTTTTCTCCTTAACTTTTTCCTGTAAAATCTAAAATTTTCAGGGTTTATCTTTCCTTGAGTTGTACAGTGCTATTGTACCAATTCATGAACAGAGAAATTATCAAACTAATTGTCAGGTATGTCCCCATGATAATGATCATTGTTTCGATCGCCCTTCCAGTCTGATTCAGCGTCGGAGAGCCCACGACAAAGTAAACATCGGGATAAGCCACCGCAACCGCTAAACTCGAATTCTTAGCTAAATTTAGGTACTGACTGGTTAAAGGTGGCAAAATCACCCGCAAAGCTTGCGGCAAAATTACCATCCGCATCATTGTCCCAGATTTCAGCCCCAAAGACTTTCCGGCTTCCCACTGGCCTCTCGATACTGACTGAATTCCGGCACGGACAATTTCGGCAATGTAACTGCCAGTATACAAGCTGAGTCCTGTGACTAGGGCTGCAAATTCTGGAGTTAATTTTAATCCTCCTTCGAGTTGCAATGCCGGTGTCAGGCGGGGGAAATCTAGGCGGAAGGGCAGATTTTTGGTGATAATCAAAGCTAAGATTGCACTTAGGACGATCGCACCTACAGCCCAAAACAACTGTCTTCCCGGCTTCGCTTGTTCTAGCATCACCCGCGCCCGCCACATCCACAGCCCAGCCGCCGCCAAAACTCCCACAGTTAGCAAAATCAACCAAATCTCAAAACCGGGCAAAGGCGCAGGCCAAGGTACAGCAATACCGCGATTTGTCAAGTAAATCGGCCCACTCATCTGCGGGTTGTCTTCCAGTTTTGGTAGAGAAATGAAAACTGCAAAATACCAGAAAAATAATTGCAGCAATAATGGCGTATTTCGCACAATCTCCACATACAAACCAGCCAAAGTTCGCAGCAACCAGTTATCGGAAAGGCGCGCAATTCCTACAGTCAAACCCGCAACAGTTGCAAAAATGAGCCCGAGACCCATCACCCGCAGCGAGTTGATTAAACCGACAAAATAAGCTTGTCTGTAACTGTTTTCGGGACTGTAGGGTATCACGCTTTCGCCGATGTCGAAGGATGCTTGGGACTTGAGAAAGTCAAATCCAAATGCAATCCCCAGTTGGGAGTAATTGGCGCTGAGGTTGTCCCAGAGAATCGCAATGACAGTTATTACTAAAATTACGAAGATCGCCTGTCCGGCTATTTTCCAGAAGCGATCGTCCCTGAGCAGTTTAATCATTGTTATTAGTTATTAGTTATTGGTTATTGGTTATTAGTTATTAGTTTTTTAGGGTAATGAGCACTTTACCCGTCAGGTAAGCCTGGAGTCTAAAATATCTTGTAGGGTGCGCATTGCGCACCTACGACGGGTGCATCTCAATGAGAGCAAATATATCTGTAGGGGCGAAGCATGACCGCGATAAATATGAGATTATAACTAATAACTTATATGCGGTCATGCTTCGCCCTCTTCACTCATTGAAATGCACCCCCTTACGACTAACAGTTAACAGTTAACACTCAACAGTCAACAGTCAACTAAAATTAGCGGAATGGCGGCGAGTAAAGCAAACCGCCATCTTTCCAGAGTTTGTTTTGACCCCGGTCTAACTTAAGTGTACTTTTCGGGCCGAGGTTACGATCGTACATTTCCCCATAATTTCCCACTTTCTTCACAACGCGAACCGCGAAGTCATTCGGGAGTCCGAAACCTTTGCCTAAATCTCCTTCTTTTCCTAGCAAACGTTTGACGCTCGGATCTGTAGTGCTTGCCACAATTTGGTCTACATTGGTCGAATTAATTCCCAAATCTTCGGCTTCAATCGCTGCAAAAATTATCCATCTCACCGCATCCGACCATTTAGGATCGCCGCTTTTCACGGCTGGGGCTAACGGTTCTTTTGACATCACGATCGGCAAAACAACATTATTCTCAGGAGTCGGCAGAGTTGTGCGCTTCGACACGAGTTGCGATCGATCTGCTGTAACGCCTTGACAGCGACCTTCTTGATACGTAGCAAAGGTAGCATTCACATCTTCAAACACCACAGGAGTGTATTTTACTCCTAATTTTCGCATTTGGTCGGACAAGTTTTGTTCCGTGCTCGTACCTGTCTGCACGCAGATCGATTTACCCGCAAAATCTTTTAAACTTTTGATGCCACTATCTTTTTTGACCATGATGCTTTGAGAATCATAAAAGATCACCGGAGCAAATTCCAATCCCGTCGTACTGTCACGACTCGCGGTGTAGGTGGTATTTCGGCTGAGAATGTCGATTTCTCCGGCTTGCAAAACCGTAAATCGATCTTTGGCGTTGAGCTTTCGGTATTCGACTTTTTCGGGATCGTCAAAGATTGCCGCCGCCACAGCCCTGCACACATCCACATCCAGGCCCGAGTATTTACCTTTTTCGTCTACAAAGCTAAAACCAGGCAATTCGCCACTGATGCCGCAAATCAATTTGCCGCGGCTGACAATTTTATCTATCAGACTCGAAGTTTGTTGCGTTTTGTCGCCCGCCGTTGTTGCGGGTGTTTGTCCGACTTGTGCCGATCGATCTCGACAAGATGCCAACGGTGCCACAAACAACACACTTGTCAGCAGTAGAAATCCCCATTTACGCATAATTTTTAGTAGAACGCTTTCTCGACGATCCTACCTTGTAGCTGTCGAGAACTGTTGCTATCTATCAGCGATCTACAACAGCCGACGGCTCAAAATTCGCCATTCTGAACCTAGTTATGCACCCTGAGAAGTTTACTCGCTACCCACGTGTGATTTTTTTGCCCACTGCGGACGATCGTCCTTTGCTGCAATAATATCTATGGAATTTTAATTAAATTGGCTTAGAACCGCTCTGGTGCTAAGCGCTGCTCAGCTAAATCGCGGATTAAAGACAGCCGAGACTCGATATACTCGTTCAACATATCTGTTTCATTGCCATTGAGCGCAGAGTTAGTCTTTAACTGCTTCAGCAGCCACTGTACGAGAGTAGCATCGTCCAAAGTAACTAAAAGTGTGGCTTGGGTGGTCTCAATTAGTGACCAGAGTTGGCGTAACATGACTGGAGTCATAAAACCTCGTTGAGCGTAAATACGCACTTAATGGGCTGGCATAGCGAAAAGTTGGTCTTAGTCTCTCAAGCCGATAGACGAAAAACACCCTAGTTGCGATCGGCTTAATGATTATTTTATATTTGAACACATTAACTGAATATAGTAGTGTCAAAAGCTACAACACACAAGATGTTATCAAAGTTTCTAATTTCTTCACATTGAGATACATATTTTGATAAAAAATTACAAATCTTTATATAAAATTTGAGGGACGTGGGAGGGGCGTCCCACAAGAATCACCAAATCGTAAGTTATTTAATTCTCATTCCTTAGTAGGGTGCGCATTGCTAGGCACGTCAAAGTGTATGCTGAGTCTGCTTGACAATCCCTAGAACCCTTGAAATTTCCTTTGCTGCGATCGCTCGATCTGATGTTTTTGAACAGTTCACAACCATAAATTTTGTTGATTGTTGTGAGCCGATCGGTAGGATGACATAAATAAGTCTAAATAGGTCGGAGGGCATTAAGCTGTTCTGCATTTAAAATGGATGTTAAAAAACAATCAAACAATGAGAGGGGCGAGCGTCTCCCCCGCCCTAAATGTATAATTTAAATGCGCGACAGCTTAGTCCTTACTCTAGACTTGATAGTGGTGGGTAAGTATGACGAAACGGATGAGGCATCTAGCGGGAGCTATTAAATGAGTTTATCTTTTAAGCAATTGACCCTTTATGTGACTTTGCTGTCGATCGGCGGAGGTATTGGATGGTTGGGAAATCGCTATCTCCAAAGTCCCAACAATCTCGAAACCGGATTGGTTTTACCAGTGGTGCGCCAGCAAATCCCCCCCTATTCATCTCCTCCTGTTCAGGAAAATCGCGCAGTCGATCGCACCAATTCCAATTTTATTGCGGTCGCCGCCGAAAAAGTCGGTCCGGCTGTCGTGCGGATTGACGCCTCGACTAAGGTGACGAATCAAGTACCGGAAGCTTTCAAAAATCCTTTGTTTCGCAGGTTTTTTGGGGACAATTTGCCACAGCCGGAAGAACGCATCAAGCGGGGTACAGGTTCGGGATTTATTTTGACGACCGACGGCCGCATCGTCACTAATGCTCATGTCGTCTCCGGGACAGATACCGTGAAGGTAACGCTCAAAGATGGCCGCGAGTTTGAGGGTAAAGTGCAGGGCGTCGATCCGCTGACAGATGTGGCTGTTGTGAAGATTAATGCTAAGGAATTGCCGCAAGTATCTTTGGGTCGATCGGACAATATCGTACCAGGACAGTGGGCGATCGCGATCGGCAACCCTTTAGGTCTCGACAATACCGTAACTGTGGGCATTATTAGCGCCACCGGTCGATCGAGTTCCCAAGTCGGTATCCCCGACAAGCGAGTCCGCTTCATCCAAACAGACGCCGCCATCAACCCCGGCAATTCAGGCGGCCCCCTGCTCAATGACCAAGGCGAAGTCATTGGCATCAATACCGCCATTCGTGCCGACGCTCAAGGCTTGGGATTTGCAATTCCGATCGAAACCGCCAAACGAGTCTCCGACCAGTTATTCGCCAAAGGTAAAGCCGAACATCCCTACCTCGGCATTCAAATGGTCAGCTTAACTCCCGCCACCAAAGCAGAAGTCAACAAACAGCTCGATCAGAAAATTACGATCGATAAAGGTGTAGCCGTGACGCGAGTCGTGGAAAATTCCCCAGCCCAACAAGCAAACTTGCGCGCCGGAGATGTCATTCAACAAATTGACGGAGTTGCAGTCAACACTCCCGGGGATGTCCAAGAAAGGGTGGAAAATACCGTTGTTGGCAAAGAAATCGAAGTAGAAATTAACCGTTTGGGTCAAGTTCAGAAACTTAAAGTACGTCCCGCTGCTTTTCCCATATCCGGTAGCCCCGCTGGTGGATAATACTATTGAAGTATTGAAGTATTGAAGATTAAAAAATTCGCAATTACCTACTCCATCAGGATTTGGAGCTTACCTACAGTTGGATTTTTTTATGAAAAATAAATCTGGGCGTTGCTGAGAAAGGAGTATGATTTACCTCCGAAATTTAGAGGGGCAATTCATGAATTGCCCCTACTCTAAATTTCAGGGATAGCTATAGCGAGTTAATCATACCTAAATTCAGCAACGCCAAAAATAGATCTGACCCTTGATAATTCTGGATGCAAAAACCGGGCTTTTTTACCAAGATCCTCCGTGTATCGCGAGGTAGATAGTATTAAAAACCCGGTTTCTTAATTCCTAGTCCGTCCAGGATTGTATTTTTTGAACAACTTTCATCTTTCTGGCTTTCCCAACCCGTTGATTTTTTTACTTTTCTTTGGGAGAGTTTGGTTGAATCGAGCTCGTGCTTGCTAAATTTTCTTCTAGCTGCATCCTCTGCTCCATTTGCCTCAAAAAATATCCAGTCATCATCGCTGAAGCTAGCAAGCCTGCTAAGTTTTCGCGGTCAGTGGTAATTTCGACGTTAAAATTGTCTGAAGGCAAGACGCCGACAAGTCCTTGAACGTTATGAGAGATAATTTCTCTGATTTCAGGGCTGGCGGACTTGGCGATGCGGGCTAGAACCTCCGGGGATTGGTGTTGGAGGTACTTCAGAAGTGGGTTTACTGCGGTTTGTTGGGCATTGGAACTATTGTCAAAGTCAGGGTGAAAAACCATTTGGCGATTCTTAATTTCTGGCTTGCTACATTCTACTTCAAACTACTCCTCATTGCTCGGGTACAAATTTGCCTGAAAGTCAATTTGCAATTGTTTGGGCAATTGGTCTACTTGAAAATACCGATGAAATTTTTCGGTAACTTGTAGCCAATACGATCGCCCATCCGTTGGCTTCCGTTTCCGCACAAAACCCATTTCTACCAGTTCCTGCACTTGTTGGTAAGCTCCTGAACCCCGCAAATTAACCAAATCCGGCTGTGCGATGCCACCTTTGAGGGCGATCGCCGCCAGCGTCCGCAAAGCCCCAACACCTAATTCTGGAGGTATTAAAGTTTGCATCAAACTGGCAAACTCTTCTCTGAGTTGCAGGCTGTATCCCGTTGGGGTTTCGACAACTTCCAATGCACTGTCGCGGTGGGATGAGTCAGACATGAGTTCGATAATCGCGTCTTCAGCATCAGATCGATCGCACTTAGCAATCTCGGCAATTTCTGCGATCGACACTGGCTGACCTTTTAGATAAAGTATCGCTTCTATCGTTGTAGCTAATCGAGTCATTTGAGAATTAGTAATTGGGACGTTGAATAAAAAATGCTATCTAAGCTTTTGTGCATCTAATCAGACAATCAATTTTTCTACAATTATTGTGGAACCGGCAGGACAAATGTGTAATTGTTGTAGGGGCAATCCCCCCGTGGTTGCCCCTAGATGCTGGGGTAGGCATTCTTGGCACTACCCCTACAAATCCTCATGAATGATTTAGGATTGCTATACACTTATTGTGGTTGAGTTATATCCGGTTGCAGTTTCATGATATGCTTGTCAAGTTTGCCCGCGGCTTCGCTAATTGTTACAACCGGTTTGCTGCCATCAAGATACATGATCGCCACAAAACTTCCTATTTTCCCCCGCCGAAACAGTGCGAGTTCGACATTGAGCGGTACACCTTTTACTTTTCCTTGAGTTTTCCACCCAGCCGATACTTCACCAATCTTGTCTTCTAAGGTTAAAACGGTAAGATTCGCAAACTGAAATTCCTTGTTACTACTGTTTAAACTTTGGGAGAACTGTTGCGCAAAACTCCCGGCACCGATTTCACCATCAAATTTAGCTCGATCGCTCTGCTTGGGTAGTTGCGTGGTAAATCCTGTGACTACTTGAAACTGCTTGTTATCGTTCTTGTAATAACCAAATACGCTTGCTGGTTTAAAGTTAGGGATACCGCTAACCACATTTTTGAGAGTATCAGGTGGCATCTTCATAAAACCTGCGGGCAAGTCTTGTGAAGTCAAAACTAGGCTGGACAAGTCCGCTGCGGGTTCGGGAATATCGGCAAACAGGGTATTGCTGCGATCGATCTTGACTGGAGTTGCGATCGACACTTCAATAAATCTACCCCCCAATCCAGCACTAATTAGCAAACACACCAATAACACAACTTTTTTCTTCATTATTTTACCCTGTTGCTATTACCAACTACCCCTGTCCACCTCACTCTACCTCAAAGCGCTATATCTTACTCCACCGCTTCTAATTCCTCTAATTCCTGTGTAGACTGCCATCCAGCTTGCCAGAGCGATCGATCTTTGAGTTGTCCCGCATTCAGCCAGAAACGGACATTTGGATCGCAAGCCGCCACCATTTCCGCAAATACCCATCTACCTTCGTTTTTTCGGTTGACTACTTGAAAGTGCCTCCACCCCCAAGTTTTTTGATGTGAAGTCCATCGGGAGCCCACTAAATGAGGAAATTTTTGTTTCTTCGGCACAGTATTTTGGTAACAAATATATGAGAAAGCAAGTTAATATTGACATACTCCCCGGCGTGAACGCACAGGGATTCTAAGGTCGAACAGCAATTGCAGGCAAAGCCTGTCTAACATCACCTAACAACCAGGGTTGATGCCCCAACCCTTTTAATATTTATCGCGGCATTGTCATCTCTGTCGTTCACTGACTGACAAGATGGACAGCGCCACTCTCTAACCGACAAATCCAACTCTTTCAAAACGTGCCCACAATGCGAACAAGTCTTAGAGGATGGATACCATCGGTCGATGAACATCACTTCTTTACTTTTTTTCCGGGCAACCCATTCGAGAATTTTGATGAACTCTCCGAATGCCAGATCCGATATCTTACGCCCCCAGAGTCGCTGCATTCCTTTGAGATTTAATGTCTCAAAACACAGCACATCAAATCGATCAGTCAAGTCATGAGCCAGTTTCCAAAACCAATCAGAGCGACGATTCACCACGTCCTCATGCTTGCGAACAAGATTCAGTCTTGCTCTTTCTCGATTGGTTGACCCTTTGCGTTTTTTGGAATGGTGACGGCTGGCTTTTTTGATGACATTGAGTGACTGCTTCAAAAATTGTGGCGATTCAATTTGGGAGCCATCCGAAACCGTGAGAAATGTTTTCAAACCAAAATCAAAGCCAGCGATTCTACTCGTCTCGACTTTGATTTCAGGCTCAATCACAGTGTCAACTACCACGACTATAAATAACTCTCCGAGCGGAGTACGTTTAAGGGTCAGCGTCTTGACTGTTCCCTCAATTTTTCGTGAGTTCCAATACTGATAAACGCGATTGCCAATCTTGATCCGATTGCCCCCTAAGAACTTGTAGCCAGCTTGCTTCAGTGTGAATGATTTGTATCTGCGAACCTTTTTGAAGTTGGGTGGTCTAACTCCTTTCTTGTGATGCTTAAAGAACAGTTGATAGGCTTTCTCAATGCGTTGACAAATATCCTGGATGGCTTGAGATCCGAGTGTTTGCCAAAACGCGATTCGCTTTCTGAGTTTTGCGATATGAGCTTGAAGTTTCGCACAATTCAAATGCTTATCCCACATACGGTAGTAGCGTTTGTGGAGAGCAATACAGTGGTTATAGATGACTCCTGCGGCGTTGATTGACGAAGAGAGAAATCGATTCCGCTTGTGATTGTAGAGTTTGAACTTCAAAGTTTTCATGGTACTATTGTATATCACATCGATATACTTGTGCCATGAAAAAGAGCATATTTTTTAGACTGACTGATGAAGAGCTCCAGCAGCTAGAGACTTACTGTGAAGAGAAAGGAAGATCGAAGTCGGATGTTTTAAGGGAACTCATTAGAAGCCTTAAGATTAAGAAGAAGCCGTCCTAAAAGGCGATGTGCTGAGCGAAGCGTCGCACTGAGCGAAGCCGAAGTGTCGAAGTAACGGGGCTCCTACCCCATTTTCTTAGTAATAATTCCTGCTGTTTGACGAGTTTAATTTTCTCTCCCCCCTTTCTCTCTCGAACATCACAAACCATCTTTCGCTGAAGTAAAGCTGATCTCAAATCTCCTCTTCATCGGAATAGTAAATTCGAGTTCACCGTTAACTGTCAACCGTCAATATTACCTAACGATCCAACCAGAATTTATCTGATATGAGAGTACAGCTAAACTCTGTCTGCAAGTAGATGTGTTTCTTCTACATTATAGATGTCTAGCCTCAAGGTTCAAAAGTAAGGGCAGTTCAGTAACTGCCCTTATAATTAGTTATACCTATTGAATAGGGTTGATTTTTCAGCCACTCCACAAATACCAAATTTGTGTAGAACCACCTAAATCATGAATCTCAAATCTAAAAGCAAATAATCCTGGTTATAGTTGTGGGCAATAATCCGTGTTGTGAAATTTACTCAAATCTACTTTTAGAGCAGCTTTGACATTCACTTTCTGCTTCAACCAAGGCGGTGGGCCGCTTCTTGTCCGCAGGTTTTTTTTCGGGTACAACTCTCCGTACAAACATTTTTTCAATCTTAATTGTGTTTCATTGACGCTGTACAGCTCAATAAAAGGGCATTTTTAGGCAAGATTGACTAATTTAGGTGATTCTGTCGCTACCCTTAACTACTTCCATGTGAAGGCTTGTGGCCTGATAAATCCATAGGAAGTTGCGGAAGCCGGAGGCGAACCGCATTTGTTTGTAGCCAGAGAGTGATAGCGTGCTTCCGTTGAGGGGTCACATACTCTCCCGGTCTGATCACGCCAGCACAGACGCCGATGTTTTTAATAAGGGTTTCTCGCTCCGATGAACTTGCACCCTGTAGCAACCTGACTTGCGCTTTGATAAAATCCACGTTCATAGCAGAAAGTAAAAGTAAAGAACTCAGTTAAATAGCGATGCTTTGGTTCCAATTGTAACCCTAAAACAATTTGATATGAATCAAATTGTTTTAACATCCCCTGGATGGGGATCGGATCGTCTAGAGCTAGCCGATTTATTTACTTTATCTGTTTTTGCTAGCAAAAGTGTCACCATGCTAGCAGTTTTTACAGAATTATTCATAGTTAAGAACTGTTACAAATTTGGCTCATTTCCATGAATAATGCAAAGTTTAGTGCTAACGCTACTCTCCTGAACTCAAAAACTTCAGCATTGTCTCCAGATCCTTGCCGTGGTAAGTTTTACTATCTCCCATTGGAAAGGGATCGCTCTGTGAACATTCCTGTTCGATCGCACATCTTAACACCCAGACACTGCCACCTCACCGGATTGATTTAGACCGGGTTCTATGGATGGCTGTGGACTATAACTTTAGACATACGTGTTGTTACGTGGACTACCATAAGCCAGCAACTTTTTATGCTTGTTTCTCAATGATACATTTTTTTACTTTTGTTGTATAACCATTATTTATGTTAATTAATGTAGCTTTGTGATGTCCTAGCCAACCAAAACTCACGGGCATTTTGCGCTATGCGGCGGTGATTCTGTTTTCTAAATTCATTGGGGCGATCGATCGCCGACTAGAATTGCTCGTAATGACCTATTTTGTATAATTTATAACAGAGCGGTCAGCCAATTTTTGATTTTTGATGTTTGATTTTTGATTGACCCCATGCCTAAAGTTAGGTTAAATATAGAACAGCTTAGTATTGGAATTAATATTACTCACAGCCGTCTCATCTAGATCGTTCCGGTGCAACGGGAAATGACATAAAATCCCCTGTCGCCAGAACGGCGGAGGGGAAATGATCAATAAAATTATTGGTTTTTAAGTGTCGCTTGGTAGTGTCAAGACCGATCGACCGATCAGACAGTAGTTAAGTTGACACTCCTCGACCTAAAGGCACGAGGATTCTTAAGACATTTCAATCTTAATATCCCTATTGCTAGGGTTCCCAAACTCGCCACGTTTGCTCAAAGAGCGTGGTGATATCTTTTGG
>CASBQF010000271.1 GCA_949127775.1 Oscillatoriales cyanobacterium PMM_0080
CCCGCGTCACTCAGACAGTTAAACTGGTTCGCTTAGAGAAATTTTTGTCTTTGCAGCCGACCGTTGATGAGGCGGTAAAAAACGTCAAGGATGCTTGACGGCAAAGTGGATTAAATTAGCTTCCGGTTCTCAATGCTGGTCAAGCTGTCGCGCATTTAAATTGTATATTCAGGGCGAGCGGGACGCCCACCCCACAAGACTTTGATGGTTTTTTGATATACAGTTTAAATGCAGAACAGCTTAGCTAACTTTTGTGGTGTTGGTAAAATAATACCGATTTTCCCGTGATCTGCGATCGGTCTTCCCAGTCTTTCCTCTGATGTTTCCTCTGATGTTTCCTCTGATGTTTCCTCCGATGCTCTGAGATTGGGTAGAGTGGCAGTAAAATATGTGTTGCAAACACGCAGAAAAATGGTATAAGAAGTAGGGAATCAGCTCTTAGTAATCACGTTAATAACGCCGTGTACTCGCTAGAATTGCTGAAGTGACAAAAGACTAAATAAGTAAGTTGTAGAAAAACCAAGCTGTGCGGAAGTTTTATTTAAAAAAGTATGTCGCCTCTAGCAGATGACGGGCTCAAACTGAGTCTGACTGATATCAGTTTAAATCGAGTGCATCCTGCGAGGGCTACATCAGCCGAAATAGAAAGGATTTCGCCCGCAGCCTGGGCATATTTGGGAGATGCAGTATACGAACTCTACATTCGGAGCTCGTACTTAGTGCCACCCAAAAGATTGCAAGCTTATCACGAATTGGTGGTGGGGCAAGTACGAGCCGAAACTCAAGCGCGTCATTTGCGATCGATCTCTCCTTACTTGAACAGTACAGAATTAGCAATTGTCAAGCGCGGCCGTAATGCCGCAGCGGGCCGTTCCAAGCGAGCCGATCCAGAAATATACCAACAAGCCAGCAGCTTAGAAACTTTGGTCGGATATTTGTACCTCACCGATTCCGAAAGATTGACTGAACTTCTGGCACTTTTAGAACTTGAGAATTAAAGGATTTACCAGTTATAGAGTTGCCAAGGGCGAGGGATTAATTAATTAACAATTTTTGCACCGCGGTTAACCTAAAACAGCAAAAAGCTCGATCGAGTAAACAGGACTTATTAGTTATTAACTAGCAATTCTCACACAGAAAAATCCTGGCTCCCTCCCAGTCAATTCTTCAATCTTAAAGCCGCAAGATCGATCCCTGAATTTTGTAATTCTGCAATCTCAACTATCACATCTCAAATTGATTTGACTCTCACAAAAAACCAATGAGAAAATTTACCAAACCCAACTTTTCGCGCTCCTCGCGATCGACTTCCGACAGCAAACCATTCAAAAGCGCAGGCCGCCGTCAGGACTCAGCACCCTCATTTCCCCGGTTTGAACGCAAGCCCCGTCCCGACAGTCGCCTAGAAGTAGACGCGCCTCAAAAACGATCGACCTTTTCCCCCCAATCCCGAGAAATGCCAGTGCGATCGGTTTTCAAGCGGAGATCCGATTCAGACAGCCAACCGTCCATTCGCCGAAATAGTTTCAAAGACAGAGACGGAGACGGATATAGCAGCCCACAGCCAGCCCGCAACAACTTCCGAGATAGAGACAGCAGCCCACAGCCAGCCCGCAACAACTTCCGAGACTCTGGCAGCAGCCCGCAACCAGCCCGCAACAACTTCCGAGACAGAGACGGATATAGCAGCCCACAGCCAGCCCGCAACAACTTCCGAGACAGAGACGGATATAGCAGCCCACAGCCAGCCCGCAACAACTTCCGAGACGGCGGCAGCCCGCAGCCAGCCCGCAACAACTTCCGAGACTCTGGCAGCGGCAGCCCGCAGCCAGCCCGCAACAACTTCCGAGACAGAGATAGTACCCCCCAGGAATCTCGGGGCAATTACTACAAAAACAAAGACAGCAGCCCGCAGGAATCTCGGGGCAATTACTACAAAGACAAAGACAGAAACAGCAGCCCGCAGGAATTCCGAGGCAACCATTTCCGAGACAGAGACAAAGACAGAGACACTCGCCCCGTTGACACTGCCTCAAATAGTGTCGTGCAGCCAGACTCAGACACAGACGACATGATTTACGGCCGCCATGCAGTGCAAGCGGCTTTAGAAACAAACCAAGTCCTGAACCGAATTTGGGTTGTCCCGCACCTGCGCTACGATCCCCGTTTTCACAGCTTGCTAACCGAAGCCAAGGCCAACGGCAGTATAATTGACGAAGTTGACGATTTGCGCCTCGACTACATCACGCGCAAGGCAAACCACCAAGGCGTAGCTGCTCAAGTATCAGCACACGAGTATCTGGATTTGAGCCAACTGATCGCACAGGCTAAGGCTGCTTGCGCCGACCCCGTAATTGTGGTTGCAGAAGGACTTAACGATCCCCACAATCTAGGGGCGATTATCCGCACCGCAGAAGCATTGGGAACTCAGGGCATGGTGATTCCACAGCGCCGGGCTGTTGGCATTACGTCAGCCGTGAGAAAAGTCGCAGCCGGGGCATTGGAAAGCCTGCCAGTAGCAAGGGTTGTCAACCTCAACCGGGCGCTGGAAGAATTGAAAGAGGCTGGATTCTGGATTTACGGCACTGCCGCAGGCGTGGGTGATTCAGTAGAGACAGTCAAGTTTTCCGGCCCGACTGTTTTAGTTGTGGGCGGTGAAGCGGACGGTTTGAGCCTTTTGATACAGCGTAGTTGCGACGGATTAGTTTCAATTCCTTTAAGAGGAAATACTCCTAGTTTGAATGTTTCGGTAGCAACAGGAATGGCTTTGTACGAAATTTACCGACAACGCGGGCCCAAAAAGTTTCACGTACACGGATCGTAACGGTAATTAGCCCCACATCGTAAAGCTGGGGCTTCTTGCCCCCAAGCTTCCCATCATCTTTGGTGATTGAAAAAAAGAATGCAACACAGTATAACAAAGTGTAAATAACTAAGGTCTAGGCCTTGCCCGCAGCACTCTGGAAAAAACCGTCAAATACATTGCAAAATCACATGAAAGAACTCTTGATTAGCTTGCTCAACTTTTTTGGATTGGCTTGGTGGGTTGAAGTTAAAACTTCGGCGCCGCAGTGCATTTACTATTTTGGCCCTTTCTTGACTTCTCAAGAGGCGGAAGGTGAAAAATCAGGATATGTAGAAGATATAGAAAATGAAGGTGCAGAAGGTCTTAGTGTTTCGATTCATCGCTGCAAACCTATTAATTTGACAGTGGCGGATGATTTGGGAAAGCTTGGTGACGAAGGGATGTTGCTTGTTTAGAGCGGTCTGTTTGGTGATTAATTGCTTTTGATAAACTCAAAATTTAAGACTCGCAATTGCTAACGGCTTGGGGAAATTTTTCAATCCACCGATCGATGTCTGCGAGTACCCGATCGGGAATTTCCCACGGAAATAAGTGGGCTGTGTTGGGATAGCACTCCCACTGACTCTCCTGGAGGTGGCGGGCTGTTTCTAAACTGGAGGCTGAGGTGATATGCCGATCGTCCTCTCCGGCCATCACCAAGCACGGACATTGAATGTCGCCGAGTTGTGGTAAGCGATCGTATCCTGCCCTGAGAGCGGTATTTAAAGCTTTGGTGGCGCTGTTGGAAGTCTGGAGGTAGGCGGGAGTACCGGCGGCGGCTAGGTAGCGGTAAGTGGTCGCTGTATGCTGCTGGATCAAGTAGCGAAAGAGCGATCGCCTGCCAAAAGTATCGATATTCCACTGCCAACCTGGTACAACCCAGTTAATAATTCCGGCTAAACCGGTGAAAAGATTATCTTGCCAAGAGATGGGCGGGTGACTTCCGCGCGGTTTGGCAGCGGATGCGAGTACAATTAGGCCGGTGACTCGCTGCGGATATTTCATCGCTAATTCCAGGGCTAAAATCCCTCCCAAAGACCATCCGATGACTAAACATCGATCGACTCCCAATCGGTCTAAAAGTGCCTCTAAATCAAGCAAGTGGTCGGTCATTTCAAAGGAATTTGAGGTGCGACTGTTACCGTAGCCGCGCAAGTCTGGGGCGATCGTCCGAAACCGCTGTGATAGGTGTTCTGTGAAGACAGACATACAATAGCCGGAACCTGGATGGCCGTGCAAACAAAGGATCGGGAATCCTTCGCCTGTGACGGAAGCGCTGAGTTTGTGATGCGACATTTTTTGAATAACAGTGAGTTTTGGGGTGAGTCGTCCCGCGTTATAAATTATCTATTCCAGCGGTCAAAAACTGGGATTCTTACTAATATAATCGGCAATTTTAGCAATAGACTGGCGGATTTGTAAATCCCCGCTAGTGCGACTGTCAATTACAGTCATTACATAGGCTTCGCCGTCAATGCTCATGGCTAGAGTTGTGCCGAGAACCAGGGAATTTTCGCCAGTTTTTTCACCCAACCACTGAGCTTTGGTTCCTTGCAAGGCGGCAAATCCTAGATCGCGATCGTACTGGCGATTGAGAGTTTCTACTAATACTTTAGCACCTGGTGTTTCGCCGTTGTAAATTTGCACCATCATTTCATTGAGTTCGTTGACAGTCATGCGGTTGGGGCCAGAACCGGGGTTGGTAGGCATAATCTTTTCGCCCATTAGTTTGTAGTTGACGCGGGTAACTTGGTAGCCGCGATTTGCTAAGAATTGATTGATGTAATCGGAACCCAAATAATCGATCAGTTGATTGGTGGCGGTATTGCTGCTGCGATCGATCATTTCTTCTAACAGTAGCTGTAGGGGGTAATTCTTCGCGGACACAATCCGTGTCAATGAGTCTTCGGTGAAATTTCCGCCATCGACGAATACTTCCTGATTCAGACTAATTTTCTCTTTTTCGACTTTTTGCATCAGGGCGACAGCAATCGGCAGTTTTATTAAGCTGGCCGGACTGACTGGAGGTACATCGCCTCGGAGGTTTACGCATTCTCTAGAAAGGTGACAAATGCCGATCGATGCTCGATCGGACAAACCGCTTTCTTTGGCAACCACAGCTAAAAAATCTGACTTTGATTGCTGGACTTGAGACGTTGCTGCTGTTAAATTTTGGCGATATTCTTGAGTTTTTGAGGCAGTCAGAGGGGCTAAAAATGAATTTTGAGGAACTTCCTGTAAGTTATTGAGGGCTTGATGCCACAAAAATTGAGTTTCTTGCGAGTCGGCGATCGACTGATTTGGCACTCGTCCAGTTTCTGTGGCTCGATCGGCTAAACGGACTGCTTGCTGCAAGTTGTCGTTAGCCCTCTGTTCTACTAATATTTGAATCTCGACCGCTTGTAACTGCTGTACCAGTTTTTCTTGAGGATTGGTGGTGA
>CASBQF010000272.1 GCA_949127775.1 Oscillatoriales cyanobacterium PMM_0080
CCGACAACTGGAATTTATACCGCAGGCCCAAAAGCGGGATTGTTTGTCGGCGGAGGTTTCGATCAATTAATACCGCAGTTGATCGGTATTATCTCTGTAGGCGGGATGACTGTGCTACTGAGTACGATTTTTTGGGCCGCACTCAAAGCTTTGTTGGGTATCCGCGTTTCTGCTGTAGAGGAGGCTGAAGGTTTGGATATCGGCGAACACGGGATGGAAGCTTACACCGGGTTTGTGAAGGAAACTAGCTCGGGGAATAGAACTGAGAGCAGCTACGGTGGTGGTTCTGGGGGGAGGACTACCAAACTGTAAAGGGTGCGATCGCGATCGACTTGCTTCAAATTTCTGGCCCTCGATCGGCGATTTATGCGCTAATCTAGGGCGTTTTCACAAAAAATATCTAAAATTTACCCTCAGATTCAGAGCAATTTCCAGTTGTTCGATTCACCGTCAACAGTCACCTGACGGTGCAACCGGAATTGATATTACTTTCAGAAACCGGGTTTCTGCCTCCAAAATTGCTCTCCTTACCTGGTGAGTGACGATCGCCCTCAAATCTTTGATGCGAATTGTGGTAGAGTAATCCCAAAAAGCAAAGTTCTGCATCGCCGTCACGCCCAAGACATTACAGTGCTTGATTCTTACCAGAATTGAGGCTTTAATTGAGCGGCAACATTTGATGTAGCAATCAGTGCTAATTATTTCAGTGTGGTGTCTGCAAATAGCTTGAGTTTATGGAGAAGTTTGGAGGAGTTAGCAGAAGTAGAACTCATAAATCCCTCTTAGGGATGGAAGTTAGTCGATCGAAGACTATTCCGGTTTGGGCTTTACTATCTCTGCTGACCAATGGCATACTGATTCTCGCAGTCGCTCAACTGCTGCTGCGCGGGCAAAATTTGGCAGAAAACTCCTCGGCGAATGCTGCGGTGACGGTACAAAGCCCCGAGGAACAAATTCGCCCGCTGGGTGCAACAAAATCTGGAAAAGCCGTGCTAGACGCGCCAGCTCCGGGACAGCGACACAAATGGAGTTATCAGCAGTGGGTGACGCAGTTAGGCCGCGAAGCTGAAGCGGCGGCGAGCAATCGCCCACCGAAACTTAGTGTTTTGGCTGGGGATTCTCTGAGTATGTGGTTTCCGACGAAGTTGTTACCGCCCGATCGCCTTTGGCTGAATCAAGGGATTTCGGGGGAAACTTCTGTGGGTTTACTGAAACGGTTGCAGTTGTTCGATCGAACTTTCCCAGATACGGTGTTTGTGATGATCGGGATTAACGATTTGTTGCGTGGGGCTAGCGACGAAGGAATTTTGAACAACCAGCGACAGATTATCCGCGATTTGCGATGGGCTCACCCAAAAGCACAAGTTGTGGTGCAGTCGATTTTGCCGCACAGCGGGGAACAATCTACTTGGGAAAATCGCGATCGGCTATTGGCGATTCCTAACAGTCGAATTCGAGGCATCAATCGGCGGCTGAAAGAAATTGCTACTTCTGAAAATGTTTCCTATCTGGATTTGCAGCCGCTGTTTGCGGATGCTGACGGCAATTTACCAAAGGAACTCAGCACAGACGGCTTGCACCTTAACGATCGAGGTTATCTGGTTTGGCGATCGGCTCTACAAATGTTCAGTCAGATGCAGTTAAAAAATTAGTCATTATTAACAGTTGACAGATGAGTGCGAAGTTTTTAGGCAGGGGCTTAAATCCCCTGCCTAAAAACAATCCACCTAAAGGTGGGAGCTTAAATCCCCTGTACTTTTGTCATTAGTCATTAGTTAGAAATATCGAGGATGAAGTCATATTTTCCGAAACTCTCCCCCTCTCCCGTTACTCTGCTTCCACGGGTTATGTCAAGTATCCTTGGATAGATTAAGAAAATATTATTTTTCAAGATTTAGTATACTGTGCTACAGAATAACAGTTGTTACAAATGGTGCAATCCAGAAGGCGGAAGTATTGGATTGATACTTGACGAATTTGGATGAGTCCGGCTATGTCAAGTCAGAGGCTTGAGGATTGGGGGATTATCTATTAAAGATTTGTTCCGCTAAAACAGGGACTTAAAACGAAATTAATTATTGCATCTAAAATCCTCGCATCTAAAATCGGCTCGGTCTTTCTAGAAAATTGCTAATTATATACAAGGTCAAAGTAATAACGTGCTCAAAAAAAGTTTAGCGATCGGCACGATCGCACTGTGGCTCTTAAGTGGGCCGCTGATGGACAATGCCTTAGCTCAAGTTCCTGCTGTTGCTGATGCTGCTGCTGCGGTGGCAAAAAATCCGATCGACACCGGCGATACAGCCTGGATGTTAATCTCCTCAGCACTGGTGTTGCTAATGACACCAGGGCTGGCGTTTTTCTACGGAGGGCTAGTGCGATCGCGCAACGTCCTCAACACCATGATGATGAGCTTAGTCATGATGGGAGTGATCGGCGTCACCTGGACGCTGTGGGGTTACAGCTTAGCTTTTGATGTCACCCCCGCCAACCTCGATGCTAAAGGGTTCGGCCAAGGACTCGAAAGCGTGATCGGCGGCTTCGACTGGATGTTCTTGAACAACGTCGTCGCCGACAAACCAGATCCGATCGGCTACGCACCGACAATACCGCACCAAGTATTCATGGTTTACCAGATGATGTTCGCCATCATCACTCCCGCCCTGATTTCCGGGGCGATCGTCGAACGGGTAACATTCAAAACCTATTTTTGGTTCGTGCTACTTTGGTCTACCTTCATCTACTCACCTTTAGCCCACTGGGTTTGGGGTAAAGGCTGGCTGGGGGCGATCGGAGCATTAGACTTTGCCGGCGGCACAGTCGTACACATCAGTTCCGGCGTATCAGCCGTAGTTGCAGCTTGGATGATCGGGCCCCGCAAAGACCACTTGAACAAGCCCCACACCCCCCACAACGTACCCTACGTCTTGCTCGGAATTGGGCTACTGTGGTTCGGCTGGTTTGGCTTCAACGGCGGTAGCGCTTTGGGTTCCGGTTCCTTAGCAACAGTGGCTTTTGTCACCACAATGATTTCAAGCGCCGCCGGCGGCTTAACTTGGACAATTATCGAATGGGTGCTCAGAGGAAAACCCACAGCAGTCGGAATTGCTAGCGGTTTTCTAGCGGGATTAGTAGGCATCACACCTGCCGCAGGATACGTACTCCCTGTGGGGGCGCTGTTGATCGGATCGATCACTGCGGTTTGCTGCTTCTTTGCAGTTAGCTTGCGGGCTAAGCTGGGATTTGACGACTCTTTGGATACCTTCCCGATTCACGGCGTCGGCGGAACTGTAGGCGCTCTTCTGACTGGCCTGTTTGCGACTAAAGCCGTTAACGCAGCCGGAAATGACGGGCTGTTTGCTGGGAATGCTGGGCTACTCGTGACCCAATTTGTAGGCGTTTTAGCTACTTACGTGTTTGCCGCTGTCGGCACATTTGTGATTTTGAAACTTTTGGGGCAGTTTATGGAACTGCGAGTCGCCTCATCTGCTGAAGACCAAGGTTTGGATATCGGCCAACACGGCGAAGAAGCTTACGGTGAGGATTTTGCCGGCGGTTTCAGTTCCTTTGAATCTGGTTCTCCTTTTGCACCGAAGAAGGTTTGAGGCTGATTTTTTCGATTAGTTCGATCGTGTAGAGATGCAGTTATCTGTGTCTCTACGCTTTTTTTACGAACCGCGAAGGCGCGAAGAGCGCGAAGGAGGAAGAGGAAGAAGGGTTAAGAGGAGAGAAGGATGCGTTTGATATCAATCGCGACCCCAATCAATTTATAACCCAACTTTCTCATTCTTGTTTCTTCTTCCTTCGTGTCCTTCGCGTCTTCGCGGTTCATTCGTTCTTCGCTCTGACTGTGGTGAGGATTTTGCTGGCGCTTTTTTTTGAGTTTTTTTAACGAACCGCGAAGACGCGTCTGGCGCGAAGGAAGAGGAGGAAGAAGGGTTAAGATGAGAGAATTATGCGTTTGATGCCTTCTTTGAGGATGGGAACGTTGAAGTTGATGAGCAGGCCTAGGGTGTTTTTGGTCATTTTGAGATACGAGATAACTTGGGCATCGTTGATGGGAGCTAGCTTTTCGACGGCTTTTAGTTCGACAATTAGGATATCGCCAACCAAAAAGTCTAATTGACCTTCCCCGACTCGATGACCTTTATAGGTCATTGCTACTGGCTTTTTGGGGTGACAAGGTATTCCCCGTATCCCAAATTCAACTTCTAGGGATTCCTGATACACTGATTCTAAAAATCCTGGGCCCAAAAGCCGATGCACTTCAATGGCGGCGCCAATCGTTCTATAAGCCAACTGTTCCACCTGTTCGCCCAACTGTCTCATTCTTCTTTCTTCTTCCTTTGTGTCCTTTGCGTCTTCGCGGTTCATTTCTTCTTCCCTCTGCTTGACAATACAAACACCTTAACCGCTGTTCCCAACTGAATCAAATAATCCCGATCGCACCCCAGGCCTTCTAAAATCAAAGGTAATCAACCTAGATTTCAACTCGATACCGCATGGATACTAAAGCATTTAAACGATCGCTCCAACAGTCTGAAAACTACCACCGCAAGGGTTTTGGACACCAAGCTGAGGTTGCGAATGTGATGGAGACAGCTTATCAAAGCAGTCTGATCCAGCAAATTCGCGACAATAACTACAGGCTGGAACGTGGCGCAGTTACGATCCGGCTGGCTGAAGCTTTCGGCTTTTGCTGGGGGGTGGAACGCGCTGTGGCTATTGCTTACGAGACTCGCCAGCACTTCCCGTCGGAACGGATTTGGATTACTAATGAGATTATTCACAATCCTTCTGTAAATCAGCATTTGCGGGATATGGAAGTAGGTTTTATTGCTGTTGAAAAGGGGGAGAAAAATTTTTCGGTGGTCGATAGCGGCGATGTGGTAATTTTACCTGCTTTTGGCGCTAGTGTGCAAGAAATGCAGTTGCTCAACGATAAGGGCTGCAAGATTGTTGATACTACTTGTCCTTGGGTTTCTAAGGTTTGGAATACTGTTGAAAAGCACAAAAAAAGGGATTATACTTCGATTATTCACGGTCAGTACAAGCATGAAGAAACTGTGGCTACCAGTTCTTTTGCTGATAAGTATTTAATTGTGTTGAATTTGCGGGAAGCTGAATATGTCAGCAATTATATCTTGCATGGGGGCGATCGCGCTGAATTTCTTGCTAAGTTTAACAAGGCTTATTCTGCTGGCTTTGACCCAGATGTAGATTTGGACAGCATTGGGATTGCTAACCAAACTACGATGCTCAAAACTGAGACCGAAAATATTGGCAAGTTGTTTGAAAAGACGATGATGCGCAAGTTTGGGCCGGAGAATCTTAACGAACATTTTCTGAGTTTTAATACTATCTGCGATGCGACTCAGGAACGGCAAGATGCTATGTTGAGTTTGGTTGAGGAAAAGTTGGATTTGATGCTGGTGATTGGCGGTTTTAATTCTTCTAATACTACTCACTTGCAGGAAATTGCGATCGATCGCACTATTCCTTCTTATCACATTGATTGTGCGGAGCGCATTTTACCGGGAAATCGCATCGAACACAAGCCTTTAGGCGGAGATTTGGTTGTTACCCAAAATTGGCTGCCTGATGGTAATATTGTTGTCGGCGTCACTTCGGGTGCTTCCACTCCTGATAAGGTGGTTGAAGATGCGATCGATCGCATTTTTGCCCTCAAAGCCGCTGCTGTTGCCTAATTATCTTTAGATTTGCGCGCGGGCGACCAGAAACCGGGTTTTTTACCAAAATATTTGCCCAAAACCCTCCATCTCGGTTCAAAAACCCGGTTTCTTTGTTTGCGGAATTCGTAGGGTGCGTCGCTTTTAACAATCCTTAAAAAAATCGACAATCAGGAGAGCGACGCACCCTACAACTTAAATTATCCGCGTTAACCTGCGTTCATCTGCGGTTCGTTTCTCTACCAATTTCTCCCCTGCGTCCCCCAATTATTTTTTTCACGAATCATGAAAAATTCGCCTTTTTTTTGGGGTGAAAAGCTTGACACTGGCCGCTTGACAAGGTATTATTTAATAATGGGAATAGTGGAGATTTTCAAACTTAAGTTACCACTCTCATTATCTAAAATATACCCCAAAAGTCAAGGAAAGTCAATAGGTGAAAACTCCTTTTTTTGCGCCGCGATTTGAGAGTGTAAAAGCGCTGCTTTCGATGCCACAGAAAATGGCAAATTAAGCTTTGCTGGCAGCGAGAGATAATCTGTTTGCCGTCTCCTACTTAAGAGGGATGCGAGCAGGAGCGAGACTAAACTACAAACAAGATGAGCGCACAATTGAGCCTGAAATTTATACAGTTTCGTCGCCGTGTCTGCCGGAGCCAAAAATTCATCGCCCACATCCAAGTAAAATAAAAAAAGCAGGACTCCCACGCCGAGTATTTCATGAACAAATCGCTGACTCGCCAAATCACCGCAGGCATCGGCATGGCTTTGGGGCTGCTAATTTTCAATGCGGCAACTTCCTATCGCAATACTCTCAAGTTAGTCGAAAACGAAGCCTGGGTGAGCCACACTCACCAAGTTTTAACCCAACTCGAAGCTACACTTTCGACTTTAAAAGATGCTGAAACCGGACAGCGCGGTTATTTGCTGACGGGAGAAGAACGGTATTTAGAACCTTATCAAACTGCGATCGCCCGCGTCAACGTACAAGTAGTCGGATTGCAGCAGTTAACCGCCGACAACAACCGGCAGCAACAGCGGATTCGGGACTTGAAAATTGCGATCGACTCTAAATTAGCCGAAATTGAAGAAACTATCCATCTGCGGCGCACAAAAAACTTAGAAGCAGCCCTGCGGTTAGTAAAAAGTGGTAGAGGAAAGCAAATCATGGGCGACATTCGGCAGCAGGTAGCTGTAATGGTAGCCGAAGAAAATCTGCTATTGCAGCAGCGCGCCCGAGAATCTCAAGCCAGCGCTAATTTGACAATCGTGACTTTTACTGTGGTTGCTGTAGTAAATTTGCTGTTGATGGTGTTGGTTTACTATTTGGTGCAGCGCGATCGCACTTTGCGCGAAAATTATGCCAAAATCAAACAAAATCAACTCCTAGAACAGCTAGAAAAAGATCGCCACTCCCTAGAATTAACCGAAGAACGTTTCCGCCTCGCCATTGTCAACGCGCCACTGCCAATTATGTTGCACGCTGAAAACGGAGAAGTTTTGCAAATTAACTCCGCTTGGACGGAATTCTCAGGCTACAAATATTCGGAAATTCCCACAATTGAAGATTGGACAGAAAAAGCTTATGGCAGCCGCAAATCGGTAGTGCAAGCAAATATCAATTGGCTGCACAAATTAAACGCGCGCCTTTCCGAAGGCGAATATACGATTACCACAGCTAGCGGCGAAAAACGAATTTGGGACTTTTATTCTGCACCTTTAGGCAAGCTTTCCGACGGCAGAAGTTTAGTAATTAGTACCGCTATTGACATCACTGAGCGAAAACAAGCAGAAGCGGAAATTCGGATGCTCAATGCTACGTTAGAACAGCGAGTTGAACTCCGCACCAATCAACTGCAAGCAGCTAACGAAGAATTAGAAGCTTTCACCTATACAGTGGCCCACGATTTGCGCGCGCCCCTGCGGGGAATGCAGGGTTTGGCTGAAGCTTTATTAGAAGATTACGGCGAACTCCTCGACGAACTCGGTCAAGAATATGCCCAGCAAATTGTGAATTCTGGGCAACAATTAGAAGATTTAATTCAAGATTTACTAGCATACAGTCGCTTGAGCCGTGCTGATTTATCGCTGCAAGTTCTAGACTTAGAATCTGCTGTCGCTGAGGCAATGGCTATGGTACAAGCTGATGCTAAATCCAGCGGCGCTCAAATCAGTTTTCGATCGCCCTTATTTGCCGTAATTGCCCACCGCGTTACTTTAGTTCAAGTCATCGCAAATCTGCTCGCTAACGCTATAAAATTTGTGGCAGACGCATCGCCGCAAGTGCAGATATGGGCCGAGGAAATTGAGCTGCCTCAAGAAGGAGACACAGACAGACAGACAGCGGGAGAATGTGAAAGGGCGATAGTGGGACAGTGGGAGCATTCGCAGTCGATCGTTGCCAGCGGCAAATTGCCCGTTAGCACAATCCGTCTTTGGGTAGAAGACAACGGCATCGGTATTGCTCCAGAACATCAAAAACGCATTTTTCGCGTCTTTGAACGGCTGCACGGTATCGAGTCATACCCCGGAACTGGTATAGGATTGGCTATTGTACAAAAAGCAGTCGATCGCATGGGCGGTCAAGTCGGGGTGGAATCTCAATTAGGAAAGGGCAGTCGATTTTGGATACAACTGAGGAAAGGATGACGCAAACGCAGACGATTTTGCTGGTGGAAGATAGTCCCGTTGATATTCTGTTGATGCAGCGGGCTTTTCGCAATCAGATTTTTATTAATATTTCGCTGCAAATTGTCCGAGATGGAGATGCAGCGGTTTTTTATTTAAATGGTGACGGAGAATACAGCGATCGCGAGCGCTATCCTTTGCCTAGGATAATTTTACTAGATTTGAAGCTGCCCAGGCGATCGGGTCACGAGGTTCTGGTTTGGCTGAAGCAGCAGCCGGAACTAAAACGCTTGCCGGTGGTGATGCTTACTTCTTCTAGGCAAACAGTTGATGTCAATCTAGCTTATGATTTAGGAGTGAATTCTTATTTGGTTAAACCTGTCGGATTTGCTTCTTTATCGGAAATGATGCAGAGTTTTGGCGAGTATTGGCTCAACCATACCGAACTGCCTGAACATATAGAATTTTCTGGTTTGTAGTGGCAGTTTTTGAGTGTTCATTGCTTATTTTATCGTTCTCTGGCTCTGCTTGGTAACGAGTGAATTATCGCACTTTTTATGTAAGTGAACTACAAAGAAACTGGTACGGTTGGCGATCCTCTTCGTTGATGAGCCTCCCGTAGGGGCGGGCTTTAAATCCTCTACGAGGGCTTCGCTAACGAGGCGAACGCTAACGCACTTATTACCTCAGAAACCCGGTAACACGAGTAGATTTTTCGTTACTGTTCGTAATTTTTCGTAGAAACCGGGAATCAGCGCCCTCATGCGTCCAAGACGGTGCTAACTGTCCTGGCATTGCCTATGAGTGCGCCCTGTCAAGAGGTTTTACACCTCTGTAGTCGATCGACATCCAATCTGCTGTATCTGACACCGCTCTCGCTCTCGTCACGCTCTCTGACCTGTTCTATAACTTAATTAATTTGATTGTGGGGCGGGCTTCTAGCCAGATCCTCAAAGGTTTGTTGATGATATTGCGAGCTGTGATATAATCACATACAAGTAAATATAGTCAACACATTTGCAAGTCGAATTAACCAGCTAACTAAATATTTAAATTGTCTGGCTCGTTTAATAACACATTCTTGAATCTAAGAATGTTCGCCCCAATACAAAGAGTAAAAGCCCAATGCTGTCTATTCTATTGATCGACGACAACCCGAACGATCGCCTGATGATCGATCGAGAACTGAGGAAAACTTTTCCCGATCTAGAAATTAAGTCAGCGATAGATGCCCAAACTCTCGAACAAGTGCTGGCAGCCGGGGGTTTTGACTTGGTAATTACCGACTACCAACTGCACTGGAGCGACGGATTAACTATTCTCAAACAAGTTCAACGCCGCTACCCAAATTGTCCGGTAATTATGTGTACCGACAGCGGCAGCGAACAAGTGGCAGTCGAATCGATGAAAGCGGGTTTGAGCGATTACGTGTTCAAAGGGCGGCACTTCAAGCGGCTGGCGGGAGCCGTGCGCGAAAGCATGGAAAAACAGCAGTTGCGCAAGAACTATGCGAAAACTTCGGCGCAGTTGGCAATTTCTGAGGAAAGGCTGAGGGTGGCAATCTCCGCCTCGCAAATGGGAACTTGGGATTGGAATATATTAACTGGCGAGGTGGTTTGGTCGGAGGGAAACGAACTGTTATTCGGGTTGGAAAAAGGCAGTTTTTCGGGAACTTACGCAGCATTTTTTGCCTGCGTTCACCCGGAGGATCGCGATTCTATTTCTCGGGCGATTAGCTGGTCTTTAGAAAATAAAATAGAATATCAGCACGAATTTAGAGTAATTTGGCCCGATGGTAGCTGGCACTGGATCGCGGGTAGGGGCAAGTTTTTTGATGATGATACTGGTCAATCGGTGCGATCGATCGGCGTAGTATGGGATATTACCGATCGCAAATTATCCGAAGCCAGAATACAGGAAAGCGAGGAAAATTTGCGCTTTGCCCTAGAAGCAGCTAACACCGTCGCCTTTAGCTGGGATGTGGCTTCCGGGGAAGTCCGCCGCTCTTCCAATGCTGAAAAACATCTGGGTTTGCGCCCGGACAGCGCCGTTGGTACTTTAGACCAAAAAAAGAATGCAGTCCATCCAGATGACCGTGACAGCTTTTTGGCAGATTTGGAGGCCGCACTCAGTGGCGCAGGAGTTTACGAGTCGGAACACCGTCACCTACGCCCCGACGGTTCGGTGATTTGGCTTCACGACAAAGGGCGCGTGTCTTTTGACGCATCCGGCAAACCTGTGGGGCTGTTCGGCGTGGCGATCGACATTACGGATCGCAAACAGTTAGAATACGATCGATCGCAGGCGATTGCGCGCGAGCGATCGTATTTGCGCCGCCTCCAACAGTTAACCAGTGCCTCAGTTGCGATCAACTCCACCCTGTCGGTAGCAGACATCGTTCAGTTAGCAGCAGATAGCGCCCGCTCGATTCTGGAAGCCCACCAGGCAGCCGTCAACCTCAGCCCTGCCGCCAACTGGGATGCCGGAATTAGCAAGTTTTCCCTGTCAGAAAAATACGCCCAGTGGCAAGATTACTGCCAAGAGCCTGACGGTACGGGCATTTACCAGGAAGTTTGCCAGCAGCAACAGGCGATGCGGATGACTCAAAGCCAGTTAGAGGCTCACCCGGCTTGGCGGGGGTTCGGCTCTTCTGCGGGAAATCACCCGCCGATGCGGGGCTGGCTGGCGGTACCGCTGACGGCTCGCGACGGCAAAAATCTGGGATTGATTCAGTTGTCGGACAAGTACGAGGGGGAGTTTGCCGAAGATGACGAAAGTATTTTAATCCAGTTGGCTCAGGCAGTTTCGGCGAGTATCGAAAACGCGCGGCTTTACGAAGAATCTCAGCAGGCAAATCGCATGAAAGATGAGTTTTTAGCAACTCTTTCTCACGAATTGCGATCGCCCTTAAACGCGATTTTGGGCTGGGCGCAACTGCTGCGAAACCGCACTTTCAGTCCGGCTGCTACTGCACGAGCACTGTCCACTATTGAGCGCAATGCTAAATTGCAAACTCAATTGATTGAGGATTTGCTGGATATTTCTCGAATTATTCGCGGCAAGTTGAGTTTGAATCGTTGTCCGGTAAATTTGATTTCGATGGTGGAAGGAGCGGTGAATACTGTAGGTTTGGCAGCCGATGCTAAGTCGATCGAGGTGCTGTTTGGAATTGTCGATTTAGGCTGCGATACTGCTGAATTTTGCCAGCCTGGTGAGGTTTCTGGCGCTCCTGAATCTCAGCTAAATCCGAGATTTTTGGTGTCAGGAGACCCCGGCCGTTTGCAGCAGGTGATTTGGAATTTGCTGACGAATGCGATTAAGTTTACCCCGCGCGACGGGCGAGTGGAAATCCGCTTGCAGCGACTTGATTCGGAGGTTGAGCTGGCTGTTACCGACACCGGAATTGGCATCGCTGCAAATTTTTTGCCCTACGTGTTTGAGTCTTTCCGACAAGCTGATGCTACGATTACTCGCAATTATAGCGGTTTGGGGCTGGGGCTCTCAATTGTGCGGCAGTTGGTGGAACTCCACGGTGGCAAGGTTTGGGCCCAGAGTCCGGGACTGGATATGGGCTCGACTTTTACTTTCCGCCTCCCTTCGATTCCGGTAAGTTCGATCGCCCGCGAGTCAGCGCAGGAGTTGGCTAGCGGTGGTAATTTACTGGGAGTTAAGGTTTTGGTGGTTGATGACGAGGTTGATTCGCGGGAATTTATGATGTTTGTTTTGAGAGATTCCGGGGCGGCTGTCACGGCTGCATCCTGTGCTGCTGAGGCTTTTGAGGCGGCTTCGGCCTTTGTGCCGGATGTTTTGGTGACCGATATCGGAATGCCGGAGGAAGACGGCTATTCGCTACTATTGCGGCTGCGCCAAGCGGCAACCCAAACCGGAGGGAAATTGCGGGCGATCGCCCTAACGGCCTATGCTAGGGATGAAGACCGCGATCGGGCTTTGAAAGCGGGTTTCGATCGGCATTTGGCTAAACCCGTACAGCCCGATGTTTTGGTGGAGGCTATAGTCAGTTTGAGAGAGCAAGCGATCGCAATTTAAAATAACTCAATTAATCATTGGTAATTATGTTCGATCGTTCGGACTTCAGTCCGCATCAAAATCCCAGGACTTGCATTCGGAACGATCGAACCTCAATCATCAAGGTTCGTAATTAGGACTTCAGTCCGCATCAAAATCTAAGGACTTGCATTCGGAACGATCGAACCTCAATCATCAAGGTTCGTAATTAGGACTTCAGTCCGCATCAAAATCAGAGGACTAAAGTCCGAACGATCGAACCTTTCATAAAATGTCGATCGACTGATTGGTTTATGTTAATATGCTAAAGATATCCAAAAACCACGGTAATTTGGTGGACAAACTTGAGACAGACATAGAGGCAATTTGCTCTGAGATTGAGGCCTTGCGCCGAGAACGCCAGCAGCTTAGCATTGGTGCGATCGCCCCAGTGGGTGATTCGCCCCAAGCGCTCGCTGATGCTTACCGCCGTCACGCCAGAGAAACAGCAGAAGTGTCAGCAGAAGTCAAGGGAATAGATGATGCGATCGCCGCTTTGTCGGCTCAACTTAACCAAAAACAGCAGCAGTCGATCAAGTTGCAAAGAATTAGTCCGATGGAGGAGCAGGTTGAAGAAGGAAGAACCCTCGCTCGCGGACACGCGGAACGGATTAACGAACTGGCGGGGGAACTGGCGGCGGAAGTGAAGGGACTCAAAGCCATCGCTGACCAAATTAGCCCCAGCTATTGGCAGGTTTATTATAAGCCTTTTATTACTGGTTTCAAGAGTATTTCTGTTCCCTACGTGCGATCGGACGGGGATGTTTGGACTATTGTCAATCGAGTAGTTTGAGAGGTTGCGGGAGCAGAAATTGGAAGTACCCAAGACAAGTTCTTTCTGTCCCTATTCCTCTACATTAACCGCGCAATAGTTGCTTGATAGTGCCGACCAATTCTTGAGGGTGAAATGGCTTGGCGATGTAAGCATCGGCTCCTTGTTTCATTCCCCAGTAGCGATCGAACTCTTCGCTTTTGCTGGAACACATTACCACTGGCAAATTCTGAGTTTTGGGGTCGCTCTTGAGTCGGCGACAGACCTCGTAGCCGTTCATCCGAGGCATCACAATATCCAAAACGACTAAATCCGGGCGGTTAGCCTTGATTTGCTCTAGAGCTTCTACGCCATCACTAGCTACCGTGACGTTTAGTCCTCTACCTTTGAGCAAGTCGGCGATCATCTCCCGCAGAGTGACGCTATCATCAACAACCATAACTGTACTCATAGAATAATCCCTACCAAGTTTCTGGGTTGAAACGTTCACATTAACGTTTGCATTAACGTTCGCCTTCAAAGGTGTCTTTGCCGGATTGAGATTACGCTCTGCTAGATGTAGTTTACCCACTTTTGCTCATTTCCCAATCATTTTTTGAATAAATATCTCGAAATAAAGATCCGCGTAATCTCGGTTGACACACGAGGCTCTGTCCGTTAGTCTATCATTTTCTTTCTCAAATGGTAGTTTTGTCAAAAAATCAGAGTGCACCTTGAGTTTCCCAATTTCCGATCCACTTCAGGCGGGGCTGCGCCTCCTCCATCAAAATTTGTCTATTTTTGATTATTTGTGCCTAAAGCCGATATTTTTTGGTCGTAGAGCGCTTCTAAACCCACCGGGCGCTGCCGATAGCTATGACGGTCGTTTTTGCAGCCGTTAGCAACGATTCCCAAGACGGAAGCTCCCGAAATTTTTAATTCTTCTAAAACTCTGCGAACTTGCGATCGGTCTGTTTTCCCAATTTGCACGACCATAATCGTAGCATCTGTGTGAGCGGCGATCAAGTGCGCGTCTGCCAAACCTCCTAGCGGTGGTGTGTCATAAATCACTAAGTCAAAAAATGCTTGAAATTGCTCCATCAGATACTGCATTTTTTTGGAAGAAAGCAGCTTGATCGGATCGGGGGGAATTTGACCGGCGGTGAGTACGAACAAATTGTCTTGGTTGGGCGATCGTTGAATGGCATCGTTGAGACTGAGATCTGTCGAGATGGCATCGGCTAACCCGCGCACGTTCGGCAATCCTAGCTTAGCGTGCAGTTGTGGGCAACGCAAATCTGCATCTACTAACAATACTCGCTGTCCGACTGCCGCTGCTGTGGCCGCCAGGTGCAAAGCTACTGTCGATTTGCCGTCTCCGGCTGAGGCTGAGGCGACTAAGAGCGATCGAATTGTCCTACCTGCACTCAGCAAGTGTATATTCGTGTAGAGCGATCGAAATGCTTCTAAAAATTGATAGTCCAAGTCGCTAAAAAGACTTGCCCCGAGCATCGGAACAGTCGGTTGAGCTTCGCCCAGTTCCATAACTTCTACTTTCGAGTTCGATCGAGCTGATGTGAGTTTTCTCGGCCTGGCTGGCGATCGGCGCTTAGCTTTTTTGCTAAACGGAATCACCCCGATCACAGGCAATCTTGTGGCGATTCTCAGCGCTTCTGGAGTGTGGAAAACAGTATTTAGTACCTCCACTAGCAAGCCGACGGCAATGCCCAGCAGACCGCTTAAAATCACTGCCAGCGCTAACTGTTTTTTGGTTTGTTTGACAGTAGATGTTATGTGTTTGCCGAATTTATCTAGCGGAATTTCAGGAGGATTGATCAGCACCCAAGGTATTTGCTGCTGGGCTGCATCGATCCGCAAGGCTTCTCGTTTTGCCAAAAAGTCCGACAAACTCTTCGTAACTACTTGCTGTTCCCGCACTAAATTGTCGTATTCTCGCGTGGTAACAGAAAAATTTCTAATTTTTTGGTTGAGTTCTTTTTGCAATAAAGTCATTTCCCGATCGCGCGCCTCAACTTCTTTGATTTGGCTGCTTAAATTTCCCATCACCACTTCTTTTGCTTGTTGAGATGATGTCAAAATCAGTTCTTCGCGACTTTTTCGCAGTGCTAAAATTGGCAAACTGTCCTCTCTGTATTGAGCTAATTTTAGGGAGAGGTCTGAGTCTACTTTCTGGATTTGACCTAACAGTCCACTGTAAGCTTGTCCTTGGGTCATCAACACGCCCACGGGGTTATTTGCATTGATTAATTTTTGATAGCTTTGGTAAAGACTACGCATCCCTCTTAACTGTACTTGAAGTCCTACTTGCTGTCCTCGAATGCTTTGAACTTGTTCTGACAGAGATTTTCCCTCTAACTGAGGATCGAACAAGTTACTCTGCTGCCGCAGTCTTTGGACTTGCAGTTGCAGAACTTCGACTCTTTCTCGGAGCTTGGGCATCTCCATATCGATAAATTTAATACCTTGATTAATCCCTGTCAGCCGCTGCTGTAAGCTGTATTCTAGATAAGCTTTAGAAACTTTATCCAATACACCGTAAATTTTCTTGGTATCTGCATCTTTGTAGCGAACTTCTAATATTTTTGTACCTTGCTGTTTACCATCTTTTGCGTAACTCAGGCGATTGATTGTCAGTTTAGACATCAGTTCGGTATAGGTCATGCTAGGATTCCAAGCTCGCAATTCCTTAAGCACTGGCTGCATCATTTTGGGACTGCGCAAAATCCTAATTTGGGTTTCGTAGTCTACTAAGCTAATTCCTTCTATATTAATTTTTGCTAAGTCGGCGGCGACGGTGTTGTCTAATTGTTTCGACAGCAAACCTTCAGCGGTGGCTGGTTCTACTAACAGGGAAAATGAGCCTTCATAGTCGAGGGTTATCTTTTTGGAAGTGATGAATATAGCTGTTCCTGCGAGAGCGCTCAAAGCAATGGTGGCTGCTGCCATCACCAAAATGCGGCGGCGCAGGACGCCCAACAGCCAGGACAAGTCTAGCTTCTCTTCCTCTGTCTCCTCGACGAAGTTATCTCTGTAGTTCTGAGCCGAGAAGTTCGGCAGTTTACCATTGGATTTGGGTGTGAAGGGTTGGTAATCTTGTCGGTTATCCATGTTCAGCCTCGGTATTTTTGATGTTGATATTTTTGATGTTGCGGCACCGCGATTGTCTAATCCTATTGTGCAAGTTTATTCTAGCCTTTGCTAGAAATTATCCACCTTCCCAGAAAGAATTGGTTGAAAGCCTCTCCTTTTGAGGGAGAAATTAAAATCAGAATATTCATTACGACCATCCTCTTTCTTCTAGGTAGAGGTCACTCTCAAGCTGTCAACTGTCAACTGTCAACTGAACCCCAGCATTCTTATCTGAATAAACTTCGGATAACATTTATAAAATTTAACACTCCGGTAGCTGGCCCGACAGGCGCGAGGATAGTGTTCATGCGGTCTACCAAGTTGATGAGACCACTGCGAGATACGATGATCATGTCGTTGTTGCGAAGTTGAGGATTGATTTCTTCGTTAATTCCTTGAGTTAAATCGACTTCGATCGTCCTTTTAGTAGCTGTACCATCGTTATTGAGGCGGACTAGCTCAATTTTATTCCTTCTAGCCCTAGTATTCTCGTAGCCAAAAAATCCTCTGGAAATTAAAGCCTGATTCAGAGTGGCATTGGCTGGAAGCCTGACTGGATCGAGGGCTGTTCTGACTTCTCCTACTACATAAACACTAATGCCTGCGGGAGCAAAGTTGGTGTTAGCCAGCACGCCAGCTTCTGCGGGGTTGACGATCGTGGCTTTGGGAACAATGATTGTGTCTCCCTCCTGGAGAATGGTATCTTGAGACCCATCGCCGGACTCCAGGAACTGCCACAGGTTGACTGGGATAATTTGTTCGCCTCTTCTGGTGATGCGACGCACTTGGATTTGGCGGATGTCGGCGTCGGGGGTAATTCCGCCGGCTAGCTGAATGGCGCGGATGACGGTAGGAAAGCCTTGTCGGCTAATGTCGCTTGTGGTGTTGCCGCCGATGACGACGTAAGGCCCCGGGCGGGTGACTTGGCCGACGATGGAGATCGATCGAGGTTTTTCTGGCGGCGGCGAAAAGTTGGCCGTTGCAAATTGGCGAGATTCTGCTTGGTTGAAGTTGGCGACTGTGGGAATCTCGATCGTGTCTCTGTCTTGCAAAATGAGGTCTTGAGAGATGTCTCCTTCTTGCAAAAATTTCCACAGATTGACGTTGAGGATGCGATCGGGCCCGTCTGGTTGGGGACGGCGGACGCGGATGTTGCGGATGTCGGCGACACCTGTGACGCCTTCTGCTAGTCTGATCGCTTGGGTAACAGTGGGATACTGCACGCTGGGCGCGACTCCCGGGCCTGGAGTCAGCGAGATAATGAAGTTTCCGGGCCTGGTGACTTCTCCGATGACGCCGACGTTGAGGGGGCGCGCCGCTATGAGGCTGACTGTGACTATGGGGTCTTTGAGGACGCGGCGGTAAGCGTTGCGGATGATGCTGGTGGCTTCTACTAAGGTACGGCCGCGGATGGAGACTAAACCGATCAGCGGGAGGTTGACAGAACCGTCTGAGAGGACTTCGTAGCTGCGGGTGAGTTCGGGTACTTCGAGTATTTCTAGTTGGATACGATCGCCCCCGCCGAGTTTGTAGCTTTCAGCCGATCGTCCAAGACCCCCCTCGGGTGCCCTAACCGCGCCGGGACGTAATCGCAGTTGCGCCGTTGCATCAACCGGGAAACCGATGGAAATACCCACGCAGGCGATCGTCCACAAGGTCAAACTCAAGACTGGCACGGTTATTTGTTTGGGAAAATCAGCGTTAACCACAGGCTACCTATTGTCTCACTAGGATCATTCACCAGTTTAATCGCTGATCGTTGAAATGCCATATCGATCGCACATACCAGGAAAAAAAAATTATCAAATTTTGTTACCATCCCCAAGGCACTTACATAAAACGCCCAATTCAAAAAACCCTCCGTATTCCCGAACCCCTTTCCTTCTACCCAACTAACAATTTAGAGCCGCACCAGCTTGTATAGAATGCTGACAGGCGACAACTAGCTCCGTTTATTGTTACTTTGGTGGAATTAGCCCACTGCTATATTAGACAAGATTGCAAAAATAACTAGGACGGGCTCTCCGGCCCATCCCACAAAAAGTTTTTTTCTTTTGGAACAGGCCGGAGAGCCTGTTACAAAATTTGATTAAAATGAATTTTGCAATCTTGTCTATTGATATTTTTATCACAAAGGGTAGATATTTATGGCGAGACTGATTAAAGATCTAATTTTATACAATAATTTTTTGCTGATTCTATTGGGTGTCAGCGCATTAATTATCACTCTTTTCATATTTCAAATTGCCACTAAAAGAAATTTAGGTATTACTTTTGAAAAGTGGTTTGCTGTTTTGTACATATTCATATCTCCTCACGTTAATATACCTCCTTTTAATTACCTGCATTTTATCAACGTTAGTGAAGGTGATGGTAGTACGATCGGCAAGCTTCCCTTTGTATTTTATCCCTGGATAATATTTATTTTATCCGGTAGATTTATTAGCTTTTTTAAACATAAATTTGTCGAATCATTGTCATTTGTAGTGCTAAGAAATCCAGGATTTTCCCTGTATTGTTTGCTACCAGTAACATCGACACTGTGGTCGCTAGTTCCTGATATTACGCTGAAAGCTGGGATGGCATTTACAGGTTTTACTATTGTTGGTTTTTACATAGCTGCGCGATATGAGTGGCACGAACTATCTGGCTTAGTCCGATGGGGCTATACTTCGATCGGTATAGTTAGTTTTTTGCGGTTCCCGACTGTGACGCGAGAATTTGCAGGAATTACCAGTCACAAAAATTCTTTGGGCAGCATCATGGTGGTGAGTACAGCACTTTGGTATTTACACTATTGCCAAGGTGCTAAAACTCAAAAAGAACGTTGGATATCTCTATTATTCATGTTGTTTTCATTTTATTTGGTCAGGTCTACTAGCTCTGGAGGTTCCTTAGTTAATTGTTTAATGCTCATACTTATAGTATCATCTTTAAGTATTTTGAGTAAGTTAAAATTTCAATGGGCATTTACTTGTATTGTCGGGTTTATGGTCTTCGGTATAATTTCTAGTGTTTATATAATAGACAACTTAGAGTCAATTGTGGTCGGAGGTTTGGGCAAGGACTTGACTTTGACTGGACGCACGGAATTTTGGCCACAATTAATCGCGGCAGCCAATCAGCGTCCTTGGCTTGGCTATGGATTTGAGGGATTTTTTCAACAAGATTTAATCGGTGATAAAACCCCAGCTTATTTCATATACACTACGATTGGATTTCAACCGCGAACCGCTCATAATGGCGCTATATCAATATTGCTATTTTTCGGTTATCCCGGATTGATACTAATCTTAACTTCTCTGTTGACTAATCTGGTTTTTGCTGTCCGGGAATTGAGCCGCCGCCCGCTATCTGAGTCGGGAGTACCGATTATTTACTTAGTTTTTATTATTTTGAATAATCTAACTGAAGGTTCTTTAGGTGATATTGGGGATGTGTGGCTTGCTTACGTGTTACTAACAGTTAGACTCAGTATCGATAGTAGCAAATCTCCATCCAGCAACCGTCGCAGTTATGGACAAGATTTGCCACCGCGATCGGCATCCAGATTGAATCCCGATTAATTTGCAAAAGTTATAAATTTATATAACTATGATATACTCGGTCTATGAGCTTGGTTTTTGATTGATGTCCAAAGGCTCGAAAAGTATATTTATTTCTGACAAGGACTGAGAACTTTCTAATGTTAGATAAAATAAATGCGGTTAGTCAAAAGCTCGGTCCCGGCCTCCGCCAGGTACTCGGTAATCTGGCTTGGTTGTTGACAGACCAAATTTTGCAAATGGCTCTGGGTTTGTTTGTGGGAGTCTGGGTAGCTCGATATCTGGGCCCAGCACAATTTGGCTTAATCAATTATGCGATCGCCTTTGTTTCCCTATTTGCCTCCGTGGCGACAATGGGATTGGGTACTCTGGTAGTCCGCGATATTGCTCGCAATCCCGAGTGCAAAGAAGAGACTCTGGGTACTGCTTTTGTCATACAATTAGTAGGTGGAATCATCACTTTACTGTTAACGGTGGCAGTGATTTCGATACAGAGTCCAAATGATGATTTAACTCGGTGGCTGGTGGGGATTATTGCCGCCGGAACGATATTTCAATCTTTTGAAACAGTAAATTTTTGGTTTCAGTCTCAAGTTCAATCTAAGTATACGGTCGTTGCTAGAAATTGTGTATCATTACTAATCGCTGCACTCAGAATCGGATTGATTCAAATCAAAGCACCGCTGATTGCTTTTGCTTGGTTGAGGTTGGGAGAGGTGGCTTTGGCTGCATTGGCGATCGCCATTATCTATCAAAGCAGAGGAAATGATTTTAAGCTGTGGCGAGTCAGTTGGGAACGAGGAAAAGAACTACTCAAAGAAAGTTGGCCGCTGGTACTATCGAGTTTGGCGGTTTTTATCTATTCCAAAATCGATCAGATTATGCTCGGTTCTGTAGACAAAACTGAGTTAGGATATTATGCAGTTGCAGTTAAACTATCGGAAGTTTGTGATTTCTTGCCCGTGATTATCGCTTCTTCTATCTTCCCCAAACTCGCACAGTTAAGAGAAAAAAATTATGGTGAATACCTAAAAAAGTTTCAAATTTACTCTGATGCTATGCTATTTTTGTGGCTAGGAGTGGCATTGCCAATCTCTTTGCTGGCTCCTTTTATCGTGCAGACGCTTTACGGCGACCAATATACAGCTTCAGCTCCGGTGCTATCTATATACGTCTGGGCTCAATTTGGGAGTAACTTCGGCATAGCTAGAAATACCTATTTTGCCTTGGAAGGTCAATTGCGATACGGTCTTTACTTGACATTTATTGGTTCACTTTTTAATATAGTATTAAATTCTCTACTAATTCCTAAATACGGAGCTTTTGGAGCAACAGTAGCAACTTTAATCACTTATTTCTATGTAATTATTTTGGTCAATTTTTTGATTAAAGAGTTGAGACCTTTTGGTAATTTAATCTTGCGTTCGCTCAATTTATACAAGGCGGCTTCTAGGCTAATAGGATTGGTCAAATGATTGAAATTAAACCCAAGCTCCAACATCGATCGCACTGTCCCTATTCTGGCAAAATACTCAAACCTGTCAAAGTATTGTGGCAAGGTGCCCGCGTCTGTGTGGTGTCTGAATCTCCCGCAGGTGGCGAAATCATTGACGAGTTGAGAATTGGTCACGCCGCTAAGACTGCTTACAGCATTAACTTAGCTCAAGGAACAACTTTTAGCGATGACAATTATGCGGAAGAGTTTTTAGCAAAACCTTTGCTCCAATCTCTGCAAAACCCCCAAACCGAACAGCTAGAAATTGGTCAAGAAATCTTCAAGTCTTATCAGCGGGTAATCGTATTAAACTGTATTGATTATCTTTACGGACACAGCCTTTTAAAGTTGCTAAACGCACAGAGGCATTTAGACTCTCACCCAGATTTTGGTGTAATTGTCATTGTTCAGAAATTTCTGAGATGGATGGTTCCAGAAGGAGTTGCCGAAGTCTGGACAGTACCTATATCCCTCAAAAATGGTCAGTGTTACTATCCCAGTTTTGGCGAGTTTGTCAGCAAACAGTTAGAACGTTTTGATGAAGTTTATGTAAGTGAAGCCTATTCTCATCCCAGTCGATTTGACATTAGTAAATTTACGGGGGTTCCCAAACATGATTTTGACGGAGAAGCATACAAAATTACTTTTGTTTGGCGGGAAGACAGGCTGTGGTGCAATAATTTGCTTTTCAAAGTTTGCCGAAAACTCAAATTGCTGCAAATTCCTTTGAGTATTCAAAATTGGAACGTGCGGAGGTTATTTACAAAAATCAGAAAACTGCTTCCAAACGCTAAGTTTGCTGTTGCAGGTTTGGGTGAAAGCACTAATTTTCCTGAGTGGATTCAAGATTTCAGGGTGGATAAATTTGATCAAAAAACTGAGCAGGAAATGTGTCAGGTTTACTCGGAAAGTCGCTTGGTAATTGGGATTCACGGTTCCAATATGCTATTACCATCGGGTCACGCTGGTATGACGATCGATATGATTGAGGAACGATGGGGGAATTTTGCTCAAGATGTTCTATATCAAGAGTCAGATCCTAGACTTGCTTCGTTTCGCTATCGATATCTACCACTTGCGACTAGCTTAAGTAACTTAGCACATATTGCTTCAGAAATGATTCTTAAGCGATCGGATTTCTATTTTCACATGATGGGTGATTCTCTACGAAATAGTTTTGCTTCACGGATTTAATCAATTTCATACTTTAAATATAGCGGGAGATATAGGCAATGAAAAATAGCGGTTCTGTTTATATAGTTACTGGAATGTGCTGTGATGAAGAAGGGCAGGAAAGTAAATATCCCCAGGGATCGGATGCTAAATCTTCATCGGAAAAGTTTCAATTAGTTTACTGGCGTTGTGCGGTGGTATATTTTGCTTCCAGCGTTAGAAATAATCCCGAAGCTCAGCATATCTTATTTACGAATACCGATCGCATTCCCAACATTGAAAGCTTTAATACTGTTGAGTTTTTCAACAAAATCGGAGTTAAAGTCGTCCAGATTCCATTTACATATCAGCCACCCATTGAATACTACCCTGCTTTCAGAAGTACGTTTTTTAAGTTTGATATTATTCAATATTTGAAAAACCATTCGGAGTCAAACGATCTCTGTATCGCTTTAGACTCTGACTGCGTGTGGATTAATTCAGCCGATCGCATAATTGCCGATATCGACAAACACGGTTTGACAACTTACGATCTTTACGAACCCGATGACAAAAAAATTAGCGGCTTGACTAGGCAGGAAATGCAGAAAATTTATGAGGAATTAGGCTATAAAGTAGATGAGCCTCCTAAGTATTTTGGTGCAGAATTTATCGTAGGAAATGGGCAGCATATTAAAATATTGTCCGAGGAAGTAGACTCAATTTGGGAGACTTGCTTGCAAAGATTTGCCGCAGGGGAGACAAAATTTAATACAGAAGAGCAGATGCTCAGCTATATTTATAATAAGCTGGGATATGCTCGCAGCAGTGGTAATGCTTACTTTAATCGAGTGTGGACATCGCCGATAATTTATACTGCAACTGAGGCAGATTTAAAAATGGATGTGTGGCATTTGCCAGCGGAGAAAGGATTCGGGATTAAGCGACTTTTTGCACAAGTGGCTAATCCCAACTCTTATTTTTGGAATCTGCCTGTGGGAGAACGGTTTACTAAATATGTTGCAGGTTATGTAGGAATACCAAAACGTAATATTTCTAAGACTGTGATGGATGTGTTAGACAACCGGATTTCTGGCGTAAAAAGGAGATTGGCGAAAGTCACAGGTGTTGTCAAAAATTAGCATACTGGAGTTGTATAAATGTTCGATCGCCAATTGAAGACCCCCGTCGCGTTTATTATTTTCAAACGCCCTGAAGAAACTCAGAGGGTGTTCTCCGAAATCCGTAAAGTCAAACCGTCTAAATTGTTAGTGGTTGCTGACGGGCCGCGGCCGGACAGACCGGGAGAAGACCTGCAATGTGCTGCTGCTCGGGCGATTATTGAGCAGGTGGATTGGGAATGCGAGGTTTTGAGAAATTATGCCGATCGCAATTTGGGATGTCGCGCTCGCGTTTCTAGCGGGCTAGATTGGGTGTTTGATACGGTGGAAGAGGCGATTGTTATTGAGGATGATTGCTTACCTGACAGTACATTTTTCTATTTTGCAGAAGAGTTACTCGAACGCTACCGATATGACGAACGAGTTATGTCGATATCTGGACAAAATGTGCAATTTGGCAAGCAACGAACAGATTATAGTTACTACTTTTCTCGCTACACTCACTGCTGGAGTTGGGCGACTTGGAGGCGAGCTTGGAAACACTATGATTTAGAGATGAAGCTGTGGCCGGAAGTTCGGGATAGCAATTTTTTGATGGATATATTGGGTGATGCTCATGCTGCCAAAATCTGGACGAAAACTTGTCAGTTGTGTTACGAAGGTACTCTTGATACTTGGGATTTTCAGTGGACGTTTGCTAGTTTTATTCAAAATGGTTTGAATATTTTGTCTAATGTCAATTTGGCTGCAAATATTGGACATGGAATGGGGGGGACTCACACGGATGATATCAATAGTCCCTACAATAATATGTCTGTTGAGCCGATCGCCTTTCCGCTCAAACATCCTCCGTTTGTGATTCGGGATGCACAAGCCGATAACTTCACTCAGAATAGTTTATATGATTACGATCCGAAATTTGTGAAGAAAGTACAGCGAAAACTTAAACAACTTTTGAAAATGTAAGTAAAAATGTAGTTTTTTTTAGATGTCTAATTTTTTGGATGAGTCGGGAATCTGGGTATTTGTTTTGGGATTTTTATGAAAGATTTAACCCAATACGGTTCAATTAACACTATTTATGCCCCGGAGATCCCCCTAAATCCCCCTTAAGAAGGGGGACTTTGAGAGCATTCTCATCCCCCCGATACTAAGGGGAATCTGCCTTAAGTAAACCGTATTGAGATTTAACCGCAGAGGCCGCAGAGAGCGCAGAGGAAGAGAGAGAGGAATAATTTTGAAGTCAACTAAGGGATTTGATACTAAGGATGTTTTGATGAACGTTTTGTTGGTCAGTAATTATGATGTTCAAGGTGGTGCTGCGAGGGCGACTTATCGCTTGCACAAGGGTTTGCAAGGTATTGGAGTAAATTCGGAAATTTTGGCTGGCTATAAGTCTAGTAATGATGAAACTGTACGGTTGATGCCGACCAAATTAGGGGAAAATTTTAAGAGTATCAGACCTAAATTAAATAGACTACCGTTAAAACTATATCCAAAACTAGGTCAGGTGATTTTTTCGCCGCAATGGGTTCCTGATTCCCTAGCATTGGAAGTTGCCAAAATTAATCCTGATGTAATTAATTTGCATTGGGTTTGTGAAGGTTATATGCAGATTGAAACTTTGGCTAAGTTTAATAAGCCGATTGTTTGGACGCTACACGATATGTGGGCGTTTACGGGTGGATGTCATTACAGCGAAAGTTGCGATCGATATCTTGATGCTTGTGGTGCTTGTCCGCAACTTCACAGCACTAAAGATGCTGATATTTCTCGTTGGATTTGGCAGCGAAAAGCTGATGCTTGGCAGAATTTGGATCTGACTTTGGTAACTCCGAGTAATTGGTTGGCTGAATGCGCGAAATCTAGTTCTTTGTTGGCAAAATATCCAGTTAAAGTGATTGCTAATGGGCTAGATGCTGATGTTTATAAGCCGCTGAACCGATCGCAAGTGAGGGATAGTTTGAATTTGCCTCAACATAAACAATTGGTGTTGTTTGGGGCGATGCAGGGTACGGAGGATCGCTGGAAGGGTTTTCCGTTGCTGGTTCCGGCTTTGCAAAGTTTGAGTCAGTCGGGATGGCAGGATAGGATTGAACTTGTGGTTTTTGGGTCTTCTGAGCCGGAAAATGCGATCGATGTTGGCTTCAAAATTCATTATCTGGGTAGGTTGGAAGATGAAATTTTGGCAAAAGTTTATGCGGCGGCGGATGTGATGGTTGTACCGTCGCGCTATGAAGCTTTTGGGCAGACGGCATCGGAAGCGCTGGCTTGTGGTACGCCTGTTGTGGCTTTTGATGTGACGGGATTAAAAGATATTGTCGATCGCCACGAAAACGGTTATTTAGCTCAACCCTATGATAGCGAAGATTTGGCGCGAGGTATTACTTGGGTTTTAGAAGATGCCCAGCGACACGAAAAGCTTTGTCATAATGCTCGGATGAAAGTTGAGGCAAAGTTTACATTAGCAGTGCAAGCTCGCGAGTATCAAAAACTTTATCAAGAAGTTTGTCAAGCAGCTAAGTAAATATACTGGAAAAACTCAAGACTTAGGTACTCAATCTTTTAAATAAGTCGGGTATGTAGAGGCTGCTCAAATGATAAACTTTCTTTTCAATTTGTTGATAATGTGGCAAATTAAGTTAATAATTGTATTGCGATTGTAGGCGATCGGCATGGGCGATCGCACGTGAGACAGTTGATTATTGCAAACAGCCAATTTTTAATATAGATGAAGCAGACAAGTATAGCAGTCCTGATGACTTGCCACAACCGCAAGTCAAAGACTTTGGCCACTCTAGAGTCGCTGTTTCAGCAAAGATCGATCGATGAAATTGGACATAAAGTTTATCTAGTAGATGATGGGAGCACTGATGGCACTCGTCAAGCAGTACAGCAAACATATCCTGATGTCAAGATTTTTTCTGGGGATGGCAATTTATTTTGGAATGGAGGAATGCGTATCGCTTTTAGTGAGGCAATCAAAGACGATCCAGACTATTATCTGTGGTTGAATGACGATACGATACTTTATCCAGAAGCTTTAAGTTCGTTGTTAACAACCAGCCGTCAGTTATTTGAACAAGGAGCAGAAAAGGCGATCGTTGCCGGTTCAACTTGCGATCCCGATACTGGTGCTTTTACTTACGGCGGTATAGTTAAAATTACTCCGTTATTGCCCTTTAAATTTCGGTTTCTCGATCCTACAGAAGCACCTCAATCTTGTGACAGCATGAATGGTAACTGCGTACTAATTCCTCGCAGGGTTGTTGAACTTGTTGGCAATCTCGATCCAGCCTTTATTCATTATTTATCGGATTGGGAATACGGGCTGCGTGCTCGACAAAAAGGCTGCACAGTCTGGATAGCTCCCGGCTATCAAGGAACTTGTTCGGCCAATCCCCAAGCTACAAAAGTGGCTGCTGCTAGCATGAGTGAAGGCTTAGAAAAAATGAACCAACCGAAAGGCTTAACTTTTCAAGATGCTACTCTTCAACCGTGGGAAGAATGGAAAGTATTTGCTCAGCGTCACGGTGGTTTATTCTGGCCAATTTATTGGTTGCTACCTTACAGAAGGTTAGTTTGGTTTTCAGTTTTGAGCAAGCTGGGATTAACTAAAAACAAAACTGAAGGTAAATAGGATGGTAAATCGAAGTGATTTGCGTGTGGCTTGGCTGGTTCCAGAAGTAGAATTGGGTGCATATTGGCAGCCTGTATTGAGAGAGTTTACAAAAGTATTTAAGAATACTGTATTTTATACTGGTCGCGTTTGGTCTGGGTTCGATCCGATGCTACCGGGAGCATCAGCAATTCAGTTGGTAGGCGAGACGAAGTTTGTTGAGACGACGAAGATCGAAACAGGGTACGATCGCGGTTTCATCGCAGTATCGCCCAGTATCATCGGTCATTTGCTAAAATTTAGACCTCAGATCGTTTTTCCTCAAGCTTTTTCTCTGTGGACTGTCTTGGTAGTGCTGCTAAAACCTCTCTGTGGCTGGAAAATTGCAATTATTTATGATGGTAGTTCCCCGAATACGGATTTTCGAGATTCTGGTTTTCGGACATTTGTCAGACGCATATTAGCTAAGTTTGCTGATGCTTTTGTTTCTAACAGCCAAGCCGGAAAAAGATATCTGGTAGAAGCGCTGAATGTACCGGAAGCGGCAGTTTTTACTAGAACTTATTTGGTTCCTGATGCGGAAACGCTACTGAAACCTTTGTCAGTCAATAAGCTGGAAAATTTAGGGCTGAAGCAGCCAATTTTTTTGTATGTGGGGCGGATTACAGCTAGAAAAGGAATTAAGACGCTGTTAGAAGCTTGTGCGATTCTCAAAAAGCAAGGATATTCTGATTATACTTTATTAATTGTTGGTAAGGGCGACCAGCAGGAGGAGTTGGAAAGTTTTATTAAGGAGCAAGATTTTCCTGAGCAAGTAAACTGGGTGGGATGGGTTGATTATGGCAGTTTGGGTACTTATTTTGAGCAAGCTGATATTTTTGTATTTCCGACTTTTGAGGATGTCTGGGGAATGGTTGTGCCGGAAGCTATGGTGTTTGGAAAACCGATATTGTGTTCTAATGGTGCTGCTTCCTGCGAGTTAGTTGTGGAAGGTGAAAATGGTTATATTTTCGATCCTAGCAATGCTCAGGAGTTGTCGGAAAAAATGCGGATTTTTATAGATAATCCTGATTTGATTGAATCGATGGGGGAGAGTTCACGACAGCTCATTTCTCAAAAGACTCCTGAAACAGCAGCTAAGGCTTATGTTGAAGTTACATCTTTTTTGATGGGGAAGAGATGAAGAAAGTTCGGCAACGGATTATGTAACGGATTTAACGGATTCAAATTACCGATTACCACCCTTCGACTTCGCTCAGGGTAAAATTACCACCCTTCGACTTCGCTCAGGGTAAAATTACCAATTACTAATTACCAATGAAAGTTTTATTATCTGCTTTTGCTTGCGAACCAAATCTCGGCTCTGAAGAGGGAGTGGGATGGAATACAGTTATCCAATCTGCTAAGTATCACGAAAGTTGGGTATTTACACGGACGTTTTGTCGATCGTACATTGAAGCAGAACTAGAACGCAATCCAGTCCCAAACCTACATTTTGTTTATTTCGATCCGTTTGGGTGGAGCGAAGATTGGAAGGGAAAACAGGGATTGCTGCAACTTCATTATTATTTGTGGCAAATCTGGGCTTATTTTATTGCTCGAAAGCTCGATCGCGCGATCGGTTTTGATATAGTACATCACGTAACCTATGTCAAACATTGGTCTCCCAGTTTCCTAGCACTGTTGCCACATCCTTTTATTTGGGGGCCTGTGGGCGGTGCAGAAGCAGCACCAAAGCCTTTTTGGCAAGATTTTAGTCGCCGGGGCAAAATTTATGAAACGCTGCGAGCATTGGCTCAAAGCGTCGGAGAACGCGACCCATTTGTGGGGCTGACGGCGCGCCGCAGTGTCGTGGCGCTGGCGACTACCGAAGAAACCGCAGCCAGACTGCGATTTCTGAAAGCACCAAACGTGAAAATTTTCTCGCAAGTTGGTTTGTCGCAACAGGAGATTCAGGAATTAGAGAAATTTCCAATTCCGCCGGAGGAACCTGTTAGATTTATCAGTGTTGGTCGCCTTCTACATTGGAAAGGAGTACACTTGGGACTCCGTGCATTTGCGGAGGCGAAGCTGGAAAAATCGGAATATTGGATTGTCGGAGACGGCCCGGAAAGACAGCGTTTGGAAGCTTTAGCCACAGAACTGGGAATTGCAAATAAAGTATTATTTTGGGGAGCTTTACCGCGCGCTGAAACCCTTTTTAAAATGGGGCAGTCTCACGTTCTCCTCCATCCGAGTTTGCATGACTCTGGCGGTTTTGTGTGTACGGAAATGATGGGGGTTGGGCGTCCGACGATTTGTTTGGATTTGGGCGGGCCTGCAACTCAAGTGACTGCTGAAACGGGCATCAAAGTGGCTGCTATTAATCCCACTCTTGCCGTGAAAGGTCTAGCAGAGGCTATAGTGTGTTTAGCTGGCGATCGTGAATTGCGATCGCGTTTAGGTCGATCGGGTCAAAAGCGGGTTAGGGAAATTTATGATTGGAATGTAAAAGGTAAATTTTTTGCCGAATTGTGCGAAGATGTACTCAACGAAAAATCACGATAACTTCTGATTTGTTCGATCGCAAAAACAGAAAAACATATTTGTGAGGAGAGTCAAAATTGAGCGTTGCAATTATTACTGGAGCCGCAGGTTTAATAGGTTCTGAAGCCTGTAAATTTTTTGCTCAACAAGGCTTCGATGTTGTCGGAATCGACAATAATATGCGCCAGTTCTTCTTTGGTGCAGATGCTTCTACAAATTGGAACCGTCAACAACTAGAAAAGTCCTTGGGGACAAAGTATTTTCACCTAGATGTTGATATTCGCGACTATGAAGCGATTACTAACATCTTTCAGCGGTACGGTGAAGATGTCGAATTAGTGATTCACACGGCAGCCCAACCTAGCCATGATTGGGCTGCACGCGCTCCTAAAATAGATTTTACCGTCAACGCCAACGGTACTCTCAATCTTTTAGAAGCAACTCGTTTGTACTGCCCCAAAGCAGTTTTCATTTTTACATCAACAAATAAAGTATATGGGGATACACCAAACAGATTGCCTTTAGTTGAGTTAGAACATAGGTGGGAAATTGAACCTGGTCATACCTACGAAGGTGGCATTCGGGAAGATATGTCCATCGACCAATGTTTGCATAGTTTGTTTGGTGCTTCCAAAGTAGCGGCTGATATTTTAGTCCAAGAATACGGCCGCTATTTTGAGATGAAAACCGCTTGTTTTCGCGGTGGCTGTCTCACCGGGCCAAATCATTCTGGAACTCAATTGCATGGGTTTTTAGCTTATTTAATGAAATGTGCGGCGACGGGAACTGCTTACACCGTGTTTGGCTACAAAGGCAAGCAAGTTCGTGATAACATTCACAGTGCAGATTTAATTTCAGCATTTTATGAATTTTATAAAGCTCCGAGAAGTGGACAAGTTTACAACATGGGAGGTGGCAGATACAGTAATTGTTCAATGCTAGAAGCTATCCAAATGTGCGAGACAATTGCAGAACGAAAATTTAATTCGACTTATGCTGAAGGAAATCGCGTTGGCGATCACATTTGGTGGATTAGCGACAATTCCAAATTCGCCAGTCACTATCCTGACTGGAAAATGAAATACAATGTTAAACAAATTCTACAGGAGATTTATGATTGTAACCGGGAGCGTTGGCTGAAAGAAGAAGCGAAGGATTGAACGATAAAAAGAATGTGCTGGCAATTTTGGCAAACGATTGAATACAAAGTTAAACAAATCCTACAGGAGATTTATGAGTGTAACGCAGAGCGTTGGCTTAAAGAGGTGTTCCATGATTGATTTAGGGAAAAAGAACGTACTCGGGATATTAGTAAATGCCGTTAATTATGAAGCGGCTGTTAGCAAAATTATGGCGGCAGCCAGCGCCGGAAAACCACTGTCAGTTTCTGCTCTAGCGGTTCACGGGGTAATGACTGGGGTTCTTGACAGCACTCACCGCTATCGGATCAATCATATTGACTTAGTATTGCCAGACGGACAGCCGGTCAGGTGGGCGTTAAATTGGCTCTATAATACGGAATTGCCCGATCGCGTTTGTGGGCCAAATGCGATGTTACAAATTTGTGAACGTGCAGCCGAAGAAGGACTATCCATCTATTTGTATGGCTCTAAACCTTCTGTACTGGAAGCTTTATCTCAGAATCTCTGCGAGCGTTTTCCCAAGTTAATTATTGCTGGAACTCAGCCCTCTAAATTTAGGAACATTTCGCCAGAAGAAAAACAGGAAATTGCCCAGCAAATTCGCGATAGCGGTGCAGCAATTACTTTTGTCGGTTTGGGGTGTCCGCGACAAGAAGTTTGGGCTTACGAATACCGGGATGAGCTATCAATGCCCCTGATTGCTGTAGGTGCTGCTTACGATTTTCATTCGGGAAATTTGGCTAAATCTCCTGAGTTTTTATCTAAGATAGGTTTGGAATGGCTGTTTAGGTTGATAAAGGAACCCCGACGACTGTGGCAGCGTTATGTTTTGTTGAATCCGCTGTATATCTGGCTGTTTTTGCTGCAAGCTTTGAAACTAAAAGAGTTTGATCCCAAAGACGCTACACCGCCTGTGGAAGAAGTATTGTATGGTTAAAATTTCCAGCACTTCTGTAAATTCAATTCCGGTTGTATTCAGACATGATAGAGGAGACGGCAGTGCCGTTTCCCTACCCAAAATAATATTGTAGGGAAACGGCACTACCGTCTCCTAATTTCGCGTAATAATTCCGATGCTACGGGATTTGATATAACTTACTGTCTATGTTACTGAGGAAGTATCAGCCGTCCTTGTTGAATCATTTGGAGGACTTGAGTTCGACAGCCTGCGCAGGCGCAGCCTAAAGTTATGATGGCGAGGTTTCCGATTTTGTCAGAGTTGATTTCTGGTAGCGAGGATTGGCTTTCGTCTTGATTTATGTCTGGATTTGCTGCGATTTCGCCATTGAGATTAATGGTTTGATTTGGGGAAATTCGGGTGCTAGCGTTGGCGGGATTTACCGCTAAGAGCATTAAGGCTACAGAACCAGAGCAGCCCAACAAAGTTAGTAGGTTTTTGTTCACGATAACTTTCCTGTAGAATAGTAGGATTTTAGTTTAACAGATCGATCGATAGATTTGAGCCGATCGCCCAAAATGTCACTTTGTATTTGAGATTGCTTGTTTGTATTGAAACAAGCTTGGGAATAAGTCTAGTCTAAATTCAGGCTCTGGTATGTTTGTGGGAAAATTAAACAGATTCGAGCCGATCGACCGTGCGGCTTTATTATTGATGCTATCGCTGAGTTTGGCGATCGGGTTTTTGCTGCTGGGAGGCGATCGATCTTTGCCGAAAGTGCGCGATTTTAGCTGGCAAAACAAACAAGTAGGGGCGAGAGATACCGCTTTTATTCTAACTTTCAGTCGGCCGATGGATCATGCAAGCGTAGAAGCAAATCTGCACGTCGAGCCGCCTTTGCCGGGAAAAATTAGTTGGTCGGGGCGGCGGATGGTATATACTTTGATAGCGCCTCCCCAGTACGATCGCACTTATAAAATTTCATTGCAACAAGCGCGGGAAAAAATAGGTTCTGACAAAACAGGAAATGCGATCGCACCGTTTGTCAGTCAATTTAGCACGCCCGATCGCGCTTTTGTTTACACGGGCACAGAAGCCGCCGAAAAAGGGCGGTTAATTCTCTACAATCTCACCCGCAAACAAAAAATCATCCTCACTCCTGAGAATTTGGTCGTTAAAGATTATAGAATCTACCCAGCGGGCGATCGCATTTTATTTTCTGCTAGCGAATGGTCGAAATATAAGCCTGGTTTGTACGAACAATCTTTGTATGCCGTCACTACAGGCAGAAGTTCCGATCCGGCTCAAAAACCGGGTACTATCCAACAGATTTTAGGCAATCAAGAGTACGAAAATCTCAAATTTGATTTGTCTCCCGACGGCAAGGCGATCGCAGTTCAGCGCGCCAAGAGAGGCAATGCAGAGGATATCGGTTTGTGGGTAGTGCGATCGGAAATTGACCCTATTCCACAGCGGTTGTTGAGTCGGCCGGCGGGCGAATTTGCGATCGGCCCAGACAGTGCAACTTACGCCAATCCCCAAGCAGACGGCATCGCTATTTTATCTCTCACACCAAACGTCAAACCTTTAGAATTCATACCATCATTTCGGAGAGTTTTTAGCTTCAGTCCAGACGGTAGAGAATCAGCAATGCTGAAGTACAATAGCGATAGCGATTTTAGCCAATCAATATTCTTGGTAACAAATCACGAATTTCAAAAAGAACTAATCCGCACCGCCGGAGAATTTATCAACTGTCAGTTTGATCCCAGAAAGCCTCAGCTTTACTGCTTATTAACCAGGCGGAAGCCCGGGACAGGTTTTTCCGAGCAACTTACTCTCGAAGCAATTAATTTGCAGACTTTTGCCGTAAAACCGCTGTTAGTTTTGCCCGATCAAGTGGAGACAAAAATGAGTTTGTCGCCCGATGGGTTAGAATTGCTATTAGATCGGGTGGTTGCCAAAAAATCGGAAGCAGTCACAGGAGATTTGAGAACAGATGCCGGAAGTGCGATCGGCTCTTCAAATCTCATACTTGTAAACTTAAAGAATGCAGGCGTATCTAATAATTCTCCATCAACAGAAGAATTGCCTTTAAAAGGATTTCGCCCGCGCTGGTTGCCCTAGAAAATCAACAATCAAAAATCAGATAACTTGACTCTTCAGTCTGCGGAGGCAGACTTAGTTTGTGTAGTAGCGGTTTCAACCGCCGACTCACTACAAACCTTTCTACAAACCTTTATTTTCCGGCATAAGCCCCCATCCGTTCTTTGATAAACCGGATATAAAAATGCCTAAAAGTAGACTTAATCACACGGGGCATCCCAAAGTCGATCGGCATCATATTTTCAGGCAACTTCCAATCCAAAACCTTGAGACTTTCCGGGTGCAAAAGCGGAAAATCGATCGCCTCCAAATTCGAGCAAAGTCCCAATCTCATCGCCGCAGCTACAGTCGGAACCAGCGCCGGATCGACATTAATAACTTCAACTACCGTTCTATCCAACGCAAACACATCATCAGACGCGCCCAAGATTCCCAAAAACTTAGGTTCGCCGCCGCTTGGCCCGTTACCTTCGTGACCGATTATTCCATCCAAAATTGTCAAATTTGGGTTAATTGTGCGGGCAGTTTCTACCAGCATTTGACCGAATCTGGCGCTATCTTTGCCAGCTTCCATGTGCCACCAAGCCTTCATTTTTCCGGGCACGCAGCCGAACAAGTTTTTGACGCCCATTGTCACGGTTAATTGAACGTGAGATTTGAGTTTGGGCAAGTTAATCACGACATCTGCTTCCATTGCTTCTTTGCAAATTCGCAGATGATTGAAATCTTTGCTGACAGTTTCGTAGCGTTTTCCTTGAAATTCAACTACTGGCAAATTCAGTTCTTCTAACAGTGGTAAATAACCATTGGCTTTGGCGACACCCATCGCGCTACCAAAAGCTGGACTGTCTCCTAAAAACGGTTTTCCTCCTGCTTCGATGACCATTTTTGCCACGCAGTAAACTAATTCCGGGCGGGTGACGCATTCTTTGGTAGGGCGAGAACCTGTGAGGAGGTTGGGTTTGAGAAGAACCCGATCGCCCTTTTTGACAAAAGCCGAGATTCCGCCCCAGGGTGCGAGCAAATTTTCTAAAGATATTTGTAGATTTGGGCGATCGTATGAATTAGCACGAATTAAACTAACAGTAGACATAGTGGTTTCCTATTTAAGGTTATTAAAAAGTTTGTAGTAAGGACTTTAGTCCTTTTCTTTCCGAGTTATTCAGGACTAAAGTCCCTACTACGAACCTTACTTTTAAGACATCGGCAACCTACCAGCAGCAGCCCGCTGCATGGTATTAACTCGCATGGAATTAGGGAATATTCCTTGACCTTGAAGTTCGGGAATAGGTGGTTTTATTTCTACTTTTACCAACCGAGAAGTACAGATAAGAACCGTTTGATCGACCAAATGGAAAGTCAACCAAGGTTGGCTTAATAAATGCAGCACTTCCTCTTGAAATTCTTGTGCAGGCATTGGAATAGTAAAGGTTTCTGTATGACCTTCTACATAATGAAATGTGACTTGAGTTGTGTTCTCTTTGTCTTGAGTTAATTGGCCGAATGAACCTGCACGCATAAATTTTGCTCCCCAATTTTTAGATATGAAAAGACGGCGGTTGAAACCGCGTCTACACAAACAAAGTCCACCTCCGTGGACGGTCGAAAATAATCTAATTCTAACCGGTTGGTCTTCAATCCGCGCACTATCCGGGTTTTGTTTCTATAGGCGCGGTTTCAACCGCCCGGTATTCTGGCATCGCACTCATTTTTTCTAAATCTAGAACTGTTGCCAAGTCTTCTGCATTCATTAAACCGCGTTCTAGGACAATTTGCCGCAAAGATTTGCCAGTTTCGAGAGATTCTTTAGCGACGGCGGCGGCGTTGAGATAGCCGATGTGAGTATTGAGGGCGGTAACGAGGGCGAGACTGCCTTCTGCGTAGGCGAGACACCGATCGCCCTTTGCTTCAATTTTGTCGAGGCATTTGGTAGTCAGGGCGCTGATGGTGTTGCCTAATATTTCGATGCTGTGAATCAGATTGTAGGCGATTAGGGGCATCATCACGTTCAATTCTAATTGTCCTGCTTGGGCACAAAGGGCGATCGCGCTATCGTAGCCCATGACTTGAAAACACACCATCGAAGTCATTTCTGCCATCACCGGATTGTATTTCCCCGGCATAATTGACGAACCAGGTTGCACAGGAGGCAGTTGAATTTCCTTGAAACCCGTTTTTGGCCCGGAGTCCATCAAACGCAAGTCGTGGGACATTTTAACGCAATCCTGAGCGAGATTTCGCAGTGCGCCGGAGACATTTACAAATGGCGCCATACTCTGCATCGCTGCCATTAAATGTGGTGCGGGTTTTAGGGGTTTTCCGATTAACTCTGCGAGGATTTGAGCGACTTTTTCACAGTATTCTGGATGAGTATTTAAGCCAGTTCCCGCCGCGCTGCCGCCCAATCCCAAGGATGTCAAATCACCGGAAGCAGTGGCAATTCTGGCGTTGTGCTCTCTCAGAATTTGCGCCCAAGCGCGGAAGGTTTCGCCGAGTCGAATAGGGACGGCATCTTGCAGGTGAGTGCGGCCGGATTTGACGATATCATGGAATTCTACGGCTTTTTTGTCCAAGGATGCGATCGCCCCTAACAAAGCTGGAAACAAAGTTTTTTCCAAAGCCAACAATCCGCCGATCCGAATCGCAGTCGGAATCACATCATTGGTCGATTGACCGTAGTTTACATGATCGTTGGGACTGACGCGCTTGTAGTTGCCTTTTTGATCGCCCATAATTTCCAAAGCGCGATTGGAAAGAACTTCATTGACATTCATATGGTGAGAAGTTCCGGCGCCTGCTTGGTAGACATCAACGACAAATTGATCGCGCAGATTTCCCGCTAAAACTTCATCAGCAGCTTGGATCAGTGCTTGACTGATATCTTCAGGAATGCAGCCGAGTTTACCGTTAGCTATCGCCGCAGCTTTTTTAATTAAAACGCAAGCATCGACGTAAGTTGATAAAGGTTTAATGCCGCTAATTGGAAAGTTTTCAACGGCGCGCAGAGTTTGGATGCCGTAGTAAACGGTAGATGGGATTTGTTTGTCTCCCATCGAGTCGCTTTCGGTGCGGTAGGTGATGGTTGGCTGTTGGATCATATCGTCTGGTTTGTGATAATTAGGAAGTGTACAATTTTTTGGGTAACACCGCGCTGCGGGTGTTTTTACTGTACCTCACCCGCTGGCGACTGTGCAGTAATGCGTAATTTGCGATCGGCTAAAATTATCTCACATCCTAGGGTTCAATCTAAAATCTTAAATCTAAAATTTAAAATCGACAGTCTCGATCGCCTAAAATTATCTCACACCCGGGGGTTCCCTCTCCAATCAAGTTGGCGCTAAGGGCGATCGCACACAAAGACGCGCAGTTAGCTATAATCTTACGAGTAAATCAATTTCACAAAACTGTTAAACTCCATGAAAAAACTAGCAAAAACTTTCAAGTTACCGCTCAATATTTTGACGATCGGCTTAAGTGCATCTCTGATTTTCCCGGCTTCTGTAAAATCCATATCCAATCTGGTTTCCTCCCCAGTAACTTCCGAAAAGCCTGCCGTTTTAATGGCTAAGGTTCAGCAGCGAATCCAATTTAAAAAAGGTACTAATTCAGCGGAAATCAAAGGAGGAGTAGCGCGCGGTACGGTCAATAGTTACTTGATTAAAGCTAAAAAAGGGCAAACGATGAAGATCGAGATCCAATCCCTTGAGAAAAATGCTGTTTTTAGCATCATAGGCCCAAAGACAAAGACGATAATTAAAGAATCAAAAAGCTGGTCTGGAGTGGTTTCCAAAACAGGAGACTATCAGATAGATATCGGTACGGAACGAGGAGGTGCTAGTTACACGCTGTCAGTTTCGATTAAGTAACATTTTGATGTTGCTTTTAGGTTATTAAATCCTGCGAGCAAGTTAAGCTTTTGAATATTTCAATTGGATATTAGGAACGATGATCAAAGCCAATCCCACAAAATTTTGATTGATTCTTGACGTGCAATTTAAATACACAACAGCTTATAATGCAAACGATCGCAACCCTCTTTTTTTGACTCCCGCAACCATCTCGAAAATGATAACGTTAGCAGTCCAACTATCTTTTTGTACTGCTAACTGCGATCGATTCCAGGAATTACACATCATTTTAGCGATCGATCTGCTGGTTTTGTGGCAAGATAGATTGTAGTATTCATTTTCTTGAGGACTGTTCATGGCTCGTTTAAATCAAATCCTTGTCGCTAGCGCCGTCACCCTTCTAGCTTTGACTGGTTGCGGCGGCGCCCAAGAAGCTTCGACTCCGACGAAGACTTCACCTGCTGAGACTCCTGCTGCTAGTGCTGTGAGCACATCTGACAAAGCAGCATCTCCCGCTAGCAATGCAGAGTTGCTGAGTGTAGTTACTAATACCAAAGCAGCAGTTCAGACTGGTAACTTTGCCAAAGCCAAAACCGAATTTGACAAGTTCGAGAATGCCTGGAAAAAAGTAGAAGACGGCATCAAAAAAACATCTCCTAAAAGCTACGATGCAGTTGAAGAGACTACAGAAAAAGTCATGACAGAACTCAAAAAGTCTAAGCCAAGTAAAGACCAAGTGCTGGCACAATTGCAGTCGCTAGAGAAGACTATTGGTAGCATTCCTAAATCCTAAATTTAAGTTCTAAACTGAGTGCTTGTTTCTAGTTCTGTGTTGGCAGTCTTTCAGAAACAAGCACTCAACGCTCTGTCCTAAAATAACCTCACTATTCTAAAAGTTTCAACCACTATGAAGAAAGCATTTCGCAAGTACCACCGCATTCTAGGCATTATTGTAGCTTTGCCGATCGCGCTGACAGTGTTGACTGGAATGACTATCACAATGCTGCGAGAGTGGCCGCTTGGTATAGAAATTTCATCGAGATTTTTATTGAAAATTCATACAGGCGAAATCTTTCACCTGCAAGCAATTTACCCAATTTTAAACGGATTGGGAATGCTCGGATTGCTTGTGACAGGTTTAAGTATGTCGGGTTTGTTTGGCCGAAGAAAGCAGCCCGCTTCCAATGATTAAAAGCAAGGATGTGAGAAACTGAGGAAGGAGTTGATGACGATTGTTGAACCGGGTAATTTTAGGGCGGGGAATATTCCCCTAAAAATTAAAAGAAATAACTCATACACCATTCCGGTTCACTTAATATTATTTATGCCCCGGAGATCCCCCTAAATCCCCCTTAAGAAGGGGGACTTTGAGAGCATTCTTGTCCCATTCCCCACTCCGCTTTTTTAAGGGTGTGCCAGCGATATCTGTCTTAAGTGAACCGTATTAACTTATACACTTTTCCGGTTCATCCGTAACTGTTTAACCAGATTTATTGATTTTGTAACAAAAGTTCAAGTTTCGCATCCGGTAAAGTTGTTATATTTGGGTTGCAAAAACAATTTTGAAGCGGGCGCATTCTCAAACATTATGTCGCGTTACCCAAGCATAGATAGCGTTATTAGCCTCCAACAGGCACTAGAAGGAATAATTGTTGACGATTTAAAAAAGCTCAAAGCATTATTACCCGATCCTCGTAAATTAATCCGTAAAGCGGATCTGGTTGATGGAATTAGATCGCAATTGCTGGGAGAGAATCTTCGGAATGTGTGGGCGAAGTTAGACGATCTCCAAAAAGCGGCTGTAGCTGAAGTTATACATGGGGAGGATGGCTATTATTTTCCTGATATATTTAGCGCTAAATACGGAGAGCCAGCAGATTTTGGAACAAGCGATCGCTATGGAATCAACAAAGAACCATCTCTGCTATGCTTGTTTATCTACGGCAGACAAATTCCTTACGATCTAGAAAAAGAGTTGGTGAAATTTGTCCCAAAGCCTAAAGAAGCCACGTTAGATAATGCTGGTGAAACAATAAAAAATCATGTGAAACTCACCGTCCAAAGATTTAACTATAGTACACGGGAAAAAGAGATAGAAGAATACGATATTCCCTTGGCTTCTTATGAAACACAGTTAGCGGCTACAAAGGATTTTGCAGCGGTTTTGCGTCTGATTCAGTCGGGTAAAATTGCTGTTAGCGATAAGACTTCTTTACCTACTGCTGGAAGTGTAAAGGCGATCGCCTCTATATTACAAGGTGGTGATTTTTATAATGAGGAACAGCGTCAAATTGCCCTAGCCAAGGATAGCGACTATGATGATGAAGTATTCGCTGAAGTCGGTAGCATCAAGCCCTTTGCTTGGATAATGATAGCGCAAGGGAGCAAGTTCGCGGAACGATCGGGCAAAAAGCTAGTTTTGACGAAAGCGGGAGTGAAAGCTTTGCAAGAATCACCCGCCAAAGGTTTACAGACAGCATGGAAACGCTGGTTAAAGACCAAAATCTTTGATGAATTTCGCCGCATTGATCCGATCAAAGGACAAACTGGGAAGGGCGCAAGTGGCATGACGGATGTGCCGTGGCGGAGAGATGCGATCGCCTCTGTGCTCGCAGAATGTCCTGTGGGTAAGTGGATTATGTTTCATGATTTTAGTAGATATCTAGTCGCAACAGGCCATAGATTTGATGTGACTGAGGAACCTTACTATCTGTATGTTGGTGAACCTGGGTATGGAAACTTATCAGAATTGGGTGGCTACAGTTGGACGATTCTGGAAGAACGATATATGCGGTGTTTTTTGTTTGAGTATGCTGCGACTCTGGGAATCATTGATGTTGCATATGTCGATCCTGCGATCATACCAAGCGATTATGACAATCTTTCGGGAGACGACTATCTCGAATTCCTGAGTCGTTATGATGGCTTAGTATATTTTCGCTTGACGACTTTGGGGGCTTACTGTTTGGAGTTGACGGATAAGTATACTCCGCCAGTAATTGAGATCCGTCAAACGCTCAGGATATTACCGAATTTAGAAATTATTGCGGCGGGAGATGGTGTCGAGACATCTGATGCGATCGTCCTGGATATCTATACTAAGAAAGTATCGGATGTTGTGTGGCGGCTCGATCGCCCAAAAATCTTCGCAGCCATTGAAAACGGATATCTATTAACAGAGTTTACAGAGTTTTTGGATGCCAGGAGTATCGAAGCGCTACCACAAACTGTGCAACAATTTCTGACGGATGTGACAGAGCGATCGCATAGCGTGCAAGATATAGGTAGTGTCAGGTTGATCGAATGTACTACTGCCCATTTAGCATTGCTGATTGCGAATGATTCCCGTACTAAAAAGTTTTGTCAGTTGGCGGGCGATCGCACTTTAGCCGTTCCATTGGGCCAGGAAACGAAATTTCGCACCGCATTGCGGCAAATGGGTTATGTTTTACCCCAGAGTGATAAATAATACACCTGATACTATTAGTGTCAACAATCTCCCGAAAACCTTTGTATCTCTCGTTTATAGCTGAGGCCAGATCCCCCTAAATCCCCCTTAAGAAGGGGGACTTTGAGAAGAATCTTGTCCCCCTCTTCTTAAGCAGTATTTGTAGAGTGCGTCGCTGGCGATAAATCCCTCAAAAAGATATACAATCTCAATCGCGACGCACCTTTGACATAGACTAGATAAAATAAACCAAACATTTCTTTTCTACCAAACTTCTTCCTTCTGTCAACTGTCAACTGTCAACTGTCAACTGTCAACTATGAGTTATGTTGCTGAAAATGCTTTAATCGTGCAAAGCGATCGATCGATCTTACTAGAAGTTCACGCCCCGACAGCGCAATTAGCACGAGAAGCGATCGCACCTTTTGCCGAATTAATCAAAAGTCCCGAACACATCCACACCTATCGGATCACGCCTTTAAGCGTGTGGAATGCGCGGGCGGCGGGAATGTTAGTTGAATTGATGATCGCAGCTTTGCGAAAGTACGCCAAATATGACATTCCAGAGTCGGTAGCGCAGGAAATTGCACTGCTTGGTACGCGCTACGGATTGACGGTAATTGAAAGGATTGATGCGGAAAATACCGATTTACAACTGCGGATTGCCGATCGCCCGCTGACGGAGTTGCTAGTGCGGGATGAGCGCGTAAAACCGTTGTTAGGTAAGCGGATTTCGGATCTTTGCTTTCAAGTTGATGCGGGGAATCGCGGTGTACTCAAACAAGCTTTGTTAGCTGTGGGTTATCCGGCGGAAGATTTAGCTGGATATGTGGAAGGTGCCCAGTTGACGATTGCGTTGCGCGATCGCACTTTAGGAAGCGACTCACCCTTCAATTTGCGCGCCTATCAAAAGGAAGCAGTAGAAGCATTTTATCAAAGCGGAGAGGTTAGAGGTGGTAGTGGGACGATCGTCCTACCATGCGGGGCTGGTAAGACGATTGTGGGGATGATTGCGATGAGTTTGGTGCAGCAAAAGACACTGATTCTCACCAGCAGTTTGACTTCGGTGCACCAGTGGCGTAGAGAAATATTGGACAAGACGAGTTTAACTGAAGATGCGATCGCCGAGTACAGCAGCAACAGCAAAAAAACGGCTTCTGTAACTCTCTCGACTTACCAAATGCTCAGTTATCGATCGACTAAAGATGATGAATTCCCGCATTTCGAGTTATTTAACGCGCAATCCTGGGGACTGATTATTTACGATGAAGTGCATCTATTACCTGCACCGATATTTAGGATTACCGCCGACTTACAAGCGCGACGCAGGTTAGGTTTGACGGCGACATTGATTCGCGAAGATGGGAAGGAAGGCGATGTTTTCACGCTAATTGGCCCGAAGCGCTATGACGTACCTTGGCGGGAATTGGAAGGACAGGGATTTATTGCTACTGCTAATTGTACGGAAATCCGCGTCGCCCAAAATGAGGCGGAAAAAATGGAATATGCCCTAGCGCCCCGTCGCCAACAGTTTCGGATTGCTGCGGAAAATCCGGGTAAGTTGGATGTGGTACAAAGTTTGTTGCAAAAGGAAGCGGGGCGTCGTATTCTAATTATTGGTGAGTTTTTGGAACAGTTGGATGCGATCGCCCTAGTTACCCAATTGCCGCTGATTACGGGGAAGACAAAACAGGCTGAGCGCGATCGGCTTTACGAAGCATTTCGTCACAAAGAGATTCCGGGATTAATTCTATCTCGCGTAGGCAACTTTGCCGTCGATTTACCCGATGCCGATGTGTTGATTCAAGTATCAGGTAAATATGGTTCTCGCCAAGAAGAAGCGCAGCGCCTCGGACGAATTCTGCGGCCGAAATCTGATGGACATACTGCGAGTTTTTATACATTAGTCTCGCTACAAACTTGCGAGGAGGATTTTGCCCGACACCGCCAACTGTTTTTGACTGAACAGGGATATAATTATACGATTGAGGTTCAAGGCGATGGTTAGTCGGCGTTGCGTATTCGTGTTTTTTCTGATTTGAATGGCTGTACTTTTTTGGAATATGGGAAAAGGGCGATCGCAAGAAGTTGCAGGCAATATTGTCTCACATAAAAGTTAAACATTTGTTGCTAACGAATGTAACTCCAAGAATCTGCTATGACTCAATTAAACAAAAATGGCTTAACAGATAAAATCATTCGATCTAACTCAGTTTTATTATGCCTGAGAAGATGGTGTCCCCATAATTCATTCGTGTTGTTAGAGCAATCTTTCGCAAGAGTTTCTCCGATACATTCAAAATTATTTCCAAGATTGCTCCTTAACTTCTCTGGTTCAGATAATACCCCTAGCACAAATACTCTATTTTCTAAATCATCGGGAATCTGCTTCTTTACATAACTAAACCTATCTTCGTAACTTTCATCAAAATCAATAAGCAAGACAATCATTCTTTTTGAAAATTTTCGCATTTCAGAGATATGATTTTCTTTGAACTTATCCACAACTTTCCCCCAACCATCAGCAATCGGCAAAACTTGAATAACAGGTTCATTAATGTTTGAGTTGAGAATGAATCCGTTGGCGATTTGGCGATTAGCATCATCTTCTGGCAACACAAGAAGATGGTGTTGATACTTATTCACTCTCATAATTCTATGTCGCCACGAATCAAAGTATCTACAAGATCGCCACTGATAGGTAAATCGTCCAGCAACCTAACTAAGGTTGGCTCTAGGTGACTTTTGCGATCGAGTACAAAGGTGTTTTCATTTGAAAATTTTCGGATTACTTCCTCATTATGCGAGGTCACTACAATCTGACCATTATCCTTAAATGATCGTCGTAGCGACGTAACAAAATGCCCAACTTCTGACAGGGAAAGATAGTTATCAGGTTCATCCCAAAAGCAAAAAAGTGGCCCATAGTATTTGTTGGCAGCCAAGACAACAGCACAAAGAAAAAAGCATTTCTCTCCATCAGATAAGTCTTTAAAGTCAACACTCAGATTCGCACTCTTTGCTTCAAACCGAACAACCATACTTTTAGAGTCTTTACCAATTTGTTCATTCAGAAAATCCTGAATGTCAGGCATAACTTCTCGGAGGTATCTGTCAGTCTGTGTATAAGCAGCAGGGTAGCGACTGAGTAAACCAGAAAACCACTCTCCAAAATTTGAACCGTCTCTTTTTGGCTCCAAAGTTTCCCCGGTAGATTCTCCAGTCATCCAACTTGGAATCGGAGCTAAAATAATCATGCTTGCCAGCCAACTCTTGAAAATACGCAGCGGATCGTTTGCTGATTGCGCCTGAATAATAGGAAGGGCAATGAGATGCCAATCTACTAAAAACTGAGCTTCCGAATTTTTGGGACTGGTGTAAAGAGTGACTTGGGCTTCCTTGCGAGAGTAGATAGGATTTCCTGCAATTAACAATTGCTCTTCAAAAACTCGAAGTTCTCTGAAGTTTTCTGGTAATTCCAATGCCAGGATATATTTGTATAGTTTTTTGTCCAGTAATACTTCTATCTCAAATCGAATTGGAACATCAGATATTCCTCGATTAAAATCTTTTGGCCCAATCAGACCCTTGTCCTCAAGGTCACGCATTCTATTGATGCCTCGACCCGCGCTTTGAAGCACTTCCAATGCAGAGGCAATGGTCGATTTGCCAGCACCGTTTTTTCCAATTAAAAGGGAGGATGACATCTCTTTGAGAATCAATTCAAAGTTCTCTAGGCATCTGAAGTTATGTACGTATAGTCTTTGGAGCATAGAAAAACGACTCCGACGAATTAAAATGAAAAACGAGCAGCTTAGTTAACCAACACTTGTAACCGAAGCCAGCTAACCTATAATTGTGTTGTAGATGCGGTAGTACAATACATTATATAACTACAAAATACCTCAAGTTGCTCATGTATGTCAACCCTTTCTTGCTTCCCGTTAGACTTTCCTTTTCTTGATCAAGCTTTATGCTGTTCTTTCCTAATTAAGCACTTTCAAAAACCGATTTTTCAGCTAGCCGTTCAGCGAAATAAAATCAACTTATTAGTTTACGAACCAAGTCAAGAGGTGATTCTCCAATGGATAACTCACTAACCTATGCAGACATTCTCAAAAAAACCCTGCGAGAAGCAACTCGCGCCCAACCCAGTTTACAGCCGATCGAGCTTTACCCCGTCTGTGATGTCGATTCGGGTCACTTTCTGATTCTCGCGACAGGCTGGGATAAACAGCGCTGGATTGACACGATTCTGTTTCATGCTCGTGAATGTCGATCGTCAAGTGGTAATTGAAGAGGATAACTTCGAGGAAGATCTAAGCCAATCACTGATTGAGGCTGGTATCAAAGCAGAGCATATCGTGACTAGCTCTTTTCCTGAGAATAGCGATCGACAAAGAACGCATCAAACAGTGTAAAGCCCCTCGATCTACAGTTGTTATGGTGAAACAAAGCATCTGTCCTTTCAGCACTATGCAATATACATCATTAAAACGAGCGAATTGGAAGTCTACAGTTGGGTGAATACTCGCGATCGCCACCTAGAACCGATCGCCCTTACAACTCCCGTAGCCCATGCCCAACCACAATACTTAATAAAAACTTTACAAAACTTACCCGATCGCCCAACACGAGTTAGAGTTATCCTAGGAAATCCAGCAATCCTGTTACAGTAAACCTTCCCGTCACTTATCCAGTGGTTCGATGACTCACACCCAAAGCACCAAAACTACCGCCACAACTGCAATTTATTCCTTGACAATTGCTCCCGCCTGTGTTTTGCGAGGTCGAAACGCCCTGGCACAAGCCGGAGATGCGATCGCCCGTTTCGGAAAACGGCCCCTAATCGTCGGCGGTAGCAACTCCCTCGCCGCCGCCCAACCCTACCTGCAACCAATCCTCGAAGGCAGGGCGAGCACGGGGGCATCGCCCCTACAGTCCGCCCACACAGCCTACGGCAAAGATTGCAGCGAAATCAGCCTCGAAACCCTCCGCGAAGCCGTCCAAACCCATCAAGCCGACTTCATCATCGGCGTCGGCGGCGGCAAAGCCTTGGATGCAGCTAAACTCGTCGCCCATCAGTGCAAAATGGCGATCGTCACCATCCCCACATCAGCAGCCACCTGCGCCGCTTGGACAGCCCTTTCTAACATTTATTCCGAACAAGGTGCGTTCCAATACGATGTCACATTAGCCAGATGTCCCGATTTGTTAATCCTGGACTACGGCTTAATTCAAACAGCACCCCAGCGGACATTAATAGCAGGAATCGGAGATGCGATCGCCAAATGGTACGAAGCATCAGTCAGCAGCGGACACTCCGAACAAACCATGATCATTGCCGCCGTCCAACAAGCTAGAATTCTGCGCGATATTTTATTCCAAAAATCAGCCACCGCCCTCAAAGAACCCGGTAGCGAAACCTGGCAAGAAGTCACAGATGCCGTCGTATTGCTAGCAGGAGTAATCGGCGGAATTGGCGGAGCTCAATGTCGCACCGTCGCCGCCCACGCCGTCCACAACGGCCTAACTCATCTATTAGCAAGTCACGGCACATTGCACGGCGAAAAAGTCGCCTACGGCATTTTAGTGCAACTGCGCCTAGAAGAAATGCTGCAAAACAATCAACTCGCAGCCACCGCCAGACAGCAACTACTAAAATTCTACGCCGAGATTGGATTGCCTAAAAATTTAGACAACTTAGGACTCGGAGACGTTAGCCTCACACAATTACAGCGCGCCGCCGAAATAGCTTGCAATCCCAATTCCGACATCCACAGACTGCCATTTAAAGTCGTTCCCGAACAATTAATGGCGGCGATGGTTTCTACCACCGCACCTGTGGGAGAATTAAAGGTTAAGAGTTAAAACAGTTTGTAAGTAGGTTATTACAAAAAAACAATATCATCTTGTAGGGGCGGGTTTAGCGAAGAATCTATGATACAAGCAAGTTTATTAAGGCAAAACCCGCCTCTTCCTCTTCCATCTAATGTTTATTTGTACCACCTACTTAGTAAGGACTTTCGTCCTGAAAAAAAACTGTGTTAGAAAGGACTGAAGTCCTTACTACGAACTCGGAAAATCTCGATGGTTTCTACAGCACTACTTGTGAGACAATTAAAGATTAAGAATTAAAACAGTTTGTAGTAAGGACTTTAGTCCTTAACAAACTGTGTTAGAAAGGACTGAATTCCTGACTACGAACCCGGAAAACAACTAACAACTGATACACAAAAAATGACCTTGGATTGGATTAGCCCTGCTGACAGGTTGCAAACACTACCGCCCTACGTATTTGCCCGTCTCGATGAACTCAAAGCCCGCGCCCGCGAACAAGGACTAGATTTAATAGACTTAGGAATGGGAAACCCCGACGGTGCAACTCCTCAACCAGTAGTAGAAGCGGCCGTCGCAGCTATCCAAAATCCTGCAAATCATGGATATCCACCGTTTGAAGGAACTGCCAGTTTCCGCCGCACAATTACCAAATGGTATAGCCGCCGCTATAATGTTGAACTCGATCCCGAAAGCGAAGCATTACCTTTGTTGGGTTCTAAAGAAGGTTTAGCACATTTTGCGATCGCCTATATCAATCCCGGCGACTTAGTATTAGTACCGAGTCCCGCTTATCCCGTATTATTTCGCGGCCCGATTATCGCCGGTGCCAAGGTTCACAATATCATCCTCAAACCAGAAAACGACTGGGTAATTGATTTAGGCGACATTCCCGACAGCGTAGCTGAACAAGCCAAAATACTCTACTTTAATTATCCCAGTAATCCGACCGGAGCGACGGCACCGCGAGAATTTTACAAAGATATTGTGGCTTTCGCGCACAAACATCAAATCTTGCTGGTTCACGATTTGTGTTATGCGGAGTTAGCTTTCGATGGCTATCAACCGACAAGTTTATTAGAAATTCCCGGCGGCAAAGAAATCGGTGTTGAGTTTCACACGATGTCTAAAACCTACAATATGGCTGGCTGGCGTGTTGGTTTTGTGGTAGGAAACAGCAAGATAATTCAAGGTTTACGCACCTTAAAAACTAACTTAGATTACGGTATATTTTCCGCATTGCAAGCAGCAGCAGAAACAGCGCTGCAATTACCAGACAGTTACTTGCATGAAGTGCAGGAACGCTACCGCACTCGCCGCGATTTTATGGTTGCAGGATTGGCAGAATTGGGGTGGAATATTCCTAAGCCTCTGGCTGCAATGTATCTTTGGGTTCCTTGTACTCGCGGCATGAGTTCGACTGATTTTGCCCTGAATGTTTTGCAGCAAACGGGTGTAGTTCTGACTCCAGGAAATGCCTTTGGCCCTGGCGGCGAAGGATATGTTAGGATTAGTCTGATTGCAGATTGCGATCGGCTGGGAGAAGCTTTGCGACGCTTGAAACAAGCCAACATTCGCTATTAATTACTGGTTATTGGTTATTGGTTAGTTGTTGGTGATAAGCTGATCTGCATTTAAATTGTATATCAAAAAATAATCAAAGTCTTGTGGGTGTCCCGCCTGCCGTGAATATACAATAGACATCTCCAGAAAAGCCAGTTTTGAACAGGCAGGATGCCTGTTCCACAAGAAATATGGTCGATGTCTAATTTAAATGCCCTGTTTGGCCAATGACTACAAGCTTTTAATTTGCTCGATTACCCAGCCAAAAGTTTCCATAACTTGCTTGAGGGCAGATTCTTCTTGCAAAGTAAACAAAGCGAGACTCGGCGACCTTCTTTCCCCAGGTTCTGTAGGTAGCGACAGACCGATCGAACTTAGCTTGTTTCTCAATTCCAGCCAATTTTGATCCGAATTAAATGGCGGCCGGGAACCGTAATTGTCAGCAGAAATCTCCATTCTGCCAGCAATATCTACAGTGAATAACTGATAGGGTTTTTTGCCCTTTTGAGGCAATTGGGCGGCGAAACCGCCGTAGGCGTCCCCTGTTCCCCACTGGATTTGAATTTCGGGCTCTTGACTTTTCGCCCAAAGGTAGATTTCTCTTGCCATTTGCGCCTCGTCTGCGCCTTGTCTAGCTTTGATTTCCGCAAAAAATGACGATTCATCCCAGCGCCTTCTTTCGCGCATTGCGTTGGATTTTTTCTGCTGTGCTTCGGCTGTCTGACCGATGACTCTGGGAACCAATGTTTTTAAACCGTCTTCACTGACATATTGCTTAATTTCCAGGGCTAAAACTTCAACCGGGTCCATTTGTTCGTTGAGAAATTCGACAACTCGGCGCATTTCAGCGGAAATCTCGTCTGCTACAAATACTAGGCGAATTTTACCGGCTTGCAAATTGGTTTTAACTTTCTGCCAAAATAGGTCTTCATTAGCATCTGCACCGACAAACTCTTCAAAAATCTGTTCGGGATCTCGACCCCGATCGCGACAATTGGCTTCAAACAGAGCAATAATCGAATCTATTGGCCAATAAACTAACGCATTAGCAGCATAGTCGATCGACTGACCTAACACTTTTTGCCGAAGTGCAGCATTAGGAGTGCGCCTGACATCCACCAAAGTAGGAACTGCATTTTGGTCTACAAACAAGTGATTCAGCGACCACTGGACGGCAGTTTCTTCATCGCTGGGCACTGCTTCCCGTGAAATTAACAGCCACTTCCGCGCCGTCGCGCGATCGATTTGATCTCCGGCGATCAGATTAGGATAAGTTACTAGCAATTCTTGTAACTGGTCTTCCGAGTCGTAGGGCTGTTCCATCATTTCTACCAGCCTGTCGTCGTCCTGAATCAGATAAATACCTCCAGCCATGCACATCCACCTAGTAAATTTTAGATTTTAGATTTTAGATTTTAGATTTCAGGCTTAGTTATTAGTCATCAGTCACTGGACTGAAGATTAATGACTGATGACTGAAGACTAATGACTACTGACAACCAGTAAATACTTGCTGTGCCGGCCCAGTCATGTAAATCCGCCCAGAAACTTCTGCCCATTCGATTTCCAAAACGCCGCCGGGGAGTTCAACCGTAGTTGTCCGATCGCACTTTCCGACCAACACCCCAGCCACCACAGCGGCACAAGCACCAGTCCCACAAGCTAGAGTAACACCTGCGCCCCTTTCCCACACGCGCATTTTTACATAGTCCCGTCGTATTACTTGAATAAATTCCGTATTTGTACGGTGCCCGAAGGCTGGGTGGTGTTCAAATTTAGGGCCGATAGTTTCCAAAGCCACAGCCGAAACATCGTCTACAAAGGTAATGCAGTGAGGATTTCCCATGCTGACACAGGTAACAGACCAAGATTTGTCGGCAACTTCGATCGGCACATCTATCACTTTGGCATCTGGTGCGGCCAAAGTTGTGGGAATTTCCGCAGCCAGCAGCCGGGGAAGTCCCATATCCACCTTAACCTGACCGTCCGATCGCAATTCTGTGATAATAACGCCCGCACCGGTGTGAATCCGGTACTCAGTCTTAGATTCACTCCCCCCCGAAGCCTGGGGGGGTTGGGGAGGGTGAATTTCTTTCGATTCCAAATCGGCGATAAACTTAGCCAAACAGCGAATCCCGTTACCGCACATTTCCGGTTCCGAACCGTCGGAATTAAAAATCCGCATCGTATAGTCAGTGCCGTTTTGACCAGGAAGGGCAAAAATCACGCCGTCTGCGCCGATCCCAAAATGTCGATCGCACATGGACACAGCTTGTTCTGGTGTTAAAACTGGTTCACAGGAGTGGCGGTTGTCAATCAGAATAAAATCATTGCCCAGTCCGTGATATTTCGCAAACTCGATCGGCATAAAAACAAACCTCTTTCGGTTAAAACTGATTAGACAGGACTTACGCAATACCAAAGAAACCGGGTTTTTCATCGGTATTCAAGGCTTCGATGCAGTATTTTCGTAAAAAAACCCGGTTTCTGACCGATCGAGTGCCTAAGTCCTATTAGATAATGTGATGACCAAATTACCCATTTCTCAGTATGTCCGAATTTGAGACAGGATTGCCCAGCATTCGCTTAATACAAAGCTACATCAAAGACAAAGAACAGGTAGAGATCAAACTCATGACCGGCGATTTGCTAGTGGGTAGAATTTTTTGGCAGGATAATGGCTGTATTTGCCTCCTCGATGCCTCAGAAAAACAAATTTTGATCTGGCGATCGGCAATTGCCTATATCAAACCCAACGGCTGAGGAGAGGGATACGGGGATACGGGGAGACGGCGAGACAGCGAGACGGCGAGAGTTGGATAATTACCCAATTCCCAATTCCCAATTCCCAATTCCCAATTCCCAATTCCCTCAACATCTGTCAACTGACTAATCACTAAACAGCTTTTCGCTAACCTGTGCGGTAACAAAGGGCAGGTTTAAGGCCGGTTGCGCGATCGGCTGTGATGCCGTCCGTTGCATCAAGCCGAGCTCGTAGAAACCACCGCACAGCAGCAAACGATCGCCCTCTTGCAAATCAGTAGTTCCGTCCGGCCAGCGAGTAAACTTCCCTTCCCGGCGGATCGCCCGCACCTGCACCCCATACTGAGTCAGCAAATCTACCTCTGAGAGTTTTTGGCCCGCCCAAGGGCTGTTTTCTGGCAGCCTCAGCCACTGACAAGAACTGTCGCCTTGCGGGACGGCAATTTCCCCCTTCGCCAGCAACTCAAAACTCACAAGTTCTTCCGGTTCTCCGACTACCAAAACCCGATCGCCCGACAGCAAAGCAGCCTTCCCGTTAGGATAATCAATTTCCTCGCCATCTTCGCGGACGATCGCCATCACACTCACCCCGATCAACTGTCGCAAATTAGTTTCTTCCAGAGTCATGCCGGCGATCGGAGCACCTTCGGGCAAACTGTACCACTCGCTGTTCATATCTCGAACCGCCACTTTCAAATCCCGCGAAACGGCCAAAGGTTCGCGTCGCGGCCGCAATTCCAGATAGCGGCTGCTGCGAATTTGCTGGACTTCTCGCCCGATCGCCATTGCCGAGACACCCATCCCAGCCAGCAAGTGAGAAGACAATTCTAAACTCGCCTCAAACTCCGGCTGCACAACTTCCCAGGCGCCCAATTGGTAAAGCAGTTCAATATCTTTATCTTTGTTAGCCCGCACCACAATATCCAAATCCGGGACTAATTCCAAAGCCCGCTTCAGACACAAACGAGTGCTCATAGGATCGGGAAGCGTCACCGCCATTGCCTTAGCCCGTCCCACCCCAGCCGATTCTAATACGTGCAAACTGGCAGCATTACCATAAACATAAGGAATTCCTAGCACCCGGCACTCTTGAATTCTGCTTTCCGATTCATCAATTACCACAACTGAACAGTTGCGGCTTTGCAGCATTTTGACTAAAGTTCTGCCAACTCGCCCGTAGCCGCAAACCACAATATGATTTTGTTCCGGCAAAGTTTCAGCTATTTCCACAGGTTGAGATGATTGGTCAAAATAGCGCTGCAAAGGCCCGAAATTTTCCGCCCAATTGAATAACTGCGGCACGCTTCTCAATACAAACGGCGTTAGTACCAGAGTGACTGCTGTCGTTCCTAAAATTAACAGATAAACGTCTCGCGAAACCAGTCCCAAGGCTTGGCCGGAACTAGCGAGGACAAAAGAGAACTCTCCAATTTGAGCCAAACCCAAACCTGCGATTAATGCTGTTTTTAGGGGATAGCCAAACAGTCGGACGATCGGCGTTATGATTAAAAATTTGCCGACAAATACTAAAAATACCAGTCCCAGGATTAACTCTAGATGGTTCCAGAGAAAAAACGGGTCAATTAACATTCCGATCGTCACAAAAAATAGGGATGCAAAAATATCTCGCAAAGGCTCAACATAAGTTAGAGTTTGGTCGGCATATTCCACCTCAGAAATCATCAATCCCGCTACAAATGCGCCCATCTCGATCGAGAAACCCAAATATTCTGTCAGTAGGGCAATGCTCAAAGCCAACACCACAACTCCCAGCAAAAATAGTTCCCGACTCTCTGTTTTAGCGAGGTAGCGCAGCAACTGCGGCACGATCCAAATGCCCGCGACGACTGCACCAGCAGCAAATAAACTAATTCGCAGCAGGGCCCACGCTACCGTGATGCCGATCGCCTCTGCGGGCTGATTGAGGGCCGGCAAAACTGCCAACATTAGCCCCAAGGCCAAATCTTGAACTACCAAGATTCCCAGCATAACTTGACCGTGGGAAGTACCGCTTTCCGAACGCTCCATCAAGCACTTCAGTACAACTGCTGTCGAAGAAAGCGACAGAATCGACCCCAAAAACACGCCTTGGGCGGGCGATTCTACCCAACCTACAGCCAAGGAAATTGCAGTAGTAAAGGCGATCGTCAGCACAATTTGCAAACCCCCGCCGCCCAAACTAATCGCTTTAACTTTTTGGAGCTCGGCGAAAGAAAACTCAACTCCCAAGGCAAACAACAGAAAGGCAACGCCGAATTCAGCTAGAGTATCTACCTGAATTAATTCTTTGATCAACCCCAAACCAGCCGGCCCAACTACGATCCCTCCCAGGAGATACCCGAGAATTACCGGTTGTCGCAATAGCGATGCAAACAGTCCTCCTGCTGCGGCAGCAGCGAGAACTAGAACTAAGTCAACGATCAGTCGGAAGTCTTCTTGCACAACTTTATGAAAAAAGTGTAAAGTTATATTATAGTATCTAATGTGTTGACTGTGTTTGAAGCGTTGACTATAGTTGAAGAGCAACTGCAACAGTCGCCAAGGATCGAGGTATTTTCGGATGACAAAGACTTCAACTGGGCACAAAAGGCTTAATCTATTACAGGTCTATCGAGGGATTGCAGCGATATTGGTGGTGCTGTTTCACCTGAATGATATGAGCATACAAAGGTTAAAACAAGTAACTTTTTTTAATTTATTTCATGGTGGGTGGAGTGGTGTTGATTACTTTTTTGTGTTAAGCGGCTTTATTATGGTGTACGTTCATCGATCGGCGATCGGGAAACCAGACCAGTTAAAATCATTTTTAGTCAAACGCAGCGTCAGAATTTACCCAATTTATTGGATAATTACTCTTATAGTTTTAGCCTTTTTTGTCGTAATACCAGGTTTTGCCAATAACAAAGACTTAGGTATTCAGCAAATATTAACATCTCTGCTGCTGATACCTCAGAACGATCCACCAATTCTAGATGTCGGCTGGACTTTGATTTACGAAATGTTTTTTTATCTACTCTTCAGCATAGCAATCTGGTTCAAACCCAAATATTCTGTGCCGATACTTTCGAGTTGGCTATTTGTCACAATGCTGCATTACTTAAAAGTCATAAATTTTGGTGGCAAAGCTTTTTTGCTAAATATAGTATTTGGCAATATGAATCTAGAATTTTTTCTAGGCTGCTTGGCTGGGTATATTGTGATTAAATTTGGCCCTAAAATTAGCAAAAACAGGTGGATTTTGTTTGGCGTGGCAAATTTAGGATACGTAGCTTTATTAATGATAACGAGTGCGAACGAGTTAGAAATAGATCGAATGAGCACTTTTGGAGTGCTGGCGGCTTTGTTAATCATCGGTTCGGCATCGATCGACCTTAACGACTCACCAAAAGTCCCCAAAATTTTAACATACTTGGGAGACGCCTCTTACTCAATATTTTTAGTCCACAGCCCGATCGTATCAGCAGCAACAAAAGTGGTACAAAAGGCAAACTTAGGCAAATATTACGATGGATTTTTTGCACCAGCATTGATAGTATTGATATCAGTAGTTGCAGGCTGCTTGTTCTACTCTTTAATCGAAAAACCGCTGACAGTTTATCTGCGGAAAAATGTAGTTGAAAAAATGAATTTTTCCAAAGTGCCAGCCAGCTAATTGTAGGGTGCATCGCTGTGATATTTTTGATTTGAGGTGAAGATTGGCGATGCAACGCACCCTAGATCATACAGCACAGTACCGCAAGCCGGAGGCTACGGGAAAACAAGAGCAACGCGAAAACCGCAGCCCACGACGCGGCTGCCCACCAAATTCCAGCTACGATAGGAGTTGAATTTTGGTCGCCGAGGATGGCATCATATTCTCTAGGTTGATTTGGCTCATTTGGCATGGCATTTTGACCTCTGATTGATTAACGAATGTGGCATTTATATAATAATAGCCATCTCAAATATTCACCACTTATATCGTTTCCGGTTGTATCGAAATTATTAGGATCGAAAATTAAATAACTTACACCAGTTTGTGGGATGTCCCGCCCGTTCTTTCTGGACGGGCGAGACATCCCACAAGAAGCATAGAAATTGTAAGTTATTAAATTTTCATTCCTTAGTAACTGAAATTAGGAGACTGCACGTGCCGTCTCCTTTATTATGTCCAAGAGTGTAACCAGAATTTAGATTATTAGAAAGAATTGGTTTAAAGCCGGAACCCTTTGAGGGAGAAATTAAAAGAAGACTATTTATTGCTTCAATCCTCGGACTTCCAGGTAGAGGCAAGCTGTCAACTGTCAACTGTCAACTGTCAACTGTCAACTGAATGAAGCAGCAGGCAGCTATGCGAAAAAGCAGACAAATGATTCGTGATGCTTTGCACTTTCATAAGCTACATTTATCTACTTTGTGCCAGCCTAACATTCCTTTACTGTTTAGGTCGAGAGCGTGATAAAATTAGGAGCTTTGTGTAACATTAGCTAGACAAAAATTAAGGATATTGGTGATGACAACGACTGTGAATCAAGCCAACTCCAAGTCAAGTGCAAAAATAGTTGTCGGTGCTATTTGGGAGTGTAAGCTGTTGAGAACAAGCATGAAAAGGACGATCGCCAGTGGGGGAATTATTGCCAGCATTCTCAGTCTGGTATCGCCCGTGCAAGCTTTGCAGGTGCAGGTGACACCGGCAAATCCTGAACAGGGAGATACGCTGTCAGTAATTATTCAGGTAAATAGCAGCAGCCCGACTCCCACGGTTTCTGTACTGCAAAAAAAGTACCCAGCTTTTCCAATGGGTAATAATCGCTTTCGGGCGCTACTACCGACAACTCCGCTGGAGAAGGCTGGTGCTCGCCTTCTGCAAGTCGCCGGTGACGGACAAGTACAGAAGTTGAGCGTGCAAGTTCGATCGCGCAATTTTCCCACTCAATCTATCACGCTCCCACCAGGAAAAGACAGTGAAGGTACTGATGCCGAGTTCGATCGCGTGGACGCATTTAAAGCACTGGTTACACCCCAAAAATTTTGGAACGGCCCACTTTTGCGGCCGAACTCCGGCGAAATTACCACCGTTTACGGCGTTCGGCGGTACTATAATGGGGTATTTGCCCAAGACTACTACCACCGCGGCGTCGATTACGCGGGTGCTTACGGTTCTCCGGTAATAGCACCGGCTGCTGGCTTTGTGTCTCTCGTGGGACGAGAATCCCAAGGGTTCAAAATCCACGGGAATGTCGTCGGTATTGACCACGGGCAAGGGGTAGCAAGTATTTTGATGCACCTCAGCCGGATTGATGTTAGAGAGGGTGATTTTGTGCAAGCAGGTCAAGTAATTGGCGCTTTGGGGTCTACGGGGGCTTCGACCGGCCCTCACCTGCACTGGGGACTTTACGTGCACGGGCAGTCCGTCGATCCAGTTCCTTGGCGGCTTCAGGGAGTTGAGTAGCAAATTTTACTGGTTTTGACGAATTTAACAGTCAATTATGGGGTAAGTTTGTGGCTGGGGTGGCGAGATAACTGTTCTGGGTTATCAGTATTGAGCTAGGATTGGTATCAAAATTCTCGATTCCAACCTCAAAACTCCAATCTCAAGACGCTAGCAATCGCGTCTTCCAAAAAAAACTCTATTAATGATGCCGTTGAGCGGGAAGCATATATGAGTATTGAAAAAATTGTTGAACAGGCTTTGCAGGATGGCTATTTAACGCCGTCTATGGAAGCTGAGGTGGGACGAATCTGCAATACGGCTTCTGAATTGTCGATCGAAGAGTACATGGCTCTCGATCGGCTGATGGGAGCTTTGTTGACTGGGGAAGTTGTGGTTCTGCCGCGCAAACAGTTCATCAACGTGATGGAAGAGTTGGTGCTCAGCGATGCGATCGCCAGGGTGGCAGAGATTGAGGCGGAGACCGACCAGAGTCTCGATGTCGGTGATATTGCAGCCTATGCTTTGAATAGGCTGCCACCTCTGTACGCGACGACGGAAGAAGGGGCTCACTTTCAAAGGGCTAGGGCTAAAGAGCAACTTCACGATTTGATTTCAAAAGAAGTCAACGCGGCGATCGCCCGCAATTTGGACAGGCCAGACACCCCAAACCCCACAGCTTTGGGCAAGTCTTCGGGAAACGAAGTTCTTTCACAGCTAAGCACTTGGCTGCAAGCTAACGCCACCAATTTTGAGCCGCAGCCCTAGCACGACAAGAGTTAGCTATATTTCGGTTAAGTCGATCCCGCTCTATTTACAAAGCGGGATTTCTAGTTTTTGATCGCTAATATCAATTCCGATTGCATCGGAATTAATATTACACGAATCAGGAGACGGCTTGGCCTTTGTCCCTACAAATCTGACGTAGGGACACGGTACGTGCTGTGTCCTTTATATCATCCCGATGTAACCGGAATTGATCTAACATTCATCATTTAAAGGCACAAGGCCGAACCCCGAAGCCAGAATTTAAGAAAAAAATTAAAATTTAAGAGTTTTTTTATTTGTTACATCAAACAAAAAAATTCGGCGTTGCTGAATTTAGGTATGATTCACTCACTTTCGCGCAATCCCTGAAATGAGTAGGGGCAATTCATGAATTGCCCCTACTGTCTCATTTCGGAGGCAAATCATACTCCTTTCTCAGCAACGCCAAAAATTTCTGTTCCTTCTCCCTTCAAAGGCTTAATTATTGCTTTCAGAAGAGTCTGCCGAGGGGCTAGCTGCAACTTTTGTATCTCGCTTTTCGCGTTTTTTCCGTTCCGCTTGGATGACATCTTGAAGCACTATTCGCGCTTGAGCCATTTTTTCCAAATTGCTGCGGTACAAATCTAAATCTTTGCTAACTTTGTCTTCAGGTAAGTGCAAAGCCGCGCTGACTTTGGCGATCGCGTCGTTTCGCGTTTCTTGGTCTTTTACCATGTCGGCGTCAGCTTTTTCTAGCAGCGAGAACAAACCGATCGCAAATAAGCGGCTGTACTTAAATTTAGAGTTGCTGGCGATCGCCCCTAAAGACGCTTGCAAATCTGCTGTATCTTCAAAGCTAGTGGAGCGATCGAGCCACGAGAGCAACTCTGGCCCAGAAAGTCGATCGGCCAAGCTTTCCAAGCGGTGAGCATCATGTTTGTAGCGATCGGGATCGTCCTCTAGGGATTTGCACAAACCGTTAAAAATCGAAAGTCTGTCTGCTTCTGGGGCGTATCCGAGCATGAATCGATCGAAAGCTGTCACCACACCCAAAGCATAAATCGGGTCGTATTGAAAATCGGCATTCGCCGAAAGCAAGTGCATTTCTACCATCAACTCTTCCACCACTCGACGGTAAATTGAGTTGATCGGTCGAGTGTGAATCGTATAGAAACTTCGCTTAGTATCTGAAACAGTACGGTTATTGTTCACCTGAGTCTTATAGATAAATAATTTTGCCGCAGCGGGCGACGTGAGTAAAGTCGGGGGAGTCGATGTGCGATCGGGCTGACACAAATTGCCAGTTTTGTTAAGCGGTGCCGACGGAGGGCGAGTCAAAATTTTACCAATAATATTTTACTCGCGATCGACAGCAACAATTAATTTGTCGCAATACGGGGCCAAAACCCCAGTATCTTTACAATCATAGCTCTTCTGGGATCGCACAGAAATCTAATCTTCTGACTTGTCCAGTCAGTGTCATTCAATATCACAATAAGTTTTTACTGTCAATCCCAAATCCTCAAAATATCAAACCAACATGACACTTTCTCCTGAACTAAGAGCTTTAGCCCAGTACATGGCGGGCGAATTTGATAACCGAGAACAAGCATTAGCAGACCCGGCTTGGTACGTCCACCTTCGTTTCTGGCAAAGACCCCTACCCGTTTCTCTCTTTGACGAACCCAGCATTGCCTTGTTTGCCGAACAAGCAAATATTCTGGAATTGGACAAACCATACCGTCCGCGCATCGTGCAACTAAGGCACGCTAAGACATCGCCTGGACTTATAGAAGCTCAGTATTATATGTTTAAGGATATTGAAGCCGTCAAAGGATCTGGTCGCGATCGCGATTTGCTTTTCAAACTTACTCGCGACCAAATCGAACTCCTCCCCGGCTGCACCCTCTCCGTTGCAGTCCAAAATTTAGCCTCAAACCGCTATCGATTTCGGGCATCTTTGCCGGAGGGAACTCGTTGCGGTTTTACATACGGCGGGCAGAATTTCCAAGTAGACTTGGGATTTGAAGCCGCCGCCGAAGAATTTCTCAGCTACGACAAAGGAATAAGCCCCACAACGGGCAAGGCTATCTGGGGAGCCTTAATGGGCCCTTTTAGATATGTGAAGCGTCAGGATTTTGCTTCTGAGATATTGGGGTGATTAACAGTAGAACTTTTTCTGACATTGCTGACAAAGGAGTATGATTTGCCTCCGAAATTTAGAGGGGCAATTCATGAATTGCCCCTACTCTCTCATTTCACCGATTGCGCGAAAGCGAGTGAATCATACCTAAATTCAGCAACGCCCTTTTTCTGACATTGGCAACAATCAATTACATTTTGTAGATGTTTTTGTACCACATAATATCAATTCCGGCATCATCGAAATTATTAGTAGCCGAAATTAGGAGACGGCAGTGCCGTTTCTTGCGCAATAAATTGCGGTAGGGAAACGGCACTGCCGTCTCCTCTATATTATTCAGGCGCAGCCAGAATTGATATAAGCTCAAATTTTCCCATAAAAAGAAGAAGCAGGTAAGAATTTACCTGCTTCCTCTTCTGGGTTCGGTGCACGCTGGGCGAGTCTCAAGCTTACATAGCTATTACACAAAATTCATAAAGCAGGAGTGCTCAACTTGCGCGTGGAACCCCCTCTAGAGCTTCTTCTTCCGTTTCAAAAATTTCAAACACAGAATCCATCATGGTGACTTCAAACACCAGTTTAGCTTCGGGATGAACATTGCAAATTCGGAAACTTCCCTTAACTTTATCCGCATCACGCATACCTGCGACTAACGAGGTCAGGCCAGAACTATCGATAAAGTTTACCTGACCAAGATTCACGACGACATGACGGCTGAGTTTGGAAATACACTCTTGCAACTTGAGGCGGAATTGCCAAGCTGTCGTGATGTCCAATCGTCCTGTCGGTGCTAAGACGATAACTGTTGTACCGTCAGATAGCGTGTGGGTTTTTTGATCAATATGAATCACTGACCCTTCCCTCAAATTTATGACTATTTATCGCTGTGGTTACTTTCTCAGTCAGTTTAACTCAGGTCGGTGACTGCTGAGGCATCCAATTCGCCCAATCTTGCGGTTTTAAGAACTTTGAGTATAGTTCGGCTTCTGGAGAGTTGGGTTCTGGCTCGAAACAATACTCCCAGCGTACCAGAGGTGGCAGGGACATCAGAATCGATTCGGTGCGTCCGTTGGTCTGGAGGCCAAAGGTTGTGCCCCGATCGTACACTAAGTTAAATTCAACGTAGCGGCCGCGGCGGTAAAGTTGGAAATCGCGCTGGCGTGAGCCGTATGCTTTCGATCGGTGTTTTTCAACAATTGGGGTGTAAGCGGGCAAAAACGCCCGACCGCAGTCCTGTACGAAGGCGAACAGCGACTCCCAACTCCTAGGTTCCGGGTTGCCTGCATTCTTGCTGTACTCAGCAGCTTTCCCTTTGACATTTTGGTCGCGGTAAAGCGGGCCTTGAGCGTTTTGGTAGTCAAAAAACAGGCCACCGATGCCGCGGGTTTCTTGGCGGTGGGGCAGGTAGAAATATTCGTCGCACCACAGTTTAAAAGTCGGATAATAGTCCGAGTGGTGTTTGTCGCAAGCTGCTTTCAGAGTTTTGTGGAAATGAGCTGCATCTTCATCCAACAGGTAATAAGGAGTCAAATCGACACCGCCACCAAACCACCAAATCGGGCCCGCCTCAAAATAACGGTAATTCAGGTGAACCGTAGGCAAGTAGGGATTGCGGGGGTGCAGCACCATCGAAGTGCCAGTGGCATAGAAATCGTGACCCGCAGCTTCTGGGTGCTTGGTCAGAATCAAAGCCGGCAAACTTTCGCCCCACACTTGGGAAAAATTGACTCCGGCGCTTTCAAACAGATTGCCTTCGCGCATGACGCGAGAACGTCCGCCGCCCCCTTCGGAGCGTTCCCAAGAGTCCTCCTTAAATTTGCCGCCACCATCGAGTTGTTCGAGGGATTGACAAATTTCGTCTTGTAGGCTTTTCATAAATTGGCTGACTCTAGCTCTAGAGTCAGCCGGCGGCAAAAACGGGGAAGTGGCTGTTTTAAGAGTTGTAGAAACTGTCATCCGATTTTAGATTTTGGATTTTAGATTTTAGATTGAAGAATTGCGACCTTGAATCAATTCGGGGATTGTGACCAAATTGCTGTAGGTCGTAGAAATTCTTGGCGATCGGATTTGAGTCTTAGATGGGCGATGATTCTCAAATACCAGTCGTCATGTAATTATGCCACCGCAGGTCTGCAAATGATCGCAATGAAGATACATTAAAAAATAGCAACAAAAATATACTTACAACCTGCGATGGCAAATTATTTGACCCAATTGCAGAGCTATGGTGGAGAACACAATGCCCAATACACTCGATGTTAGTTCAGTCTTAGAAATTTTGCGACCTGTGCAAGACCCCGAACTGCAAAAAAGTTTGGTGGAATTGAACATGATTCGTAACATCAAAATTGACGGCGGTGTCGTCAGTTTTACCTTAGTGCTGACAACGCCTGCTTGTCCGCTGCGAGAATTCATTGTCGATGATTGCAAAAAAGCGGTCAAACAGTTGCCAGGAGTCGAAACAGTGGCTGTGGAGGTGACAGCCGAGACTCCGCAGCAGAAGGGAATGGTCGATCGCCAAGGCATTGAAGGCGTTAAAAATATTATCGCAATTTCCAGCGGTAAAGGTGGCGTCGGCAAAAGCACGGTGGCGGTAAATGTGGCTGTAGCGCTGGCGCAAACCGGCGCTAAAGTCGGTTTGCTGGATGCGGATATATATGGGCCCAATGACCCGAATATGTTGGGTTTGGGTGATGCGAAAGTCATGGTTAGGGACGGAAAAAGTGGGGAAAGCCTCGAACCCGCCTTTAACTACGGCGTCAAATTGGTGTCGATGGCGTTTTTAATTGAGAAAGACCAGCCTGTAATTTGGCGAGGCCCGATGTTGAATGGGATCATCCGCCAGTTCCTATACCAGGTGAATTGGGGCGATTTAGACTATCTGATTGTGGATATGCCTCCGGGTACTGGAGACGCGCAGTTGACGATGGCGCAAGCGGTGCCGATGGCTGGTGTGGTAATTGTCACGACGCCGCAGACTGTCGCTTTGTTGGACTCCCGCAAGGGGTTGAAGATGTTCCAGCAGTTGGGAGTGTCGGTGTTGGGAATTGTGGAAAACATGAGCTATTTTGTGCCGCCGGATATGCCCGACAAGCAATATGATATTTTCGGTTCCGGTGGCGGGGAAAGGACGGCTGCTGAGTTGGGAGTGCCGCTGTTAGGCCGCATTCCGCTGGAAATTCCGTTGCGGGAAGGTGGCGATTCCGGTGTGCCGATCGTTGTAGGACAACCGGATTCTGCTTCGGCGAGGGAGTTGCGGGCGATCGCGGGAAGGATTGCGGGTAAAGTTTCTGTAGCAGCCTTAGCCTAAATTACATTGGAATTAACATTACCCGAAATCAGGAGACGGCAGTGCCGTCTCCCTACCTGATTATTTTGGGGTAGGGAGACGGCATTGCCGTCTCCGAACTCGATCGCCAAGAAACGTTAAACTATCAACAGCAAACACAACATTCAAAAAATTATGATTTTTCCTGGTTCAGCAGTTCGAGTTAAAGATAAGACCGAGATTTACTACGGCTTTCAAGGACAAGTCCAGCGAGTTACCGACGGGAAAGTCGCGGTATTGTTTGAAGGCGGCAATTGGGACAAGTTGATCGCGTTCCGGCTTTCGCAGTTGGAACTTGTCGATGCTACCGCTGGCCGGGCGAAATAGTCAGTAGTCAGTAGTCATTAGTCATTAGTCATTGTTCGTTGGTCTTTGGAAAAAAGATAATTGGTAAGCTAGCCAAAACTTGGAAACTCACTGAATATCATTAATAACTAACAACACATAACTAATGACTAATAACTAATAACCAATAACTAATAACCAATAACCAATAACTAATAACCAATAACTAATAACTAATAACCAATAACCAATAACCAATAACTAAAATCATGCGTTTACCTTTACCTCAATTTACTACAAAAGAGCGCCCTCCCGATCGCATTGCTGAAGTCATCGAGACAGCAACGACAGAGTTTTTGGCTCAATGTTTGGAACCGGAAGACTTGAGTTTTCCGGTGATGCCGCCTTTTGGGAGTTGGGTGAAAGCCGAGGATGAAGAGTCAAAAAATCAAATCTACGGCGTGGTTTACCATGCTACCACTAGCCCGATCGACTCAGTGCATAGAGCTCGCGCTTTGGGTTTGTCGCTGGAAGAGTTGCGGGAAGAACAACCGCAGATTTTTGCGATGCTCAAAACCGAGTTTCGAGTGGCGATTGTGGGCTTTGAGACTGCGCCGGAAAGGTTCAACGGCAACGGCCCATCTAGGGGTAAAATTTATCAGTATTTGCCACCACGCCCGCCACAAATCCACCAGGCGGTTTATCGCTGCGAACCGGATGAGGTGGTTGATTTTACGGTACAGTTGGATTTTTTGAGGACTTTGCTGGGGGTGACTAATGCGCCGGTGGATGCGCTGACGGCGGCGGCGATTCGGGAGATTTATCAGTTGCGGATGCGCGATCGAGCTTGGTTGGTGGAAGCGGGGAGGAGTTTGAGTGTTTTGTTGAAAGATGATTATGACAGGTTGCGGGTGATTTTGAGTCAGATTCATCCGTAGGAGACATTGGACAGTTTGCCGATCGAGAAAGAGGACTGTTAATCTTATTATTCCTCTTGATTCCTTGTTACTATAATTTGATAATGATTAAGTCGCTGGAAGTTCAAAGCACCAAATAAATTTATTGAGGCAGTTGTCAGATTATGGTGACAGTATCAATCAAAGATGAATATGTTGAAGTATTGAGTGCTTTGGGTGATTTGCAGGCGGCTATGGATTTGGCAATCCAACGCTATACCATCGAGCAGATTCTCACGAAAGTTGCTGAACTTAGACAAAAAAATGGTCAGTATCAGGCTAAATATGGCATGGATTATCTCGCTTTTAACCAGCGAGTTTCTGAAGATGAAGTTTTTATCATAAATCTTGAATCAAAGGTTAATAATTTGTGGGAGATTGACTTGGCAGATTGGGAATTTTGCTATAAGGGGATAGGAGATTGGACGCTAAAGTTACAGAATATTTTGCTGATGTAATTGCCCTTGCTCAAGCTACTTTTGAAGGGGTAAAGTACGTTAATGATGTGACACCCTTAAGGGCTATTCTGCGGCTTGAGGCTAAATATAGGATTTATCGGGTGTTGATTACAGAGTTGTTCAGCGATGAAGTACGAAAATATAGGTATTATGTCTTAGAAGGCGATCGTGTAGAAGCTGGTTTTGACAATAGTCCTGATCCCCGTGCTATTCGGCTCAAGTATGGCAGGATTGGGGCAGAATATGCAGGTGAAAATGTTCCTCACCTGCATTTACAGAATAAACGGGAGTTAGTGTTAACGGAAGAAATGACATTTGCTGATTTTGTGAATTGGTTGAAAATAAATATTTCAGATTGAACCTAATCACTCAATTTCATAAATGTCAGTATCGCCAACATAATTTATGACTCCGCTACTTTTTCTGGCACTCGGCGATATTTACCATCCAAACGTTCCTGTCGCTGACGGCGATTATCAGCTTCTAACATTGCGAGGACTTCATCTAATTTTAGCGTCCAAACATCAAGCAGGCGACAAGATTCTCGCATCCTAGCAACATTTTGCTGTCTTGTCTCTAAATCGGGTATTCTTGGCTGTTGAGTCATGGCAAGTTCCAACTCCTTTTAATTTCTTGAATACTAGCTTCTGAGGCATCGGCGATTGCCTCTCCCTGGTCTATCGTGTTATACAGAAACTCTAGCACATCGGCTGTTGCTGCCGGCTGAGATTCTGCTACCTGTTGCAATATTCTGTGCAAACGGTTGTAGGGAATTCTCAGACGTTCTTTCACATTATCAACTGCTTCTAACTCAGGCATTGTTTCCTCTGTTTCGCCAAATTGTTGTAAGAGGGAATATTCTGCTGCTGTTGCTGTATCCAGAAGTGCGACTAACCGCTCTTGCAATCTGAAAATAGTGCTGATAGTTTGGCTTGGTAATTTTGCCATAAATTTGAATTTGGAGTGACAAATTATCAGTATAATAGCACTTCAGGATCGCCAATCAGTCTGTCATAATTTAGTTAAACCAAAAATCATATGTGGGTAGAGATAACAGCCCTAAATCAGATTCCCGAATCGGATATTTTGAAGGTAAAAGTTGAGGGAATTTCGCTGATTTTGAATCGTCAAGGTACGAATGTCACTTGTTACCGCAATGCTTGCACTCATTTAGAATATCCGATCGACATGGGTAAGGTAAGTGACGGCATTATTACCTGTCCGTTTCACAAATTCCGGTACAAATTAGATACGGGTAAATGTTTAAATTCACCCGATTTTCTGGAATCTTATCCGGTGAAGATTGAGGGCGATCGAGTTTTTGTGGAAATAGATTAGTCAGGATTTACGGACTCCGACAAAGAAACCGGGTTTTTTACCTAATTTACGGTGTGTAACCAAGTATTCTGTAAAAAACCCGGTTTCTGGCCTCATGCGTTATACAATTTTCGCGCGTCGCTGACGGAAGAAAATCGTCAAAAGCCCGATCGCCCCAACGATCAAAAGCAGCCATTCTTCCGGTTCAGGAACCCCAGAAACATTCAAAGGATTGCTAGGTTTTGTCAACTCCTCCTTACCCGATTCTACCTCTCTGTCAAATCGATCGTTTTTAGCTTCCGCCGCCTTTAGCTGCGCTCTTTGCGCGTCATTAACCAACACAATCATCGAAGAATACGGCGTTACCACCTTAAAGTTTTTAGCCAACGAGTGCATCGCATCCAACTGAGTCAACTGATTAGCAGTTTTCTGCTTGCTAAGTGCAGCGATCAACTGCCGCACAGCTATGGGATTAAAACCTTCATTATCACCATCTGTGATTCTCGCAGCAGCCGTCGCCTTCGGAGTTTTGGCATAACTCCAAACATAGCCATCAACAACGTTAACTGTAGATTTACCCGATGCTGCTGTCGTTGCTACTCTTTGCATCGCCTCTTTGATATCTGTCGCAACTCCGCCACCACTATCTTGAATTACCTTCAAAGTTCCATCGTCATAACCCGGTGGTAAGCCTCCCAAATTCACCATCCACAGCGGTGCAGATATCGAAAACTTAGTTTTGCGATCGTCCGATAATTCGTAGCTGTGGCGATCGCTCACCAAAAATACAGTATCGTAACTCTTATCACCGCGCAACTGTGCAAACTGTTGCAGCATATCCTTAAGTTGGAGCGTACCATAAAACGTTAACTTAGCAGCATCAAAACTGCGTAAATCTTGCACCAACTTAGGCGGCATTCCCGCAGCACTAGCCACATACAAATCAACCGCATTTTTTCCGACTACATTAACTTTTAACCATTCAAAAGTCTCCTTTACCGACTTAGTTTCATCTGCCATGCTGCGGGAAGTATCGAGAACCAATGCAAACTTTTTGGTTTGCGGTAGCGAGTAATTTGCATCAACCAGCGGCTTAGTAGAAATCGTATTTTCTCCCGGTAAATTCGCAATCTGTGGTATTGGCTGCTGTTGCGAAACTGCCTTGACAAATGTCGGTAGCCAAGTTTCCTTTGCCTGTTGCCCACTGTAGTTTACCTGTTTTCCGGCGATCGTGCGATGAGTATTTCCATCCCAATAAATGTTACGTTTTTCAGCCAAAACAGGCATCGCCCAACCTTGCGGCTGGCGCATGACTTTGTAAGTCAGCCACAGATTCATCTCCGTTGGTGCGTTGGTTTGCGTGCGCGAAAGCACTTGTTTAGCCGGAATTGGAAAAGCTCGCAAGCGGTATTGTTTCGGGCCAATTTGTTCGAGCAAAGCCGGATCTACATTTTCTCTCACCTGCTGGTTGTAAACTTGCTGGGCGGCACCTCTGGGCGACACAGTAAATGCAAAACGCTTTTTCAAATCGCCAGTATCACCCAGCCAAACTCCTGTAACTGCGGCGCTTTCCGGCAGGGAAAAGTAATAAAATACTTCTTGCAAGTTCGGCGTTTGATTTTTGTAAACTTCGTAGAGTTGAACATCAGCCCAATCACCCTTTTCTGTGATTGTCACTTCTTGCGATTCTAGCCATACTTTTTCCTGATTGATATTCAGCAAACCAGCTTTAGCTTCTTCGCGGTTAAATGTTGATTGTACCGCGTGCTTGACTGCTGCTGCGTCACCTTTTTGGATTTCGGTATCAAAGAATTCGCCGTAGAGTTTTTCGGCTTTTTTAACATCGGAACTTGAGCCTTGATACAAAAACGGCGACATTACAAAATTGTAGCTGTTCTGGATGTTGCGAGCCGCTGTATCAGGTAAACTAAAGGTATTTTTGTACATCGCGTAAATGTGGTTATTTTCTCCCACAGTGCTGAGGTAGCGGTACGGAGACAAATAAGCGTTCACTAAGCCCGATCGCACAATATCAGATTTGGCTAACAAAGTTTGTCGAACAGTATCATTTGCTGCGGGAGTCGCCAGCATTTTCAATGCTGCTACTTGTGGCTGTTGCTGCAAAGCCGCGAAAATAGCCAGCCAAGCTGCTATCACTCCCAAGCTTCCCATGATTGCCTGATTTTTGCCGTATTGTGAAGCAAAACTGCGAAATATTTTGCGACCAGATTGAATGTAGAGAAAGCCGTATAGCAAAGGCATTGCCACGAATAAGCTACAGCTTAATCCAAACAATATAAAGGATAGTGGTATCCAAATTAAAGCCGATATCCATGCCCCATATTCAAACATCTCCAAAAATGATGATACCCATCCAAACTTGAAAAATTCAACGACTACACTGAAGAATCCAGCAACTGTAACCGTTCCCACGGGTACAGCGTAATACATTAGTAATATTGCCGCCCAAATACCAACTATTAGCATTAAACTGTGGCAGCCTAATTGCAGCCACGCATCTCGCTTCGATCCGATTAAATTTGAAAAGCTAGACTGTTTGTTACGAGAAATTTGAGATTCGGAAATATTTCCAACGTTTTCTATTTTTCCGGGATATCCGTGCAGAATTTCTACTAAAAATGCTGCTATGCACAGTAAAATAGTACCGATAATTTGAGAACTAGCTGGAGTCAGTTCTCGCAGCACGAACAACCGGAGCAAACATAACAGAAATAGCGGCGCTTCCACCCCATAAAACAAGCGCATTAGCTGTAGGGGCTGCTTGCCAAAATGCTTCGCTCCTATGACCGTACACACTGTCGGAACTGCGATTAAAGCTATCAAGGCGAAGCAAAAATCAAGCGGAATGAGACCGTCAATTGTCGCCATAATTAATGGCACTGCCAATAAGGGCAAAATCCCTAAATAAACAATCGATAAGAAAGTCAGATTCCATACCCAAAAAATGGTTTGAAAAATTCCGTCAAACACCTGTTTAGTTTTCATTTATTTCTCCTTTTAAGCTTTGTTTGATGGCATTGTGGATATTGGTAGTAAGGTCTTTTACCTCATGATTTTCAGGATTTACGGAACTATCAAAAAGAATCGAAACTAGCACCCAAGTATGGTTTCTGTGGGTGATATCGCTGCTAATCCGGGACATGAAGTTATCTGTTGTTAGCTGCCGAGATTGCAGCCAGTATGTAGCAGACAGTTGATTGTCTTTGAGAGACAGCCAGCGCGCGGTTACAGCAGGAGTGATCTGTTTTTTTTCGATGCGATTGACGGGGATGCCGCTGGCTACGAAACACAACTCCGGTGCGTGATAAGTCTGCCAAGATGTGCTAGCTACTGTAAGCATGGAACCACGCAAGTTGCCTGACACAAATTTCTTTTTTTCTGTTTGTGTGCCTGGGTAACTACCAAAGAATTGTTGTTCGCTGGCATTTAGGGGAATTGATTCGGATACGATTTGTTTGGGAAGTGTCAGGGGGGCGATCGCTAATTTTTGACTTTCTACATGATACAATTGAGAAATTAATGCCAAAATAGCTACCGTCGTAATTATTACTGGTTTTGCCAGGGGCTGATTTTTGAATATTTCTACATCCCGTTGAGAGTCAAATTTATTGTTTTTGGTTTCGGTGAATTTGGGAATTTTTTGTAGCATCAACCAGCTTAAAAAACAAGCGCCAACTAAACCGACGATTCCCAGGGGAACGTGCAGGATTTCTGCATAAGTTGGCTGTTTGAAAACTTCGACAACCAGCACTAGCATGGTAACTCGCAAAGCGTTAGCAGACACTAACATTAAGAAGTTGGTAGCGCATACTGCCAGCCATTTTAAGCTCAATTTCCTGCCTTCTAACCAGGTAGCAGCCAGTAAAAATAGTGTCCCTACCAAGAGGGTTTTGATGCCGCTACAAGGCACATCGACGTGGGCGATGCCGTTTTCCAAGATGATGATATCGTAGGAAGAAATAGCCCCAATGTGGAGCATTGAGAGCAATTGTTCTACTACTTGAGCCGTAATCACTCGCGCTGGTAAACCCAATCCGCTATTAAACTGACTGTTGAAGGGTAGAATACAAGCCAGCAAGCCAGCAATGGGCAAGTTTTTTCGCCAAAAAATCGGCTCTGCAAAGAAGCCCCACAGCCCGTAAGTCCCGAGGATAAATAGCAGTACGCTAACTTGTTTGATATCAATTATGTACTGAAGGACGATCGAGCAAATGCCTGTGCCCAACATCAACAGGAGCGGATATCGCCTCAAAACGAAATTTGGCGAAAACGCGATCGTCTGAGAGAGCTTTGCTAACGGGCGATCCTCTTCGTTGGCGCAGCCCCCGTAGGGGCGGGCTGGGCTAACGGAGTTCAGAGTCGATCGCACTACTAATGCTACAATCAGAAAACCAATTACTATCTTGTACAGTGTCGGTATCTCAACAAACGAGGATAACAGCCACTTAACTGCTGAGATATTGGCCAAAAACCAAGCGAGCGACAGTAAAGAAGGAGCTAGCCAAATCAAATTAATCGCCCTATGGGGAGTAACAGGATCTGAAATTCCAGAATCAGGAACATTTGTGCGCTGCATGATACCGCTTGACATTCACGTTGGTGACATCTTAGCTCAGCAAAATTGTAATGCCTAGACCTGTAATTTAAGTTTTGTCAAGCTTCTATTTTCTTTACAGAAAAGCTAGCGTTATAATAATTTTAGCGGAGGTAAAAATGAGCGAAAAAAGTCCAGGATACAAAATTCTTAGCGACAATCGACAAGCGCGCCATATGTATGAAATTATAGATACATATCAGGTGGGCATCGAATTGAAGGGAACAGAAGTCAAATCTATTCGGGAAGGAAAAGCCAATTTGCGGGACGGATATGCCTTGGTCAAGAGTGGTGAAATATGGCTGATTAACGTTCATATTTCGCCCTGGAGAAGTGCTAGCAACTATTTTAATCACGAGCCTCGCCGCACTCGTAAATTACTGATGCACAAGCAGGAAATTCGCAAATTAATCGGCAAGGTGGAAGAGAAAGGCTTGACTTTAGTGCCTTTGAAAATGTATTTGAAAGGCGGCTGGGTAAAACTTGATCTCGGTTTGGGGAAAGGTAAAAAACTGTATGACAAGCGGGAAGATTTGAAAAAACGCGAAGACAACCGGGATATGCAACGAGCGATGAAGCAATTCTAGGCCTTGCCGATCGCCATTTATGAAAAAATAAATTAGATCCCAATACGGTTTACTTAAGACTGATTTCCCTGGCACACCCCTTAAAAGGGGGGGCGACAAGAAATCTCTCAAAGTCCCCCTTGCTTTCGGGGGATGCGAGGGGGATCTCCGGGGCATAAATAGTGTTAAGTGCTCTTCGGCGCACCGACTCATCTTGTAACGTGCGCAATGTCTACCTAAAAAGTCAACCAGTACATATTTCAATAGGTATCAAAGTCGATCGGTGCGCAGTGCACACCCTACAAATTACTACAAATTACCAAATTTCAACAATTTTACGTACTAAAAACCAAGCTCTACAGAGATATTGACAGGGTTGGGATCTTGTAGCCCGCCCTAGATGTACAATTTAAATGTCCGACAGCTTAGAGCAACATACTGTCGATCGCCTGCGTGAACTAAGTATTATTACTTATTAAATCATCAGTAGTCCTGCCTTGTTCCCCTTCCCGCTTCCTTTTTCCTAAAAATATCCGGATTGCTCATCAAGCGTAATGAATGATTAAACTATGCTTAAATACATCTAGGTAATGGCGACAGTACCCAAGTATTAGGCTGTGGAGTTATAAACTCTTAGGAACTGACTTAAGCCTGAGTTATTTCTTAAGATAAATGTCATGAGGATGCTAATTCAACATCCACCACAAAATATCACAAACTCTCAAGTTAAATATGCTAAAAATTACACTATTAGCTAACATTTTTAATGTTATGAAACAGCCTGACAAAAAAAATCAGTATACCAAGTGGGCGGGATTCCTACTAATGTTAACAGTAGGCTTTGGTGGCTGGCAAGTTGGATCGCCGAAACTGGCAAGATTTTTTAATAATAGAGGAGTGGAAAGCTACAAAGTAAATAAATTAGCCGATAGTAAACAAGCCTATGAGTTAGCGCTGTTGATAAATCCTAAAAGCCAACCAGCCATTTATAATCTGGGATGGCTTTGCGAAGAGGTGCAAGATTTAGAATGCGCCCGAGGAAAATACTTGCAAGCCGCCAGACTCGGTATGCCTTCTGCTTACAGTAATTTGGCTAGATTATACATAGTTGATAAAAAAAATTATGCTGCTGCTGTTCACTTGCTGTTGCAAGGCTTGAAATTAGCTAAGGACGACGATCAACCCAAATATTCTTTACTCAAAAATCTGGGATGGGCCCGGCTCAAACAGGGTCGATATTCAGAAGGATTGCAACATCTGGATGCAGCGATTAAGCTTGATAGTGAAGCACCAGCAACTTACTGCTTAAAAGCCCAAGTCTTAGAAGGGATGAAAAAGACGAAGGAAGCGCTACCGCAGTGGAAAAGTTGTCTAAAGTATGCGGATTCTCAAGACTTCGACGAGGATATATGGATAGGAATCGCACGTCAACGGTTAAAAGAGGAAAAAACAAATAAATGAAACGTACAGTTTTATTTTCATCGACCATACTGGCAATCATAACGGTAATGCAGCTCAGTCAAGCCTCAAAAGCAGTACCAACTCCTGTGACTGTTAGACATACGGCTAATGAATCAGTAGAAACGCTGTTCAAATCGAGTCAGTCAAAATCGTGGCGCAAGTGCAGGGATCAAGATGGTGGAAGTTATCCGTGCCCCAGGTTCGTCATGCCTTCAGAGACCCCAGAATAAGAGTTATTTTCAAGAAATTTCGTAGAGTGCGTCATCAGCACTTCGACTACAACAGGTCATGTAATATGTAGTAGTATTGTGTAGGTGCGCGCCGCGCACCTGATACTATAGCCTTTCTCAGAAAGATGAGGTACTATCCGGCATAGGGCATAGGGCATAGGGTATTGGGCATAGGGCATTGGGCATTGGGCACTGGGCATACCTCACCACGCTTGAGAACAGCTTATCAACCATCAAGTACCAGTATTTATATCAAATCCGGTAGCATCTGGATTATTAATATTACCGAAATCAGAAGACGGCGAGTGCCTTTGTCCCTACCACGATTAATTGTAGGGACAAAGGCACTCGCCGTCTCCTCGCTGATCATTCCGATGCAACCGGATTTGATGTTAGGCGTTGCTGAGAAAGGAGTATGATTTGCCTCCGAAATTTAGAGTAGGGGCAATTCATGAATTGCCCGGGCAATTCATGAATTGCCCCTACTAAATTTCAGGTATTGCATTCGCTAGGTGAATCATACCTAAATTCAGCAACGCTTGATATTACTGTGCTGGGCGGGGAGAACACCCCGCCAGCATTTCTATCTACTTGTCCTCTGTCAAGACTAAATCTTGTGGCTGCTGCGAGTAGTTGTAAAAACTAGCAATAATCGCTACCATTAACCACCAAAGCATATTAACTTCGGGCCGATACCAAACCGTATCGACGAAACCGTGAGTCATCATTCCGACTAAAGTTGCGATCGCCCCAATCAACCAAAACCCCTGATTCGATTTAAGGTTTGGGGATTCTTCCTGCAAATTAGAGCTGTTAAATTGTGCATCGCGCAATCTTTTTATCTGCAACAAACCTTGATTGATGGTAACAGTCATCAGCCAGAGGAAACACATTAAACCGATAAAACCGGTTTCCACCGCAATTTCTAGGAGCACAGAATAAGCGCTCAAAGCGGTGAATCTTGGTTTCATATAAAGCGGATAAACTTTATTAAACGCAGTGTTTCCTGGCCCAATTCCGAGAATTGGCCGATCGCCAATCATCTTAATCACCGAAGTCCAAACATTGATCCGAAAATTGTTGCTGCTGTCACCGCGGCCGATAAACATACTCAAAACTCGATCGCGCAGCGGCTCCACCAAAGCCACTCCCAAAATTAACGCCCCAGCCAAACCTCCCAAGCCTAACGGTAGTGCCCATTTCCGCCAAAACCGAGGCATCAAAGGGCTGTACCAGTACCAAAGCAGGACTAAAAATACTACAAGCAGAGCCACAAAACCGATCCAAGCACCTCGGCTGTCGGTGTAGCGCAAACACGCTAAGTTCACCACCAACATCGTCAGTGCCAAAAGTTTTGTCCCCCATCCTTTCCACACAAAAAGTGCGGCGGCGCTCAATGCAATTGCTGGTAGCAAATAAGAACCGAGCAAGTTGGGATTGCCCAAAAAGCTGTAAACTCGCGTGACATCGGCTTGACTAGAAGTCGGATCGTTCCAAGTAGCTAATGGTGGCACTTTATCAATCCACTGTCGTACGCCATAAAAACTGACAATCAGAGCGATGTTCAAATATATGGCAATTAACCACGATCGCCAGCGGGGATCTCGCAAGATCCTCGCCATCAGGGCAAAAAACATCAAAAATAGGGTTAGTTTGCTCCAACCTGTAAAAGCGGCGGCTTTTACCGGTGACATGGCGGTGGCGACGGTGGAAATGCCCCAGTAAAGAAATACCAGTAAGTGAATGGGTGTGAGGACGATCGCGCGATCGTCGGAAATAGTCAGCAGCACCCAAAATGCAGCACCAGCGCCCATCAACACACCAATCAGGGCATTGTTGACAAATGGGCCCATACCGAACGTCAAGGCCAGCAAACCAAAACCGAGGGGTTCTGCCCACTGCATCAGCCAGCTACCCTGCCGCCAACTACGCACATTGCCGATCGCCAAATTCAATAAATAACTGCCATTTTGCCACTGTAAGAGCGGCAAATTTGTCAGAGTTAACTGTTGCCAAACTGAATTCATTTCTTTAAATTGGTTATTGGTTATTAGTTATTGGTTATTGGTTATTCGTTATTCGTTATTGGTTATTCGTTATTGGTTATTCGTTATTCGTTATTAGCTGTAATAACAACAAATAACAAATAACTAATAACAAGTAACAAGTAACAAGTAACAAGTAACCAATGACCAATAACAACCATTAACTGTCAACTGTCAACTGTCAACTGTCAACTGCTTTTTACCCTTCCAACAACTCCGTAGCATTGGTGCAAGGAAGCCAGAGCACGTAGCGATATCCAGATTCCGGGGTTCCTTGAATCGAGAGTTGGCCACCTTGAATTTCCACCAACTGGCAGCAAAGCAGCAGCCCCAATCGTTCCCTGGCTCCGTAACCAGCTAACACTGGTGCGGTATCCGCAGCATTTTGGGCCACCAAAGCCGCCAACTCAGAAAACACCAGCGTTAATCGCTTGGAACTCTGTGTCTTTGTCGAGAGTTGCGGTTGCACGCCGAGTTCGGAGGTTTGGGAGTTCGATCGCGAATCGACATCCGCTCCGACCTTCAACAAGTAGTCGGAGTAGAGTTTAGCATGGGGCAAACTTTCTCCCAACCAAGGATGAAAAACCCAAACTGCGATGTTGATACCGTCTTCTTTCCGAGAAACGTGGACTCGAATCACGCTTCCTGCTCCAGCAGATTGAATAATGCTAAAAATTAAGTGGTGGAGCATTTGTTGAACTTTATCCTTATCTGCCAACCAGATGCGCGGCCCGGGCCCCATTGATAAGTTAATTTCTTGCTCTCGTTTACTTGCCGCCTGTGACAAGACTGTCACTACTTGCTGACATAAACTTTCTATATCGATTGCGGTTCGCTTCAAGGTGAAAGCGGAATCATCTAGTTCTGCTAGTTCCAAAATTTCTTCAACTAGCGATCGTAAAGATCGGCTGCTGTCTTGGATCACCTCGATATATTCTTTTTGCTTAGTTGTTAATGGGCCGTAAATTTCTTGGTTTAACACGCTTGCCATGCCGAGGACAGAAGTGAGCGGGGTGAGCAATTCCTGCACTAAATAATTTAGCAGTTTTACCTTAATTGAGTTCGTAGACAAATCGATCGGTTTGTTCATTGGTTATTTTTACTGTTGACTGCTGACTGCTGACGGTTGACTGTTGACTGTTGACGGTTGACTGTTGACTGTTGACTGTTGACTGTTAACCAATGACCAATGACCAATGACCAATGACCAATGACTAATGACTATTTAATCATTCCTTCTAAAGCTAATTGTAAGTCTTGAGTGAGTTCGGCAACTGCTGACCTACGGCTGGTTTGATATCCTTGCCAGCGATCGCCCACTGATATCGGTGCGCCCACGGTCATTTGTACTCGCTGTTTGCCCAAAGCAGGTCGATCGAAAGGATTTCCGCCTTTGATGCGAGTCAGTACGTCCCACAGCAGTAAAGTTGTTTCTGCCAAACGTTCTGCTGTCAGTTTTTCTTGAACGTACCTACCAGTGACGGACACGAAACTTTCGACAAGTCTCATGTGCCACATCCGCAGATTTGCTTCTTCGGCGATGCGATCGGCTAATCCTCTTTCTAGGGGACAAAGTGCTGCAATATCTTTGATATCTTCTCGATAAATATAGTCCCAACCTGCTTGTTCTAGACGGCGGCAGCGGTCGATCAAACTGCCTTTGGGCTTTAAGTGAAAATATTCTTCTGCTACTTGCAAAGCCACATCCAACAGTGCTTTCATTCGAGACATCATCACTTGATTTTCCGAATTTTTTGCCGTTTCTTCTGGTAACAATGATGTTAAAGGAGATGTTGTTGGAATTAAATTTTGATGATAAAAACGGGTATAAAACTTTTCCATCACTTCTAGTAAATGGCTACCAAGTCGAATCAAACGCAGATATTGAATTTTTTGATTTTGGTTCTCTGGACTGAGGTTTTCAGCCTCTAACTTAGCGATATGGGTGGGTTCTAGGGCTGGCAGTCCGCAATCTATTTCTAATTGAGTTAAAAGTTTTTCTAGGGCTTCCCAAGGGGGATTGATATAGCGGTATTGAATGCCGATCGGCACAATTAACACTTTTTCAGCGCGATCGGCTTTCAGCAAGTCTTCAACACACCAGAATCCCATTTGAGCAATTCCCGGTTCGAGGGGGCTGACTATTTCATTATGACCGTTTGTGGCGCCTTCGGGGGCGGCGGCGATCGGGAATGGGCTGTTGGCAAACAAATCGCGTGCCGATCGCAATCCGGCGCGATCGATCTTCCCACGCACAATCGGAGTGCCGCCGAGGCGCGAATACAGCCAGCCGACAGCAGAACCAGCCCACAGGGGAATTCCCCGATCGTAAATAAAGTGGGAATGTACCGGGAATTTGAGGGGAATGCCTTTTTGCCGCGCCACTTGGGGAACCAGTTTCCAAACCAGTTGTCCCAAACAGTAGGGATCGTTGGAGTTAGGGTGACGGAATGCTAGCAAAAAACGAACTTTCTGATTTTGAAATTGGTGGAATAGTTCGGCGAGAGTTTCGACGTTTTCGGCTTGAATATCGCTGATATTGGTCTTAAATCTGAGCCACCAGGGGAGTATTTGCTGACAACCCTGCACGATTATCGGGTTATAGGCTGGGGGGATGAATTCCAGTGGTGGCTGAACTTGATGTATTGAATTGGGCATTTGACGATTTTAAATTTGAGATTTATCGGCTGCATTGGGCTGGGAAAGGAGACGGTATTGCCGTGTCCCTACCGGAAAATAATTGATCGTACGATGGCTGGAACTCTTTGCCCGTGCTAGGAAAGGAGACGGCAATGCCCATAGGTGTCAACTTAAGGTCAGAGGTAGTACCAGTCTACTGTTTGACGATTAGGCCTTCGATCCCCCCTAACCCCCCTTAAGAAGGGGGGGACAAGAATCTTCTCAAAGTCCCCCTTCTTAAGGGGGATTTAGGGGGATCTGGCCTCGGATGAAAGCGAGATTTATCAACGGTTCCAGGCTGAAGTTGACACCAATGGGCAATGCCGTGTCCCTACCCCCAAAATAATATTGTAGGGACACGGCAATGCCGTCTCCTAATTTCTTCCTACTCTATCAGGACTTACGTCGAAGGACGAAAGAAAACAGATTTTGTGATCCTATAGCCTCCGCTTCATCCGATAGAAATGTCTACTTTTTCACAGCCCCAAAATCCAAATTCAAAACCCTACTCTGCTGCTTGGAGAATCACTTCTTGGAAGTTAATCGCGTCCGATCGCGGATCGCAGTGAGTGACTTTGACTTCTAGCCGATCGCCTATTTCGATCGATCGACCAAACCGCATCGCCAATTCCAAACCCAACTCTTCCAACAAAATCAATCCTAGATTGCTATCTTCCCGTAGCCAGCGCAACATTAAAGCTTCCCAAACTTCCTCCGGGTTGCGACGCAAATATTCCAATCCCCAATAGCGATTGGTTTGGCGTTCGACACTAGAAGCTTCCCTGACTGCTGTACCCAGACACATCACAATATCCTGCATTTCTTCAGGAGAAAAAGGCTGAGGTTCATCGCGCAAATGAGCTTTGATTTGGAAATGAGTCAGCAAATCGGTATAACGCCGAATCGGAGAAGTGACTTGAGTGTACGCTTCCAAACCCAAACTAGAGTGCCTTCCAGGAGTCAAATTCATCTCACTGCGGGGCATACAGCGACGCACAGCGCAAGCGCGGGCTGGGCCTGCGGGTACAGCCAGCAGTTCTTCCTCTGGTGGGAGTTCCGGCTGGGGCTGATGGCGGTAGGGTATCGCTAAGCTGTGAGTTTGACCGTAGCGGGCTGCGACTTCGCCAGCTAAAATCATCATCTCAGCTACTAATAATCGGGCTGTGGAGTCGTCGATGACGTGGATTTTGATTTCATCGCCGTTGACTTTGATCACCGATTCTGGCATGAAAATGCTGATTGCACCTTGGGTTTCCCGCCATTTTTGTCGCAGTTTGGCGAGGGTGGCGATCGCACTTATTTCCGGTTCTGCTTCGATTCCCAACTCCAACATCTCATCTACATCATCGTAGGTTAAGCGGTAGGTAGGTTTCACAGTGCTGATGTGAATACTGTAATCTTCGATTGCACCAGTCTCATCTAAAAGAATGCTAAAGCTGAGAGCACTGCACTCTTTACCTTGAATCAAACTCATCGGCCCAGTTGCCAATTCTGGGGGAAACATCGGGATCATCCCCGTTGGAAGGTAAACCGTCGTGGTACGCTTCCTGGCTTCCATGTCGAGTTCGTCTCCGGGGGAGAGTAAGCGCGTGGGATCTGCTATGTGTATCCAGAGACGTTGCTGGCCATTTTCCAGGAATTCTAAGCTGAGTCCGTCGTCTATTTCGGTAGTGCTTTCATCATCAATGGTGTAAACCTTGAGATGAGTCAAATCTAGACGACTTTTGTCGGAGTCGCTTGGCAGATTTTCTAAGCAGCGTTGAACTCCTTCTAATACCTTGGCTGGTAACTGTAGGGGAATTTGGCTACGTCGCAAAAACAGGTTTTCGTGGTGACTCCACAGGCCGAGATCGACTAAGAGTTGAAAAGCTGCTTCGGGATTTTCGGAACGTTCTAAGCTGGCTAAGGTTTCTAGGGCTGGGGTGCGGTGTGTTGCTTCTTCTCCCAGGGTGGCAAATCGTTCGAGGGCATCAAGGCGAGTTCGATCGCTACTTGCCCAATCTACATTTTCGCCGGCCAGTCGCTGCTTGACTCGATCCCAAAATCCTTGGGATTCTTGGTGTCGCTGCTGTTCTACTTCTTGCTGGTGTTTGATTTCGGCTACTTGGGCGGCCGATCGCGGTTCGTAGCGATCGCCCTTTTGTTTGAAATACAATTTGTCTGTTGACAACAAACAATAGGCTGCATAACATTGTGCCGCAGTGCGATCGGAAAATAGGAGCACCGCTAAGGATTCCGGATCTGCGGTTTCTCCGCCGTCTACTAGCAATTCCCAAGCTACTTCTAGACTGGATGGATCTGAGTAAACTTCTACTTCTTTGAGAAATTTTGGAATATCGGAGGGTTTGTAGGTTTCTCCAGCAATTTCATAGGTGATTTGTTTAGGCGGTATGCTGTGCGGTTGACTATTTTCGTCTACCAATACCCAATTTTTTTTGCCGTCGGGGCGATCGGCCACAGCTAGACGGCGGTCGCCGTGCAGTCTAAATTCTACTAAGGTTCCCTTCTCCACTTGCCAGTTTTATATTTTATATTTTAGATTTTTACATTTGCGACTTATCTAATTTCGATTTGGGGATTTTAGATTTTGGAGACTTGTATTTTTTCTGGTTAAATGACGTAAAAACGTTATTTTCGCCTAGCTTCTATGACCGTCCAAAATCTAAAATCTAAAATCCAAAATCCGATTAGCCTTCTTGGTTTACGAAGGGCATCAGAGCTACAATTCTGGCTCTTTTGATGCTTCGAGTCAGGTCTCGTTGCTGTCTTGCTGTCAGGCCTGTAATCCGGCGGGGCAGGATTTTACCACGTTCTGTGACGTATTTTTTGAGCAAATCGACATCTTTGTAGTCGATCGGATCTCCTGGTTTGATTGGCGATACACGCCGGCGAAAGTAAGTCATGGTTTCTTGTTTGTTGACTGTTGACTGTTGTCTGTTGACTGTTGTCTGTTAGTTGCTAGCCGTCAGGAAAGCATTTGTGAGTTATCTGCTTTTCCTGGGTCAATATCAATTGCCAATGACTACTGACTAATGACTAATGACTAATGACCACTGACCACTGACTACTTGATCTCTTTGTGAGTCGTGTGCTTGTTGCAATGGGGGCAGAACTTTTTGAGTTCCAGCCGCGCCGTCGTGTTGCGACGGTTCTTGGAGGTGGTGTACCGAGACACGCCTTTCGAGCGTTTGCTCGCGTTTGTTCGGCACTCAGTACACTCTAGGGTAATTACGATGCGGACGCCTTTAGCCATAATTCTAAATAAATTTCGACTAATTTAAACACAATTTGTTATCTTCTCACATTAGTCTGCACTTGGTCAAGCAATCTTTTAACTTTGATATCGAGGGAGTAGCCGCGGCGAGTGCCGATGACGATCGTCCCGCCGAGTCGATCGTGGAAAGCTTGCGGAAACCGGGAGGTGTCGGTGAAGGCAACGCTACAGTCGATCGCCAGGGGCAACATCAGCAGCACAACGCCCGCATTAGTAGAGGTGAGTCCCCCGAGGGCTAGGAAGGCTAGAGCCGCGCAAGCGCCAAGCAAAGCCTCGCGTTTGGACAATTCTTGCAGGCCGGGAGTGCGATCGAGTCTGGGATCGATAATTTTGATATCTACAGCCCAGCGGCCAAGACTTTGACCTTTATTTTTCCTGACGATGGCTACGCGCATAATCAGCCACAGTAGGACAAAAAATACGGTTTGGGCGATCGGATTTGTGCCCAGAAGCAAACTGGGCAGCCAAACGGCGAAGCCGTCGATGCAGAAAGCAGCAGCGCGGCGGCCAATTGTGACTTTGGGAAGCAGAGGAACTAGATCGGAACTCATGGGCCAAAAAAGAATTACTTTGAAATGCGTAAGTCCTGTTTCTATCGTAATTCAATTTATCTCCACTCACAACTCATATCGCACTTTGGCTAACAAACCAATTTTCAACTTTCAAACCATCGAAACCTTGAAAATTAGAAACGTTATTAGTCACTAGAACTAAATTATTACAGTAAGCTCTACTCGCAATCTGCCCATCAGCGAATGCAGGAGTTTTGCCTATCTTAGATAATCTAGCTCTTTCCTTTGCGTGCCATTGTGCAGATGTAAGATCGTAATTAAGGATTGGCATTTTCAGAGGAATTTGACTAATATAAGCCAAAAAAAACTGACTTTTTTTAGATTCAGCTAAACGCAAACATCCATATAAAAGTTCATGAATAACCACGGTTGCTGTCCCAACTTCTCGTTGATGTTCACTAAGCTTTTGAGTCACACTAACATTAGGCTCTAGGCGAGTCACTTCCGAGATAATATTTGTATCCAATAAATATTTTGGTTCTTCCTTACTTGGTATGCCAAACTAACAATTAAAATGCCAAGTAAGCAAACATCTATTTTTGTAGTTTTCAAAATTTCTAAAGCCATATGCAGAACGTTTTATCAACTTA